>CAZFQC010000054.1:0-13097 GCA_964520795.1 uncultured Brevundimonas sp.
ATGCTCTCCATCTCCAACCTCCACGTCTCCGTCGGCGACAAGCCGATCCTCAAGGGCCTGACGCTCGACGTTCCGGCGGGCGAGGTGCACGCCATCATGGGGCCGAACGGGGCCGGCAAGTCGACGCTGGGCTACGCCGTGGCCGGACGGCCCGGCTATGAGGCGACCGAGGGCGGCGTGTCGTGGAAGGGCGAGGACCTGCTGGGTCTGGAACCCGCCGAGCGGGCGGCCAGAGGCGTCTTCCTGTCGTTCCAGTATCCGATCGAAATTCCCGGCGTCCCGGCCCTGACCTTCGTGCGCACGGCGCTGAACGCCCAGAGGCGCGCGCGCGGTGACGAGGAGGTCTCGGCCCCGAACTTCCTGAAACTGGTCAAGGCGGCGGCGACGGCGCTGAAGATGGATTTCGACATGCTCAAGCGGCCGCTGAACGTCGGCTTCTCGGGCGGCGAGAAGAAGCGGATGGAGATCCTGCAGATGGCCCTGCTGGAGCCGTCGCTGCTGATCCTCGACGAGACGGATTCCGGCCTCGACATCGACGCCCTGCGGATCGTGTCGGAAGGCGTCAACGCGCTGCGCAGTCCCGACCGCGCCATGCTGGTGATCACCCACTATCAGCGGCTGCTGGACTATATCAAACCCGACCGGGTCCATGTGCTGGCCGGCGGCCGCATCGTCGCCTCGGGCGGGCCGGAACTGGCGCTGCAGCTCGAGGCCGAGGGCTACGACAAATATGCGATGGAGGCGGCGTGAACGCCCTGCCGCGCATCGATCTGAAGGACGCCTCCAGCTTCCCCTCGCGCCGGGTGGAGGCGTGGAAATACAGCGACCTGCGCCGCTATCTGCGTGAGGCACCCGCGCCTTCGCCGTCGGCGACGGTGCCGCTGGTCGGCGGCGGGCCGTTCGAGGCGCTGGGCGGCGAGGCCATGGTGTTCGTCAACGGCCGGGCGGTGAACGATACGCAACTGATGGTCTCGGGCGAGAAGACCGTGCGGCTGCGCCTGATCTCGCGCGCCACGGGCACGGGTCATGCCTTGACGGCGCGGCTTTCGGCTCGGGCCGGGGCGAAGCTGCTGCTGCTCGAGACCCACGAGGGTGAGGGCTCGGCCTATGTTGCGCACAACCGGCTGGAGCTGGACGTGGCGCACGGGGCCGAGGTGACGCGGGTCGTGCTGGTCGACGAACCGGCCGACGCTCTCTCGATCAGCCAGGCGCAGGTGCGGGTCGAGGCCGGTGGCCGCTTCAGCCAGACCATCCTGACGACCGGTGGGAAGCTGCAGCGGTTCGAGACCCATGTGACCCACCGGGCGCACGGTGCCGAGGTGCGGCTGGACGGGGTCTATGTGCTGTCGGGCGAACGGCAGGCCGATCTGACCACGGTGGTCGATCATGTCGCCGCTGACGGCGTCACCAGCCAGCTGACCAAGGGCGTGGTGCGCGACACGGCGCGTGGCGTCTTCCAGGGTAAGATCATCGTCGAGCGCGGGGCCGACGGCACCGATGCGCGGATGGGTCATCACGCCCTGATCCTCGGCGAACGGGCCGAGGTCGACGCCAAGCCCGAGCTGGAGATCTACGCCGACGACGTGCAGTGCGCGCACGGCAATACGGTCGGAAATCTGGACGAGAGCGCCCTGTTCTATATGCAGCAGCGCGGCATCCCCGCCGACGAGGCCCGTGCGCTTCTGACCGAGGCCTTCCTGATCGAGGTCGTGGACCGGATCGCGCACGAGGGCGCGCGGGAGGTGGTGCGGGAATGGCTGACGGCTCGCCTGTGACCCTCTTTGACCCCTACGCCGCGCGGGCGCAGTTCCCGATCCTGTCGCGGACGGTGAACGGCAAGCCGCTGGTCTATCTGGACTCGGCCGCCTCGGCGCAGAAGCCGCGGGCGGTGATCGACGCCCTGACGGCGGCGATGGAGGGCCGCTATGCCAATGTCCATCGCGGGCCGCACACCCTGGCCAATGAGACGACCGAGGCCTTCGAGGCGGCGCGGGAGACGGTGGCCCGGTACCTGAACGCCGAGAGCGCCGACCAGATCGTCTGGACCAAGGGCGGGACCGAGGCGATCAATCTGGTGGCGGCGGGCCTCGGCCAGTCGATCCGGCCGGGCGACGAGATCGTCGTCACCCAGATGGAGCATCACGCCAACATCGTGCCCTGGCACATGCTGCGCGAGCGGTTCGGCGCGGTCCTGAAATGGGCGCCGGTCATGGACGACGGCGCGCTGGACATGGCGGCGCTGGCGGCGCTGATCGGGCCGCGGACCCGGCTGGTGGCCGTGACCCATATGTCCAATGTGCTGGGCACGGTGAACGATGTCCGGGCCATCGCGGATCTGGCCCATGCGGCCAATGCGCTGGTGCTGGTCGACGGCTGCCAGGGTGCGGTGCACTGCAGCCCCGACGTCCAGGCACTGGATGCCGACTTCTATGTCTTCACCGGCCACAAGCTGTTCGGCCCGACCGGCATCGGCGGCCTGTACGGCAAGCGGGCGGCGCTGGAGGCCCTGCCGCCCTACCAGGGCGGGGGCGAGATGATCGCCACGGTGACCGAGGATGCGGTGACCTGGGCGGGCCTGCCCCATCGGTTCGAGGCCGGCACGCCGCCGATCGTCGAGGCCATCGGCCTCGGCGCCGCGATCGAGTGGCTGATGCAGTATGACGCCGCGGCCGTCCGCGCGCACGAAGCGGCTTTGTTGGACCGGGTGCGGGCGCGGCTGGACGGGCTGAACTGGCTGACCGAGATCGGTACAGCAGCGGGGAAGGGGGCCATCTTCACCTTTACCGTCGACGGCGCCCACGCCCATGACATCGCCCAGGTCATGGACCGCTACGGCGTCGCCGTGCGCGCCGGCCTGCACTGCGCCGAGCCGCTGTCGCGCCGGTTCGGCATCACATCGAGCGCCCGCGCCAGCTTCGCCCTATATAACACCCTCGAGGACGCCGACGCCTTCGCCGACGCCCTGACCAAGGCCCGTGAGTTCTTCGCATGAGCGATCCGACGACCGAAAAGACTGACAGCGCGGCCTTCGCCGAAGCCTGGGACGCGCCGCAGAAGAGCGCCCTGGCCCAGGCCGAGATCGACCGGATGACGGACGACATCATCGAGGCCCTGAAGTCCGTGTTCGACCCGGAAATCCCGGTCGACATCTATGAGCTGGGCCTGATCTACAAGGTCGACCTGTCCGACGATCGCGACGTGGTGGTCGAGATGACCCTGACCGCCCCGGGCTGCCCCGTGGCGGGCGAGATGCCGATCTGGGTCGAGCAGGCCGTGATGAAGGTCGAGGGCGTGAAGTCGGCGCGCGCGGAACTGACCTTCGATCCGCCCTGGGACGCGTCGAAGATGAGCGACGAGGCCAAACTGGCCCTGAACATGTTCTGATGGACCGTCCGATGACCGAGCTTCAGACCACGCCCCGTCCCCGCCGCCCGCGCCCCGCTGTCGTCACCCTGACCGAGGCGGCGGCCGAACGGGTGCGCGCGCTTACGGAGGCCGGCGGGCACAGGGCGCTGCGCGTCGGGCTGAAGAATGCGGGCTGCGCCGGGCAGGAATACACCTTCGCCTTCGCCGACGAGATCGGGCCGCTGGATGAGGTGGTCAACGACAAGGGCGCGACCATCGTCGTCGATCCCAAGTCGATCCTGTTCCTGATCGGGTCGGAGCTCGACTACGAGACGACGAAGCTGGCCTCGAAATTCGTGTTCCGGAATCCGAACCAGACCGACGCCTGCGGCTGTGGCGAGAGCGTCACCATCATTCCCGCAAAGGCGCTGGACGCCGACTGATGATCCGCCTGGAGGGAGTGACCAAGCGCTTCCGGAGCGCGGCGGGCGAACGCGTGGCGCTGGACGCGGTCGATCTGACGGTCGGGGCCGGTCAGGTGTTCGGCGTGGTCGGACGGTCGGGCGCCGGCAAGTCGACGCTGATCCGCACCATCAACCTGCTGGAACGGCCGGACGCCGGGTCGGTGACAGTCGACGGGCGCGAGATGACGGCCCTGGCACCGGCCGAGCTGCGCGCCGCGCGGCGGCGGATCGGCATGATCTTCCAGCATTTCAACCTGCTGAACGCGAAGACGGTGGCGGAAAACGTCGCCTTCCCGCTGCGGCTGGAGGGGCGGCCGACGGTGGATGTGGACCGGCGCGTGGCTGAACTGCTGGAGCAGTTGGGTCTGTCCGAGCATGCGAAGAAGCACCCGGCCCAGCTGTCAGGCGGGCAGAAGCAGCGTGTCGGCATCGCCCGGGCCCTGGCCTGCGAGCCCGGCGTGCTGCTGTGCGACGAGGCGACCAGTGCCCTGGATCCCGAAACAACCGACGAAATCCTGTCGCTGCTGGACCAGCTGAACCGCGACCTGAAGCTGACCATCGTCCTGATCACCCACCAGATGGAGGTGGTGCGCCGCGTCTGCGACCGGGTGGCGGTGCTGAAGGACGGGCGGGTGGTCGAGCAGGGGGCGACCGCCGATGTCTTCCTGCACCCGCAGCACGCCGCGACCCGCGCCATGCTGGCCGAGGGCGAGGAGGGGTTCGAGACCGCCGATGTGCCGCCCGGCGGACGGCTGGCGAAACTGACCTTCCGGGGCGGCGCGACCTATGAGCCCGAACTGAGCCGCGTCGCCCGGTCGGTGGGGGTGGACTATTCGATCCTGTCGGGCCGCATCAGCCGTATCCGCGGCGAGCCCTACGGGCAGTTGGTCGTGGCCTTCACCGGCGGCGACGCCGAAGCGGCGGTGGCGCAGCTCACTGCGCGTGGCGTCACGGTGGAGGGCGTGTGATGGAAGCCTTCTTCGTCAATATTGACTGGCCCGAGATCGCGCGGGCGTCGCGCGATACCCTGCTGATGCTGGGCGGATCGATGGCCCTGACGGTCGTGTTCGGCATCCCGCTGGGGGTGCTGCTTTACCTGTCAGGCAAGGGACGGCTGGCGGCCAATCCGCTGGTGAACGCGGTCCTGTCGCTGATCGTCAACATCCTGCGGTCGGTGCCCTTCATCATCCTGCTGATCGTCATGCTGCCGGTGACCGTGTTGCTGGTCGGGACGTCGCTGGGCGTTGCGGGGGCCATTCCGCCGCTGGTCGTCGGGGCCGCGCCCTTTTATGCGCGGCTGGTCGAGACGGCCCTCCGGGAGGTCGACAAGGGCGTGGTCGAGGCGACCCAGGCCATGGGCGGCTCAACCTTCCAGATCGTCACCCGCGCCCTGCTGCCCGAGGCCATGCCCGGCATCCTCGCCGGCGCGACCGTCACCGCGATTGCGCTGGTCAGCTATACCGCCATGGCCGGGGTGGTCGGCGCGGGCGGGCTGGGCGACCTGGCCATCCGCTTCGGCTATCAGCGGTTCCAGACCGATGTCATGGTCGTGACCGTCGTCCTGCTGCTCCTGCTGGTGCAGGTCCTCCAGATGCTCGGCGACCGGCTGGTCGCCGCCGTTTCCCATCGCTGATCGCGTCCCTGAAAGGCCCGCCATGAACCGCCGCTCGCTCCTGACCCTCGCCGCCGCTGCTACGGCGCTCGCCGCTTGCGGGCAGGGGGCCGCCAGGAAGGCCGACCCCGATGCGCCGTTGATCGTGGGTGCCACGGCCGTCCCGCACGCCGAAATCCTGGAACACATCAAACCGCTGCTGGCGGCCGAGGGAATTGATATCGAGATCAAGGTCTTCAATGATTATGTTCAGCCAAATACCCAGCTTGCCGAGGGCCGGCTGGATGTGAACTATTTCCAGACCAAACCCTATCTGGACGAGTTCAACGCCTCGCGCGGCTCGGATCTGGTCACGGTGGCCGGGGTGCATGTCGAGCCGCTGGGCGCCTATTCGCGCCGCTTCCGTACCCTGGCCGAGCTGCCCGACGGAGCACAGGTGGCGGTGCCGAACGACGCCTCCTCAATCGGCCGCTCGCTGATCCTGCTGCAGAAGGCGGGGCTGATCCGCCTGAAGGACCCGGTCAATCCGCTGCAGACCCTGCGCGACATCGCCGAGAACCCGAAGAACCTGCGCTTCCGCGAGCTGGAGTCGGCGACCCTGCCGCGCGTGCTGGACCAGGTCGATATGGCGGTGATCAACACCAACTACGCGCTGGACGCCGGCCTGAAGCCGCGCACCGACGCCCTGGCGCTGGAAGGGGCCGACAGCCCCTATGTGAACTATCTGGTGACGCGGCCGGACAACCGGACGGATCCACGCATCGTGGCCCTGGCGGCCATGCTGCGCAGCCAGGCGGTCAAGGACTTCATCGCCGCCAAATACGACGGCGCGGTGATCCCGGCGGCCTGACGAATGGCTTACGATCCTGACTTCGGCGAATGGGTGCGCGAGCATTTCGCGGCCCTGGGGCCACTCGGGATCAAGCGGATGTTCGGCGGGGCCGCCGTCTATGCGAACGGCCTGATCTTCGCCCTGCTGGATGACGGGGTCATCTGGCTGAAGGCGGATGAGATCAATGCGCCGCTTCTTGCGGATGCGGGGGCGCGGCAGTTCACCTATCCCACAAAGGACGGGAAGCAGATGGCCATGGCCTACTGGTCGTTGCCGGAGAGCGCGCTGGACGATCCGGACGAGGCCGTCGACTGGGCGCGGGGGTCGATCGATGCCGCGCTGCGCAAGGCGGCCGCGAAGAAGCCGCGCAAGGCCAAGCCTAGTCTCTAGCCGCCGCCAGCTTCGCCGCCTTCGCCACTTCGTCGGGAGCCAGCACACGAACAGCGGGTGTGACGGGGCGGCCGGTGGCCTCGGCGACGAGCTCGGCCGTCCTGCCCTCCACGGCGGCCTCGAGCCGGGCGAGGAATTCCTCCTTGCCAAGGCCGGTCGGGATGGGATCGAGGAACTCCAGCGTCGCGGTCCCCGGGGTCTTGAGGAAGGCCTCCTGCGGCCAGAACAGACCCAGGTTGGTGGCCAGCGGCACGACCGGCATGTCGAAGTCGCGATACATGTGCCAGACACCGGAGCGATAGCGGAATTTCTCACCGACCCTGGCCAGATTGCCCTCGGGATAGATCAGGATCTTTCGACCGGCCGCGTGAGCGTCGGCGGAGCGGTGCTTCAGCGCCTCCCGCGCCTCGCGGCCGCCGCAGTTGTTGACGACGATGGCTCCCAGCTTGCGCAGCACAGTGCCGAGCAGCGGAAACTTCTCCAGATGGTCGCCGGTGACGAAGGCGAGGTCGTCGAACTGGTCATAGGTGGCGAAGCCGTCGCCCCAGCTCTGGTGCTTTGACGCGATGATGAAGGCACCGGTCGGCAGCCGCTCGCGCCCGCGCGTCTCGATGCGGATACCCGCCAGCAGCCGCATGGCCTGCACCATCCGCTTCACATAGCGGCGAATGATCCAGCTGGTCGGGCCTCGCCCCGGCGCAAGGGCGGCGAAGGCCGCCGCCGAGGCGTAGAGGATCGACAGGAGCCAGTAGGCGAGATTGAAGGCGAGACTGCGCATCGGTCCACTATGACGCGAAACGCCCGATGCGGAAGGCGTCAGGCGGCCTCGTCGAGCCGTTCCGCGCTGGTGACCCGGTTCCGTCCCGCGTGCTTGGACGCATAGAGGGCGGCGTCGGCCCGATCCAGCAGGGCCGAGGCGGACTCTCCCGGACGCCGCTGGGCGAAGCCTGCGGACAGGGTCACCGCGCCCAGTTCGTCATCAGTGGAGCGGCGGCGCAGGGAGCGGGAGGCGATTTCCTTGCGGATCCCTTCCAGGGCTTTCTCGACCTGGGCGTGGCTCTCCTGGGGAAAGATCATGGCGAATTCCTCGCCGCCGTAGCGGGCGGCGATTCGCGGGGCGCTGGCCATCCGGCCCATGACGCTGGCCACATAGCGGAGCACCTGGTCGCCCGTCTGGTGACCCCAGGTGTCGTTGAAGCGCTTGAAATGGTCGATATCCAGAACCGCCAGGGTCAGGGCCCCGCCGCCGGACTCGGCCTGGGCGCAGGCGGCCTCCAGATGTTCGTCGAACGCCTTGCGATTGGCCAGGTTGGTCAGGGCGTCGGTCATGGCGTCGCGGCGCACCTGCTCGAGGTGTTCCCGCAGGCGGGCAACCTCGCGGGTCGAGGCGTCGAGACGCTTCTCCAGGGTCTGGTTCTCGCGCTGGACCTTGCGTGTGGCGCTGGTCAGTCCCGAGACGATGGCCTTGAGGCCCGCGCCGTCGCCGACCGATTCGATGCTGGTGGCGGCCTTGTCCAGGGTGTCGCCATAGGCGACCTGTGACTTGTGCGCATTGGCGATGGCTTCGGACACGCTCGACAGTTCGCGGTCCAGCACCCGGCCGGCGTCGCGGATCTCCTCGGTCAGGCGTCCGCGCGGCAGGTATTCGGCGGCCAGCATGTCGGCGGTGGCCTCGGTGAACGGCTCGGAAGCCGCCAGCAGTCGCTTGATCTCCCGGCCCAGCGGCCCTTCCGGGTCGCCGAGATAATGGACCCAGATCTCGAAATTCAGCGGGGTCGGCCAGATGCCCGACTCTTCCATCGCCTCGATAACCCGACGCGCCAGGCCGTAGGCTTCAGGTCCCCGAAGAGTGGTTTCGAGCTGAGCCGCCATACGTTTTCCCCGACGGATCGCCCCGAGCGACCGTTTGCGTCGGCTACGCTAGGCGCGGTTCCGTAACGCCGGGTTAAATCCGGTTCGTCGAGCGCCGATTTGTTACCGGTTCAGCTCTTGAGCGAGACAGGGCGGCGCAGGAAGGCCGGGACGTCGCCCTCGCCGAAGGGACGGCCGTTCGACTCCCGGGGCTCCGGGCCGGCGGTGTCGCCGCGGCGAGCCGACTGACGCAGGTGGGTCTCCTGCACCGGCCGCTCCGGCGAGGCTGCCGCGGGGGCCGCCTCCGGAACTGCGGCCGGAACGGGCGAAGGGGCCGACGCCTCCATGGCGTCCGACGGGACCGGCCTGGACCCGCGACGGCTGCGGGACCGGCGCGGCTTCGTCCCTTCCGGGGCAGCGGTCTCGGCCTCAGGGGCTTCTACGGTGGCCTCCGTCTTCACAGACGCGGGGGCCTCAGCGGCCTCGACGACGCTGTCCTGCGGCGTTTCCCGCGAGCCGCGGCCACGGCCGCGGGTGGGCGCGCGTTCGGGGCGATCCGACTCGCGACGCGGCTGCGTCTTGCCGGGCGAGAAGTCGACGCCGTCCAGAACCAGCTCTTCCGGGTCCATCTTGATCAGCTTCAGGACCTTGTCGAGCGAGCGGTCATCCGCCGGCGTCACGATCATGAAGGTCTGACCCAGCTTGCCCGCCCGGCCGGTGCGGCCGATGCGGTGCACATAGTCGTCGGCGTGGTGCGAGACGTCGTAGTTGAAGACGTGGCTGACGTCGGGAATGTCGAGGCCGCGCGCGGCGACATCGGAGGCGACCAGCAGTTTCAGCTCGCCCGAGCGGAAGGCGGCGAGGGTCTTCATGCGCAGCGACTGGTCAAGGTCGCCGTGGATTGGCGCAGCGTCGAAGCCGTGCTGCTTCAACGATTTGGCGACAACATCAACTTCGGTCTTGCGGTTGCAGAAGACGATGCCGTTGCGCACGTCAGCGCGGCCGACCAGGGCGCGCAGAGCGGCGCGCTTGGCCTTGGGGTCGCTGGTCGGAATTCGCACCAGATACTGGGTGATGGTCTCGGCCGTCATGGCAGGGCGCGAGGCCTCCAGCCGGGTCGGGTCCTTGAGGAACTGGGTCGTCAGACGGGTGATCTCCGGCGGCATGGTGGCCGAAAAGAACAGGGTCTGCCGGCGCGGCGGAGTCAGTTTGAAAATGCGCTCGATGTCGGGAATGAAACCCATGTCGAGCATGCGGTCGGCTTCGTCGATGACAAGGATCTCGACCCCGTTCAGCATCACCTTGCCGCGTTCGAACAGGTCCAGCAGCCGCCCCGGGGTGGCGATCAGGACATCGACGCCCTTGTTCAGCAGGGTCACCTGGTCGCCCATGGAGACGCCGCCGATCAGCAGGGCCCAGCTCAGCTTGGTGCCCTTGGCGTATTTCTCGAAAGACGAGGCGACCTGGTCTGCCAGTTCGCGGGTTGGGGCCAGGACGAGTGCGCGCGGCATTCGGGCCTTGGCCCGGCCGGACGACAGCCGGTCGATCATCGGCAGGGTGAAGGCGGCCGTCTTTCCGGTGCCGGTCTGGGCGATGCCAAGCACATCGCGGCCCGCAAGGGCGACCGGGATCGCCGCGGCCTGGATCGGAGTGGCGGTCGTATAGCCGGTGTCTGCAACCGCCTTGAGGGTCGTGGGCGAGAGGCCCAGCTGGGAGAATTCGGTCATGGATCCTTGGGACTGGTAAGGGACGCCCCGCGCATCGGGCCGTCGTGCGATGTCGCGGAACCGCCCTGTCTCTGGGCGAGCGGGCGGCGCGGATTCGCCAGTCCTGTCCCGAACGTGCGCCGCATATAGAAGCCCCCTCAGCAGAGTCAACTATTCGTGTGCGGAGTGTCGGGGCTTGGAATTTGCTAACCGATTGTTAATAGTCCGCCCCGGGTAGGGCTGAGTAGGGGCTGAATATGCTGCGATCGCTTGCCGTCGCGACCTTTGCTGTCGCGTGTCTGGTTGCGGGTCCGGGTCGGACCGAGATGAATTCTGTCTTCGGGAACACGGTGGTGTCCCGCTATCCGGATGGCGGCTGGGTCAAGCACTGGTTCAACCCGGACGGCACCTATGCAGCACAATTTTCTGACGGTCGCCGGCTGGCGGCGCGTTGGTCGGTCGCGGGCGAGCAGGTCTGCCTCACCAACATGAGGCCCTATATGCTGATCCCGCGCTTCTGCACCCAGATGGTCGAGGCCGAGGTCGGCCAGACCTGGCACTCGCGTGATCCGCTCGGCCGCCGGGTGCAGAATGTTCTGGTCGCGGGCCGGAATCCTTAACCGGCAATATCCCCCACGGGTTGCGCGCCCTCGCTGGGGGGCGTTGCAGGGGTAGCGTGAAAGCTGAAGCCTCGGGGGAGGGTCTGTGCGTCTGATCCTGATCGCCCTGACGGCTGCTTTTGCCGTCTGGCTACCCCGCGCGCCCGCGGTGGGCAGCGAGGTCCCCTACATTGCCGTTGCCACCGTGCAGGCGGGCCAGGCCGTCCTGACCATGTCGCCGGGCCGCTATGGCTCGATCCAGCACCTCCGCACGCCGCTCCCGCCCAGGGCTATCGCCCTGACCTTCGATGACGGGCCCAGTCCGCTGTACAACAGCCGGGTGCTGGACATCCTCGACGCGCGGGGGATCAAGGCGACCTTCTTCTTCGTCGGCCAGTATGTACGGGCCAATCCGGAACAGGTGCGCGAGGTCGTGCGCCGGGGCCACAACGTCGCCAGCCACAGCTGGTCGCACCCGACCTATCTTCGCTATTGGGCCCGCGAGGCCCAGGTCACCGAGGTGCGCCGGAGCTACGCCGCCCTTGAGGCCGCCCTGGCCGACGCGCCGGCCGAGGAACGCGCCCGCCTCGAGCCGATGTTCCGCTTTCCGGGTCTGGGGGAAGGGCCGTACCTGGCCGACTGGTTGAACCAGCGCGGAATCCTCGTCGTCTCGGCCGAGGCCGGCACTGACGACTGGCGCGGCTATTCCGCCGAGTCGATCACCCGGATCACCCTGAACGCCATGGAGAGCAACCAGGGCGGGGTGCTGATCCTGCACGAGACACGGCCGCAGATGATTGCAGCACTGCCCGGACTGCTGGACGAACTGACCGCGCGCGGCTTTACCTTCGTCCAGATCACGGCGGGGCCGGAAGGGCGCGCGCAGGCGCTGGCGGCTGATGATGCCGTGCTGACGCTGCGGTGACGGGGAGGCCGGTTCACACCGGCGGGGCCGCGCCATTCCCTGATTTCGATTTCAAAGGGAATGGCGCGAGTGACGGGACTCGAACCCGCGACCTCCGGCGTGACAGGCCGGCACTCTAACCAACTGAGCTACACCCGCGTACTCCCGACGCGAAGCAGTGCTCCGCGGCGAGGGGCGTCGTTTAGGCGGGGGGGCGTCGCACTGTCAAGCGACGAAGCGACGGCCCGCAACAGTTTTTCGACGGCACCGGGGGCCTGCGCGGGGCCCCGCGGGTGGGCCTGTCGGCTTGCGAACCATTCTCAAGAAAAACCTTTCGTCACATGGGTTTGAACGGGCGCGGTTCCAAGGCTAGAAAGCGCCGAATCCGCCCCTCCCTTTGCGGCGGACAAGGTCCCTTCCGGATGAATGCATTCCTGCTCGAATATCTGCCGATCGTGATCTTCCTGGGGATCGCGGCGGTGCTCGGCGTCGGTTTCATGCTGGCGGCCTGGGTGCTGGCCCCCAGGAACCCGGACAGCGAGAAGCTGTCGGCCTATGAGTGCGGCTTCAACGCCTTCGACGACGCGCGCATGAAGTTCGACGTGCGCTTCTATCTGGTCTCCATCCTCTTCATCATCTTCGACCTTGAGGTGGCCTTCCTGTTCCCGTGGGCGGTGTCGATGTTCGACCTGTCACGCGCGGGCATGGTGTTCGCCTTCTGGTCGATGATGGTCTTCCTCGGCGTGCTGACCGTCGGGTTCATCTACGAATGGAAGAAGGGCGCGCTCGAATGGGAGTGACGACCAATACGGTCCCGCTGATCGGGGTCGGCAACCAGGGCGGCTCGCCCGTGGGGCCGGCGTCCTCGCGTCTGGCCGGACCGATGAGCACGACCATGTTCAATACCGGCGCCCGTTCGTCGGTCGAGGGCTATGATCCGGCCATCCACGACAAATTCTTCGAGGCCGTGAACGCCGAACTGGGCGAGCGCGGCTTCATCACCACCTCGCTGGACGACGTCATCAACTGGGCCCGCACCGGTTCGCTGATGTGGATGACCTTCGGCCTCGCCTGCTGCGCCGTCGAGATGATGCAGGCCTCGATGCCGCGCTTCGACATGGAGCGGTTCGGCATGGCCCCGCGCGCCAGCCCTCGTCAGTCTGACCTGATGATCGTGGCCGGCACCCTGACCAACAAGATGGCTCCGGCCCTGCGCAAGGTCTACGACCAGATGCCGGACCCGCGCTACGTCCTGTCCATGGGCAGCTGCGCCAACGGCGGCGGGTACTACCACTACAGCTACAGCGTCGTTCGCGGCTGCGACCGGGTCGTGCCGGTCGATGTCTATGTGCCGGGCTGCCCGCCGACGGCGGAGGCGCTGCTGTACGGGCTGC
>CAZFQC010000055.1:0-12820 GCA_964520795.1 uncultured Brevundimonas sp.
GCGGCATGTCGACCCGGACGATCGCGGGGATCATCTGGAAGGTGGAGGCGTTGCCTACCCCGGTCCAGAAGAACAGCCAGAGGAAGGCGGCGAAGAACAGCACGAACGACGGTTCGGCTCCGAAACCACCGACGCCGTAGAGCACTGCCAGCACCCCGGCCATGAGGGCACCGAAGACGATCTGGGTGACGTTCTCGCCGCCCCAACGGTCCGACACCCAGCCGGTGAGGGCGCGCGAGGCGGCCCCGACCAACGGGCCCAGGAAAGCGAACTGCAGCGCGTTCACCTCAGGAAAAAGAGTCTTGGTCAGCAGCGGGAAGGCCGCCGAAAAGCCGATGAATGAGCCGAAGGTGCCGACATAGAGCCAGCACATCACCCAGTTGTGCTTGCGCTTGAAAATCACCGCCTGGGTCGCAAAGGAAGCCTTGGCCGAGCTGAGATCGTTCATCCCGAACCAGGCGGCGGCGGCTGACGCCAGCAGGAAGGGAATCCAGACGAAGCCGGCGTTCTGGAGCCACATCTGGCTCTCGACACCCTTGTCCACGGCGATCTGGGGGGCACCGACGACGGGCGCGAACAGGCCGAGCGTTATCACCAGCGGCACGAGGAACTGCATGACGCTGACGCCGAGGTTGCCGAACCCGGCGTTGATGGCGAGGGCATTGCCCTTCTCGGCCTTGGGGAAGAAGAAGGCGATGTTGGACATGGACGATGCGAAATTACCGCCGCCCAGCCCGCAGAGCAGCGCCAGCCCCACGAAGGCCCAGTAGGGCGTATCGGGATTCTGGACCGCCAGCCCGATCCCCAGCGCGGGGATGACCAGAGACAGGGTCGACAGCGCCGTCCAGCGGCGGCCGCCGAAGATCGGCACCATGAAGCTGTAGAAGATGCGGAGCGTCGCGCCCGAGAGGGCCGGAAGGGCGGTCAGCCAGAACAGCTGATCCGTCGTGAATTTGAACCCGATCAGCCCGAGCTTGGCCACCACCATCGACCAGACCATCCAAACCGAGAAGGCCAACAGGAGGTTCGGCACCGAGATCCATAGGTTGCGGCGAGCTGTTGCCTTGCCGGTCGTGGACCAGAAGTCGGGGTCCTCGGGACGCCAGTCAGTCAGTATGGGGCGAGACATGCGCGTCTTTCTCTAGTTCGAATGGAGGGGTGAGGTGGCCGCGGCCTTGTCGGGGCCGACGCCAGCCAGCTCGGGAAATTCGGGCAGCGTCGCCAGCATGGGAGAGCGGCGGCGCTCCATCCGGCGGACGGCGAAATGCATCCAGATCAGGGCCGCGAGGACGAGCAGGAACAGCAGCATGAAACAGCTGGTCCAGACGCCGGTCAGGTCGTTCAGGACGCCGAAGGTGATGGGCAGGATGAAGCCGCCCAGACCGCCGATCATCCCGACCAGACCGCCGACCGAGCCCACATGGTCGGGGTAATAGACGGGGATGTGTTTGAAGACGGCCGCCTTACCCAGGCTCATGGCGAAGCCGAGGATGAAGACCAGCACGGTAAAGAACGGGAGGCTCATCGCCAGGCGGAAGGTGATCGGTCCGTCGATGCCGTCGACCACATAGGTGGTCGCGGGATAGGCCAGGACGAAGGCGCAGACGACGCTGATGATGAAGGTCAGGTACATGACCTTGCGGGCGCCGACCCGGTCCGAGAGCCAGCCGCCGAAAACCCGGAACAGCGAGCCCGGGATCGAATAGGCCGCGGCCAGCATCCCGGCCACGCCGATGCCTACTCCATAGGCGCCGGTCAGATAGTGCGGGAGCCAGAGGGCGAGGGCGACGAACCCGCCGAAGACGAAGAAATAGTAGAGCGCGAACCGCCAGACCCGGAGGTCCTTCAGCGGCTCCATTTGCATCCAGGCCGCCACGGGCTTCTGGCCCGTCCGCCGACGCTCAACCAGCTGGGGCTCGTCCCGGGTCAGGAAGAAGGACACGAGGGCGATGAGGAGGAGAGCCCCGGCCCAGATCTGCGCCACTGCCTCCCAGCCCAGGGCCAGCATGACGAAGGGGGCCGCGAACTTGGTCACCGCCGCGCCGACATTGCCCGCGCCGAAGATGCCGAGCGCCGTGCCCTGCCGGCCCGCGGGGAAGAATTTCGAAACATAGGCGACGCCGACCGCGAAGGCTCCGCCCGCCATGCCGACGCCGAGAGCGGCGACCAGGAATTGGGGGTAGGTCTCGGCATAGGACAGCAGGAAGGTGGCTGCGGCGGCCAGGATCATGACGATCAGGCTGACCCGTCGCCCGCCGAACTGTTCGGTCCAGACGCCCAGGAACACGCGCACCAGCGAACCGGTCAGGATCGGCGTGCCGACCAGCAGGCCAAACTGCGCTTCTGTCAGGCCGAGGTCAGCCTTGATCTGGACCCCGATGATCGAGAAGATCGTCCATACTGCGAAGCAGGCCGTAAAGGCGAAAGTGCTGACCCACAGGGCCGAAGTAGCGCCTGGCGCTGCTGTTTCAGAGGCGGATACCACCTGACCTGCTCCATGGAACATCGCCGCTTGCCGGCTGTCGTTCCATGACTCCTAGCGCGCGTTCTGAATGCGCTATTTGATGGTTATCAATTGACGTCTTGGAGGAGTTGGCGAAATCGTCAATAGATACAAGAAAACTGCAGTAACGCGAAAACGGTCAGCTGCCTGATTGCCGTAATCATCTACACCGATTGATATTCGTCAAGTGATGTTCTATTGATAGGGCGCGGCCGCACGGAGCGAAGCCGATCAGGCCAGAGCCTCGCTACCGAGTCGCACGAGGAACCAACACAATGACCATGCGCGCCGCCGATCTGGAACGTGTCAGGGCCCTGCCGTTGTTTTCGCGGACCACCCCGGAGGTCTTCCGTGATGTGACGGCCGGCGCCTTCCTGCAGCGGTTCCCCGCCGGCACGACCCTCCTGATGGAGGGCGACACGGTCGACTTCCTCTATGTGCTGCTTGACGGGGCGGTCGAACTCCAGGGGTCCTGGAAGGAGAAGGAGACCACGTTGGCGCTGCTGCGACCGGTCTCGACGTTTATCCTGGCGGCTGTCGTCCTGGATGCTGACGCCCTGATGTCGGCGCGGACCCTCGAGCGGTCGGAGATTCTGATGCTGTCGGGGGAGGCTCTGCGCCGCACCATGAGACAGGACGCCGACTTCAGCTTTGCGGTGGCCCAGGAGCTGTCGGGCTGTTACCGCGGGCTGGTCCGGGCCGTGAAGAACCAAAAGCTCCGCGGCGGCGTCGAGCGGCTGGCCAACTACCTGATCACCCAGAGGGTACGTCAGGGAATGCGCGACCCGATCGTCCTTCCTCATGAGAAGCGGGTGTTGGCCTCGCTGCTGGGTATGTCCCCGGAGAATCTGTCACGGGCCTTCGCCAACCTGTCCAGCTACGGGGTGGTCGTACATGGCGCGGAGGTCAGCCTGGGCCGTCCGGAGGCCCTTGAGCGGTTGGCGCGGCCCCACCCGCTGATCGACAATCACATGCCGCCGCCATCGGGCACCGTCGGCAAGGCGGAGAGCGAGAGATGGGCCACCCAGACGGGGCGCACCTGCGGCACCGCTCTCGGGTAATCAGCCGCCGAGTTGGGACAGGTTCCGCAGGTCGCCTGAACGCCCCAAGGCGAGAGAATGGCCGGTAGACTTGCCGCCGAGAGAAGAGACGATGCGCTGCGTCAGCACCTCGCGATCGCTGTCATCCTGCAGAAGATCGCGGAGGTCGACCCCGCCATCGCCGAACAGGCACAGGCGCAGCTTTCCCTTCGAGGTAACCCGCAGGCGGTTGCAGCTGTCGCAGAATCCTGGCGCGTAAGGCGCAATCAGACCGATGGCTCCTGCGTGATCGGGGTGCCGATATTCGAGCGCCGGCCCGGCGTCAAAGGCACGCTCCGTCGGAGTCCATCCGTTCTGAGCCAGCCAGTCGCGCAGGCCTTGTGCCTTCACGTGATGGCGGGCGAAATAGTCGTCATTGTCGGTCGTCTTCATGAGTTCGATGAATCGAACCGCCACGGGCCGATCACGGACGAAGCGCGCCCAGTCGTCGAAACCAGCCTCGGCTGTCTCACGCAGCAGGACGGCATTGACCTTCACGGCGGAGAAGCCCTCGGCCAGCGCCAGGTCTAGGCCTGTCAGAACCTGATCCAGCTTGTCCTGGCCGGTGATCTGGCGGAACGTTTCCGGGTCGATCGAGTCAATGCTGACGTTGATGTGGCTGAGACCCGCGCTCCGCCAGGCGGTCGCATGACGCGCGAGGTTCCAGCCGTTCGTGGTCATGGCGACCTTGGCCACGCCGGGCGCCGCGGCGACCGTCTCGATGATGGCGTTGAAGTCCTTGCGGACGGTGGGCTCGCCACCGGTCAGGCGAACCTTGCTGAGCCCGAGATCGGAAAAGCCGGCCACCAGCCGGCCAATCTCCTCGACCGTCAGGAACGACAGCGGTCCGGACTTCTTCCAGCCGTTCGGCAGGCAGTAGGTGCAGCTGAAGTTGCACACCTCCGTCACCGACAGGCGGAGGTAGTGGAACCGGCGGCCGAAGCCGTCGGACATGGCAGTGGCGTCGAACGCCATGGAAGCTCCTTTCCAAACACGGGAGGCGGAGGGATTTCTCCCGCCGCCCTTGATCCTTGCGGATCCGGCCTTCGGACCATGGCGCGCGGGCGCTACAGGTCAGGCGGCTCGGAGCGAACTCAGGGGGTTTGATAGTCGATCAGCCCCGCACACCCTATGACGCGGGGCGGGACGGGCCTTGATGAAGATCAAGCGCGCTTGCCGCCCCCTCTGTGCGGTAGCCCGGCTCGCCATGCTAGGCAGGCTTGCGGGCCGGGCGAATGGCTCGGGCGGAGGTTCGATTGATGACGACGGCGGGTGCCAGCCTTGGTCGACGAGGGGCGCTGGTGCTGCTTGCAGGCACGGCGCTGACCGCCTGTGCGCCCCGTCGCTCCGCCAGCACGCCGCTGATCGACCTTTTCGCCGCCGCCAGCCTGCGCGAAGTCCTGGACGCGGCCGCCGCGGAACACCAACAGAAGACCGGCCGGATTGTTCGGGCCACCTACGCCGGCAGCGCCAAGCTGGCCCGCCAGATCGCCCAGGGTGCCCCGGCTGATCTGTTCATTTCGGCCGACGAGCGCTGGATGGACTGGCTGGGTCAGCGCGGCCTTGTCGATACGTCCGCACGGCGTCGGTTGGCCAGCAACGCACTGGTGCTGGTCGCGCCGGTCTCCGCCTCCGGCGATTCTGTTGATCTGTCTTCCCCGGCCGCTTTCATCGACCGATTAGGCGGAGGCCGACTGGCGATCGCCGACTCCTCGATACCGGCGGGTCGCTACGGAGAGCAGGCCCTGGTCCACCTGAACCTCTGGTCCGGGGTCAAGGACCGGCGGGCGCCCGGCGATGACGTCCGCGCCGCCTTGTCGCTCGTGGCGCGGAGGGAGGTCCCGCTGGGTCTGGTCTATGCGACCGATGCACTGGCCGAGCCACGGGTGCGCGTGGTGGCGACTTTTCCCCCTGCCAGCCACGATCCGATCGTCTATCCGGGGGCTCCAGTTCGTCGGCGGGACGGAGCCGGCGACCCCGCGGCCGCGCAGGCCTTTCTGGATATGCTGGCCGGCACCGAGGGAAAGGCCCTGTTCCGGCGGTTCGGCTTCGCGCCGGCGCCGGCCCAGACCTGAGGGTTCCGAATGTTCGCGCTGAGCCCCGAAGAGCTGCAGATCATCGGCCTGTCGATGAAGGTCGCCCTGACGGCGACGCTGTTCAGCCTGCCGCCCGGGATCGCGATCGCCTATCTGCTGTCGCGCTACAGCTTCCCCGGCAAGGCCCTGTTGTCGGGCCTGACGCACCTGCCCCTGATCCTTCCTCCAGTGGTGACCGGCTATGCCTTGCTGATGCTGTTCGGTCGCAGCGGCCCGCTGGGCAAACTCCTCGAGCCGATGGGGATTGTATTCGCCTTCGACTGGACCGGCGCCGCCCTCGCCGCGGCGGTCATGGGCTTCCCCCTGCTGGTGCGGGCCGTGCGCCTGTCGTTCGACATGGTCGATCCCCGGATCGAACAGGCGGCCGAAACCCTCGGCGCGCGGCCTGTCGTCCGCTTCCTGACCATCACCCTGCCGTTGGCGCTACCGGGCGTGGCGGCCGGGGCGGTATTGGGCTTCGCCAAGGCGCTGGGCGAGTTCGGCGCCACCATAACCTTCGTCGCCAGCATCCCCGGAGAGACGCGCACCCTGCCGCTGGCCATATACAGCCTGCTCCAGGTTCCCGACGGCGAGGCGGCCCTGTTGAGATTGGTCCTGATCTCGGTCGGCGTGTCGATCGGTGCCCTCGTTCTCTCGGAATGGGGCGCACGCTCCGTCGCGCGGCGGGTCGGAGGGATGCGGTGATGCTCGAGGTGTCAGCGCATATCGTCCGCAACGACTTCTCTCTGGAAGTCGTCTTCTCGAGCGACGCCCGCATCACCTGCCTGTTCGGTCGTTCCGGGGCCGGCAAGACCACAGTGGCCGAACTTTTCGCGGGCCTGATCCCGCCCGTCCGCGGTCGGGTGGTGCTGGACGGGGAGGTGCTCCTCGATACCGACGCAGGGGTGTCGGTCCCGGTCTGGAAACGACGGATCGGCTACGTATTCCAGGATGCGCGGCTGTTTCCGCACATGACGGTCCTAGACAACCTGCTGTACGGCCCCCGCCGATCGGGCGACCCTGATCCCGCCCTTGATCAAGCCGTGGCTCTGTTGGGCCTCGAAAGCCTGCTGGAGCGCCGGCCGGACGCGCTGTCCGGCGGCGAGGCCCGCCGGGTCGCGATCGGGCGGGCCCTGCTGACACGCCCCCGGCTGCTGATCCTCGATGAGCCTCTGGCGGGGCTGGACGGTGCCCGTCGAGGCGACATTCTGCCGTATCTGGATCAACTGGCCAGGACTGGACAGCCCATCCTTTATGTCAGCCACGCGGTCGAGGAGGTGGCCCGCCTCGCGGATCGTGTGGTGTTGGTCGGCGACGGACGGGCCGTGGGGGCAGAGCCACCCGACGCGGCGTTCGACAGGCCGGAGGCCGAGAACGCCGCCGGGCTGAGCGCGCCTCTGTCCATTCTTGACGGAAGAGTCACTGCTCACGACCCTGCAAGGAACGCCAGCCGCATCGATCTGGCAGGAACCCCGTTTCTGGCTCCGCTCCTCGATGTCGTGCCGGGCGATCGGTTGCGGGTCGTCGTCGACGCGCGGGATGTGGCGCTCGCCCTGACGGACCCGGTCGACGCCAGCTTCCAGAACCGGTTGCCGATGCAGGTCGCGGCGCTGGAAGTTCGGCCTGACGGTGTCCTCGTCCGTCTCGAGGCGGGCGGGCTGAGGCTGAAGGCTCTGGTCACCGGGCAAGCAAGCGAACAACTCGCCCTGGCGCCGGGCAAGCCCGTGATCGCCCTGGTCAAGGCGACCGCCGCCGCCCGCTACGCCTGACCGCGATCAGGCGCGATCAGGGCGGGGTGACAGCAACATCGAGCCATAGCCGACCACAAAAGTCAGGAAGGCTGCTGACCAGAGCCCTGCCGAGACCATCAGCAGTGGTTGATAGAGAGTCGGCAAGAGGCCGCCTGTCACCCGGCTCAGGGCGGCGGCATTGATGAGGACATAGATCAGGACCTCAACTCTTCCGGCCGCCAGAGGGCGACCGGTGTGACCCCGACTGGCTCGCGTCATGATGGCGAGAGTCATCACCCCGATCGCGCCGGCGGTCAGAGCGTGGACGCCGACGGAGGGCGGAACCAGACCGGGTGCTGCGACCGACAAGCCCGTGAAGACGAGGCCCGCAGCCAGCCACAGGTAGCCGAGGTGCAGGATCCAGACGAGCGGCTCCGTCGTCGTGGCATCTCCACGCCAGCGTACCAGCCGGACCAGGTTAAGCCCTCCCGACGCCAACAACAGAGCGCCCGCTGCCGGATGCGTCGGCGCCACGCTCCAGGCCACCAGGCCGGCAGCGGTGACGGCCAGGGTCAGCACGTCCAGACGGCCCGAGACGGCAGGCATAGCGCCGCCGCGTTTGGTCTGCCAATTGCGGGTAAAGCTCGGGGTGACCCGGCCCCCGATGACAGCGATCAGCAAGGCTACAACCGCCAGGCCCAGCCGGGTGGACAGGTTGGCGACGCCGCCGGCACCCGCCTCAAGGTGAAATCCGGCATTGGCGAGCGCGAACAACGTGACCATCACGGCGACCGGCACATTGCGCCAGTTCTTTCCCGCCAGCACCTCGCGCCAGACCACACCGGCCATGGCGAACAGGAACAGGCCGTCGATGATCAGCGGCCAGACTTCACTCGCCAGATCCGCGTTCAGGGCCATGGCCAGCATTGCGGCCCGACCCGCCAGCCACAGGCCGAACAGCAGGGCCAGGGGCGTGCCCACGACCGGCAGACGACCGGTCCAGTTGGGCACGGCGGTCAGCAGAAAACCGACGACGACCGCTCCCGTGTAGCCGAACAACATTTCGTGGACGTGCCAGCTCAGACCCACAGGCCCGCCGCTGAGAAAGGCATAAAGCCAGAGCGGAGCGGCGATCGCGGACCACAGCGCAGAGAACAGGAAGAAGGGGCGCAGGCCGACGCTGAAGACGGCGGGACCGCGATGGGCGCGAATGGCGGCAGCGGTGTTCATGGGGACTCCCGTTGGTACAGGGTCTGCTTAGACCAGACGGGGAGAGCCGGTCTTGATCAACTGGCCGGCTCGGCCTGCCCTTCGTCAAGCCGGCCGGCCCGGGTCGGCGGTCCAGGGCGCAGGGAGGCTATCCGCATCGGGAGTAGCCGCAATCGAGGCAGCTGTCGCAGCCCTCCTTGCGGACCAGGCCCGCTGTTCCGCATCGCGGACAAGCCGACGGGGCGTGGAAGGCCGCGCTTACAGGCCCGGGCGCGGGGTCGGGCGCAACGGCCGCTCCGCCCGCCGAGAGGTTCATGTGTCGCTCGATCACCGCGCCGATGGCCGCCGGGAGGGACGGCGTATAGCGCCCCTCCATCCAGGCGCCGCCGCCGGGATCGAACACCGCTTTCAGTTCTTCCGCCACAAAGGATACGTCGCCGCCACGCCGGAAAACAGCCGAGACCATCCGGGTCAGGGCGACCGTCCAGGCATAGTGAGCCATGTTCTTGGAGTTGACGAAGATCTCCATCGGACGACGCTCACCGCCATCCTCGTCGCCGGAGTCATTGATCGTCACATAGACTGCGTGCGGGTCCAGCGGCCAGCGCACCTTGTAGGTCGCGCCCTCGAGCCGCGCCGGCCTCGGTGTCAGGACGGGTCCGGTCGGCACCGCATCGTTTGCGGGCGGCGGTTCGACGCTGAGCACCGAACCGGTGATGGCGTTGGGCCGGTATGTGGTCAGCCCCTTGCAGCCCAGACGGTAGCCTTGGCGATAGACGTCAGAGAAAGCATCGAACGCGATGTCCTCAGGACAGTTGATGGTCTTGGAGATCGAGCTGTCGATCTGGGCCTGGGCTGCCGCCTGCATCCGCAGATGATGCTCGGGTGTCAGGGTCTGGGCGCTGACGAAGGCGTTCCCCGGCGCGCCCTCCAGCGAAGCGTCCGCCCCCTTGATCCGCTTCCAGAGCGCCAGGGCGTAGTCCTCGACGGCCTCCTCGCGCTTCGTGCCGTCGGGCTGCAACACCTTGCGGGTGTAGGCGAAGGCGAAGACCGGCTCGATCCCCGACGAGACATTGCCGGCCAACAGGGAGGTCGTACCGGTCGGGGCGATCGACGTCAGACAACCGTTTCTCAACCCGTGGCGCGCGATCAGTTCGCGGGTCTCGGGGTCCAGCCCGGCCAGGTTGGGCCGCTCGAGCATGGCCGGATCGTAGAGGGGGAAGGCGCCCTTTTCGGCGGCCAGTTCCGCCGAGGCGCGATAGGCCTCGCGCCGGATCACGCCCAACCATTGTTCGGTCAAGGCGACGGCCCGATCCTCGCCATATCGGGCGCCGCAGAAGATCAGGGCGTCGGCCAGCCCGGTCACGCCGAGGCCAAGGCGGCGCTTGGCGCGGGCTTCTTCCTCCTGCGCCGGCAGGGGGAAGCGGGAGATGTCGATGACGTTGTCGAGCATCCGCACGGCTGTTCGGGTGAGTGTCGCCAGCTCCACCTCATCCATGGCCGCGCCGGCTTCGAACGGCGTGGAGACGAGGCGGGCGAGATTGATCGACCCCAGCAAACAAGCCCCATAGGGCGGCAGCATCTGTTCGCCGCAGGGATTGGAGGCCGAGATCACCTCGCAATGGGCCAGGTTGTTCGCAGCATTGACCCGGTCGATGAAGATCACCCCCGGTTCGGCGGCGTCATAGGTGGCCTGCATCAGACGGTTCCACAGGTCCGCCGCCCGAACGGTGCGCCGCACCTCGCCGCCGAACACCAGCGGCCAGTCCGCGTCGGCGTCCAGCGCCGTCATGAAGGCGTCGGGGACCAAAACCGAGAGATTGAAGTTCCTGAAGCGAACCGCGTCCCGTTTGGCGTCGATGAAGGCCTCGATGTCCGGATGGTCGATCCGGAGACAGCCCATCATCGCCCCGCGCCTTTGGCCCGCCGACATGATCGTGCGGCACATGGAGTCCCAGACGTCCATGAAGCTGAGCGGGCCCGAGGCCTCCGCCCCGACGCCCCTGACCGGCGCTCCCGACGGCCGGACCGTGGAGAAGTCCATGCCCACGCCGCCGCCCTGCTGCATGGTCACCGCGGCCTCCCGCAGATGCTGGAAGATGCCGTCAAGGTCATCAGGCACTGTCCCCATGACGAAACAATTGAACAGGGTCACCGCGCGTCCGGTGCCGGCTCCGGCGAGAATTCGCCCGGCGGGCAGGAAGCGATAGCCTTCGAGGGCCTCCCGGAACCGGGCGCGCCAGCGTCCCCGCGACTTCGCCGGTTCAGCTTCGGCGAGGGCGGTGGCGACCCGGTCCCACGTGGCCTCGACGGTCGCGTCTCCCGCCCCGTCGTGCGGCCGGAAACGATATTTGCTGCTCCAGATCTCCCCGGCCAACGGACTGTCGAACGCCATAGTCTGCACCCCTTCAAAAGCGGAGGTCAGACTCGGTGATTCCCTGCGGCGCGGGTAAGAGGCCCGGGGATGTCGCGGACCCGGACCGCCATCAACGCGAGGCTTGACGGACGTCAAGCGACGGTCGCTTCAGCGGATCAGAAGTCCAGAACGGCCGCGACGTCGCCGGTGCCGAGGCCGGGGGTGCCGGGGCGGCGACGGATCAGGACATCGGCTATCGCCAAGGCCTTCTGGGTCGCGGAATCCTGAACATCCAGCCCTGCGACGCAGCCATCGACCAGACGGCCTCGTTCGAAGGTCTCCCGATCTCCACAAGGCTTTAGCGGCGCGGTCAGGGTCATGTTCCGCCAGTTCAGCAGCGCGGCGGGATCCCGGCCCGTCAGCCCCGCGATCAGGGGTGCCATGAACAGGCGGGCCGTCACCAGCGCCGAGGTCGGGTTGCCGGGCAGACCCAGGATCAGGGTGCCGTCTGCCCGCCCGAACCAGACCGGCTTGCCTGGCTTGATGGCCACCTTGGAGAAGATCAACTCCAGCCCGAAGGGCGCGAACATCGAACGGGCGTAATCCTTCTCGCCGACGGATGCGCCGCCCGTAACGACCACCAGATCGGCCTCGCTCAGGGCCAGTCGAGCGGCGGCCTCAAGGGTCTCGGGCGTGTCGGCCAGGCGGCGACGTTCGACCACCTCGCCGCCGCATTGCCGCGCCAGGGCGGCGACGCCGAACGAGACGCTTTCCGGAATGCTACCGGGTGTCTCGAGCGCCTGTCCCGGCTCCGCCAGTTCATCACCGGTGCCGAGGATGACTATGCGTGGCCGGCGGACGACCGACAAGTGGGCGACATCCGCCGCGGCGGCGGCGACCATGGCGCGAAAGCCGAGGACGGTCCCGGCCGGAAGCAGGGTATCGCCGGACCGGAAATCGGAGCCTGCGGCGCGGATGTGGGTCGCCGGTCCGGGCGGGATTTCGAACACGGCCAGATCGCCGTCGCGGCCGACGATCTCCTGGACCACGATCCTGTCAGCCCCGTGAGGCACCGGTCCTCCGGTGAAGACCCGGGCGCAGGTCCCCGGAGGCAGGACGGGCACGTCGGCTCGCCCTGCGAAGGCGACGGCAGCTATCGGCAATCGGGCCGGCAGTGTCGCGAGGTCGGCGTCGCGCACGGCATAGCCGTCCATGGCCGATACCGCAGCGCGCGGGGCGTCGCCGCGGGCCCGCAGATCGACTGCCAGCACCCGCTCGGCGGCGGCGTCCAGCGTCACCGTCTCACTGGGGAGGGGGCGGGCTTCGGCCAGGATCAGGGCGAGGGCGGTATCGAAATCGATCACGAAGCGGTCCAGTCGCCCGAACGGCCGCCGGATTTGGACAGCAGCCGGACCTGGCTGATGACCATGCTGCGGTCGGCCGCCTTGAGCATGTCGTAGAGGGTGAGGCAGGCCACCGAGACGGCCGTCAGGGCTTCCATCTCGACGCCGGTGGGTCCGGAGACACGCGCCTCCGCGGTGACGATGAAGCCCGGCAGCGCCTCGTCGAGGTCGATCTTCACCGAGACCTTGTCGAGGCCGAGGGGGTGACACAGCGGAATCAGGTCGGCCGTGCGCTTGGCCCCCATGATCCCGGCCAGTTCGGCGGTCGTGATGACCGCGCCCTTGGGGGCGTGATCGTCCCGGACAAGGGCGAGGGTCGCGGGCGCGCAGATGACCCGACCTTCGGCCACAGCCCGCCGCGCCGTCGGCGGCTTGTCGCCGACGTCGACCATGTGCACACGCCCGCCGCTGTCCAGATGGGTCAGGGCGCTCACGGGCAGATACCCCTGAAACGCGGGATCTGGC
>CAZFQC010000056.1:0-12269 GCA_964520795.1 uncultured Brevundimonas sp.
ACGTGTCGTCTATCTGCGGACTACGCGTAGCCCTACGGCGAAGCCCTGTCCGTATAAAATCGGTGCCCGGCAACACAACTTGACCTGACACTTCAAGTCGGTCGGAGGCGCTGTTTCCCAGACCTGGGGCGGACTTCGTCAGCTCCAATGAACCGCTCGGTAAGGCGTGGTGTTCAGGCGAGCGGCACTGCCCTGAACTGAGGCGGTCGTCGAACGCGCCCGGCTCACCTTCCCCGGCCGCGCCCCGTGACCTCAATTGGCGTTGCTTTCCAGAGGCGATCGATCAGATTCTGAATGGTCTGCCGGGATCCGAAAAGAAGCGGCCCGCCAGGACATGGCGGGCCGCACCGGGGAACGGACTGACGCGACCGTCTAGAAGTTGGCGGTCACTCCGAGGAAGACGAACCGACCCAGGGAGTCGTAAAGCTGCGGGAAGGTGTTGTTGTTGCCCGACGTCCCGACGCTGTTCGACAGCGGCGGATCGCTGTCGAAGACATTGTTGACGCCGGCGCGCAGGGTGACCGTGTCGGTCATCTGCCAGGTTCCCGCCAGATCGACATAGTTCCGGTCGTCCAGAACCTTGTCGAGGCGCGGGGCGCTGTTGTTCAGGCTGCCATCGGCACCGAGGACCGCAATCTCGGCCTCGCCGTAGTAGCGCCAGGTGGCCGAGACATTGAAATTCAACGGACTGATCCAGGTGACGCGGGCCCGGTGACGCCATTCCGGGTTCGGCACGCCGCATTGGTTGGCGTAGAAGCCTTGGCAGTCATAGACGCTGTTGGCGAAGCCAAGGCCGGTGTCGGTCTCCAGGGATTCCAGCAGGGTTCCGACGAACGAGAAGTTCAGGGACCCGAAGGCCGGCATGCCCCAGTCCTCGAGGTCGATCCCGTAGTTGCCATTGAAGTCGATGCCGGAGGTGCTGATGCCGCCGATGTTGACGTTGGTGTCGATGACATTGCCCGTATTAAGCCACAGGGCACCGGTCGGACCGTCGCGGACGATCAGGGTGCAGGCCTGGGCATTTTCGGCGACATAGCAGGCGTCCAGGATGTTCTGGGCACCGATCGTGCCGATCAGATCGACGACGTCGATGTTGAAATAGTCGATCGACAGATTGAAGCCCGGCAGGGCGCGGGGCGTGAGGACCAGTCCGAATGTATAGGTGTCGGCCGTCTCGGGATTCAGGTCCGGATTGCCGCCCTGCAGGAAATTATACTGGCCGGCCGGACTGTCCAGAATGCCTCCGTCGCGTTCCGCCGCTGTCACCTGGTGGTTGCCGGTACCGACGCAGCTGGCGGGAACCGGGCCGGCGTCGTTTGTGGCGCGTCCGGGTGCCGAACAGGGATCGAAGTCCATGTCGAACAGGTTGAAACCCTGGGCAGTGAACAGTTCGATCACGTTCGGTGCCCGGACCGCGCGCGAATAGCTGGCGCGGAAGCGGACGTCTTCAATCGGCGCATAGTCCAGACCGACCTTGTACGTGTCCGCGCCGAAATTCTCGTACTCGGAACGACGGTAGGCGGCGTCCAGCGAGGCCGAATAGGCCCAGGGCTGGTCGTCGGCGAGTGGAATCTGAATCTCGCCGAAAACCTCGGCGACATCGGTGTCGCCGGTGAAGCCGATGGTCGCGCCGCCCTGACCGGCCCCGTCGCCCGTGGCGAAGGCGGTGTCAGTTACCGAGCCGAGGAAGTCCCGGCGATATTCCGCGCCGAAGGCCACTTCGACGCTGCGCGAAGCGCCCGGCATGGTCCAGCCCGTATCGCCGGTGACGGCCGCGGTCACCACCTGCTGGGTGGTCTCGCCGGTCTGGATCAGCGGAATCTGCAGATAGTCCAGCGCCGCCTGGGTCACACCGCCGGTCGAGAAGATGTCGTAGGGGACACAGGCGGTGTCCGAGCCGTCGACGAAGGTTCGGCAGGCCGGCGTCACACCCTCGCCCGGGTCGGCGTCGACCACATCGAGGGCCCGGCCGATCCGGGTCGAGGACATGTCATTCAGATAGGTGCGCGCGAGGCGAACCCGCGAGAACTGTGCGGCGATGTCATAGTTCCAGCCCTGGGAGATCTCACCTCGAATGCCGGCGACGCCCCGATAGCTGGTGTAGTTGAGGGAGTCCTGACGCCCGCCGCCTTCGACATTCCGACGCCCGATCAGCATATTCACCGTCGAAACCTCGTCGCCGCACCCGACGGCAGCCCGTTGTTGCGCCGAAAGCAGCGGATTGTCGCAACTGACGTTGATAATGGGGCCGAGGAAGGCACCTGACGGCGCGATCTGCGCGACCGACTGGTAGTCCGAGAACATCAGCTGGGCGAAGGCCTCGACGCGGTCATTGACCTCGTATCGGCCGAAGGCACCCAGGGTGTAGCGCTCGTCCGGACGTTGATAGTAGTTCAGCGGGCCGAAATTGTACTGGCCGGTCGCTGCGTTGAACGGCACGAAGGTGCCGTTCCCCGTGCCCGCCGGGCCGCCGACCGTCAGGTTGGCACCGTTGGTCAGCGACAGGAACCGGCCGGGGAAGGCGGTGCTGGAGCCGCCGCAGAGGAAGGATCCGGCGGCCTCGCCACCGAGCGAACAGGACGAATAGTCACGGTCGGCACCGAGCACCGGGTTGTTGTTCCGATAGCCCGCATAGGCGGTGATGTTGCCGCGGCCATCGGGCGAGGACACACCCATGGCGATGTTCAGTGAGCGGCTTTCGCCGTCGGCGACGTCATCGTCAGGCAGGCGGAATTGCGATGGATTGGATGCGGCGCGGCCGGCGATGGTGGCGCGCAGGTTGCCCGGCCCGTCATAGTCGTTGTGGTGCTGGTAGAAGCCGTACTGGGCGTCAACCTGAAGGCCCTCGAAATCCTTGCGCATGATGAAGTTCACGACCCCGGCGACGGCGTCGGAGCCGTAGACGGCGGATGCGCCGCCGGTCAGGACTTCAACGCGTTCGACCAGCTGCTCCGGAACCTGGTTCAGGTCGGCTGCAGGGTCGTTGGGCGAGCCATAACCCATCCGGCGACCGTCGATCAGCAGCCGGGTGCGCGACGAACCGAGGCCACGGAGCGACACCGTAGCCGTGCCGGATGCGCCGTTCGAAACGGTCGAATTCTGGGCCGCGAAGGCCTGGGGCAGTTGGGAAACCAGGTCCTCGACCCGGGTGACGCCGGCGATGTCGACGTCCTCTCCCGTCACCTGCGTCACCGGACTGGTGGTGATCAGGTTGATCTGCGGGATGCGCGAACCGGTGACGACGACTTCGTCGAGTTCAGCATCCTGGGTGGCCACCTGGGCGAAGGCAGGCGCAGCGAAGGCCATCGCGGCGAGCCCGCCGATCATGGTCGTTGACAACAGGACGTTTCGGCTGGGTGTGGCTTTCATCTTATCCCCCGGATTCTTGATTTGATTGAGACGCAAAAAACAAAGGCCCCGACCCCTTTTTCCTTCCGGCTGGCAGCAGTGGGTCGGGCAGGTTCGAACTGACTTCCCGACAGGGGTCAGCAGCAGCCGCCATGCGCGCTGTGTCGCGTAATGTTCCACGCGCCCGCCCCGTTTGACGGCGCGTTGTCCGGGGTTCGCCGCAAGGACTCGGTATTCGCCGCCGCTCTTGCATCCTTCAGCGCACGTCCAGGAAGGCCCGGTCCGGAGGAGAAAAAACGGCCCGCAAGCAAGGCGCGCCCAAGCGCCCGATTGGCGCTACGAAGTCGGTGGATGTCCTGCAACCACGGTCTGTGCCGCGTCGGAAACCGATGTGAGTCCTCTAGATTGCCGGCAAGTGGCAGGCGGGCGTCGCCTCGCCCGATCCAGGGGTTTACGCTCTTGAACATTCATATCAGCCACAGCGCCGCCATGCCGCGCGGCGACATCCAGACGATCCGCGTCGCGATGGCCTCCGTGGGCGGAGACCCCGCCGCGGAAGAACCTCTCCGTCGCTCTCTCGAGGAGCGTGGCGCGATCGTTCACGACTGGTCGCCTGGAACGAATGGCCCCGCGCAATGTCTGGTGCCCGAGACAGACGTCCTGTTGATCAAAACCCCACTTCTGGACTCCAGGGTTTCGAAACTCATCCAGAACGTCGCGGCCATGCCGGCTCCGTTCCTGATCGTCCTGGCCGATTCCGACGACACCATCGACCGGATCATGGCGCTCGAATTGGGGGCGGACGACTATCTGGCCAATGACAGCGACCCGCGCGAAATCCTTGCCCGGGCCCGGTCCCTGGTTCGACGCGGCGCTCAACGGGCGGACTTCCAACTCCAACAGGACGAGGAGGGGCTGGGCGCCGGAGACTGGGTCCTGAATGACGTGACCCGGGTTCTGCAATCCCCCTCAGGCGCAAGCTGCCCGCTGGCCAAGGGCGACGTCGACCTGATTTCGGCCCTGACGAATGGCGCGCAGGAGATCTGCGCCGCCCGCGCGGACACGGCGCACACGGTCAACAGCCTGCGGGTTTCGATCAGCCGCCTCCGCCGCCGCTTCAAGACGGTTAGTGACGAGCCGCTGCCGATCCGGAACGTCTGGGGGCTCGGTTATACGTTCGACGCGCCCCTGAAGCGGATGAGCATGAGGGAAGCCTCGATCGCAGCAGGGCCGGCGAGGTGAGCCCCGGCTCAGGTCAGGACCTGAGCGAGCGGCCGGCGGGGGCCTCCGGCGAACCGGTGCGACCCACCTCCACTTCGAACGGCATGTCGATCATCGATCGCCACCCCTGCCCTGTTGGACCTGCAATGAGCGTGGCGTCATCGCCATACTGGGTCGCCAGTCGGGACCGGATGTTGTCCAGGCCGATCCCCAGTCCACCGCGCCCTGGCCCCTCCGGAACGGCGTCATCCTCGACCCAGAGCTGCAGCCGGTCCGCAACCCGCCGCGCGCCGATCTCGATCCTCGCGCCCTTCAGCGAACGCGCCAGACCATGGGTCACGGCGTTCTCGACGAGCGGCTGAAGGATGAGAGTCGGAACAAGCGCCTGACGAACCTCCGGGTCCGCCTTGATGGACACCGTGAGCCGGTCAGCGAACCGAACAGACTCGATGTCCAGATAGGTCGCCTGGCTCTCGAGTTCGCTGTGAAGCGTCACCATGTTTTCTGACGCCGAGGCGAGAGTCATGCGCAAGAAACTCGAAAGCAGGTTCAGCGTATGTTGCGCGGACCCATAGTCCCGACTGTCCAGCAGCGCGGCTATGGTGTTCAGGCTGTTGAACACCAGATGGGGATGGACCTGATATCGCAGCGCGCGAAGGCGGGCGTCCTGGATCATCATTTCGCTTTGGGCCAGCGCACGTTCGCGGGTCCGCACCTCGGCGGAACCCACCATGGTCGCGACGAAACACGCCCAGGTCATGAAGACCCAAAGGTAGGAAATCGGCTGCGGTGCCGCCCTGATCCACTCCAGCGAAAGCGGGATCGGATCGGGATACGGATTGTACAGATAGTGAAGCCCCCAGCTGATGAAGGTGTTCAGCACCGAGGCCAGAAAGATGAGCGGCGTGGCCGCCCGGATAAAGCCCCACCCGGAATAGGGACGGCGCCCCCTGAGAATGGCCCAGATGCCCGAGGTGAGAATGAAGGCGACCAGATTGTAGACAATCTTCTCGAGGGCCATGTCCCAGCCTTCGAATGTGTCGTTCGACCACTTCCGCAAGGCCCACTGCAGAAGTTCTGCGAGCCAGACGGCCGCGGCGAACAGGATCGCATTGCGGTCGATCTCGGGATCGAACCCGGCATCAGTCGCCCGGTTCGTATCCGGCACCGGAGTGGGGGCCGGAATGGGGGCCGGCGCGGTTCTGGTCATTGGCGATTTCGGGCGTTGGATGGCGACCTCCAGGGTAGCGCGTAATTCTGCAGGACGCATCCTGACCGTCTGAGGATATCGGCGGCGGGGATGGCGCGGGATCGGGCCAGATCCGGGTCGGTGCCGACGCTCGCGGCGCAAGCCTCGGTCGCCGTTCCCGGACCACCAGGGACGCGGACCCGAAGCGACGTTCAAAGGCCTCGACCCACGCCTCAAGTTCGCGCCTTCGCTGGCGCAGTTCAGGACAATCAAGGGCCTCGAAATCGTGCGTGATGATGGCGCGATACTTCATGGAGCGAGGGTCCGATGCAGCCGACGGGCGGTGGATGTGGAACCAGACAACCACAGGCCGGCGGGTGACAGCCTTCCGGAGGCAGGACCGGAAAGGAAAAGTGGGCGCCCCGCAGGGACGCCCACCTTCGGTCGGCTATCGCCTGACGGCCTAGTACGGGCGGAAACTCAGGCCGATGTTGAAGCGAGTGCCGTAGGGATCATAGGTGTCCAGGAAGGCCGTCCCGAGGTAGCGCGGCTGCTCGGCGTCAAAGGCGTTGGTCACACCGGCGCGCAGATCCAGCTGATCGTTCACCGCCCAGTTCACAGTGAAATCATGCACTGCAAAGTTGCCTGTGTCGTAGGTGTCGAACGGCCGCTGGTCGAGGTTCGCCCCGACGTTCCGCAGCTGGACCGTGTCCTGGGCGGTCTGCCAGTTCATGTTCCAGCTGATGCGGAGCCTGTCATTGGGGACCCAGGTGAGCGTCGAGTTGAAGCGCACCCTGGGGAAGGTCTGGGTGCTGGCGAATTCGACAAAGGAGGTCGGATCAGCGGAGTTGAGGAAATTCTGCTGATCCAGCAGCCACAGACCGGAGACGGAATAGCGCAAGCGTCCAAAATCGTGCCCGAAGAGGTCAGCCGTATCCAACGAGTAGCGCGCCGAGAAATCCAGGCCACGCGTCTTCAGCTTGGCGTAGTTGATCGAGCCTTGGATGAATCCCCCGACCGGGTCTCCCGAAGGCGCACCGACGCCGAACGGGATAGTGGGGTTGTTGCGGAAGATCGTGGCGCACGCCGCAGCGTTCAGCGTGGTGCCGCTGACGCAGTTGGCGGCGGCGGCCGGCGCGGTCACCGAGGCAATGACGTCGGTGATTTCAATCTCGTAATAGTCGAGCACGAGGGAGAGGTCCGGAAAGAAGCGCGGCCTCAGGATGGTCGAGAAGGTAAAGGAGCTGGACTCTTCGGGCCGAAGGTTGGGGTTCCCGCCGATAACGCCCGCGATCCCGGACGCATAGACCGGGGCAAAGTCGTCAGTCGTTTGCGGCGTTGCCCCGGCGAAGTCGAAGGCGAGTCCGGCGGCCGTGGCCTGGGCAGTGCAGTTGTTGATCCGGTTGGTACGGATGTCGGCGGCCAGGGCCGGGGCATTGATCTGCGCGGTGGCGCAGGGGTCGACGAAGGCGTTGGCGAACGTCTGGGTGAAGGGGGCGAAATTCTCGGCCAGGTTCGGCACCCGAACCGAGGTGTTGAAGCTGGTCTTGAATGCGAGGTCCTGAACCGGACGATAGACCAGGTTGGCTCCGTAGACCTCGACCTTGCCGACCGTGGAATAGTCGGCGGTGCGCCAGGACCCGCTCAGCTCCGCGAATTCGCCGAGCCAGCTGTCCCGGAACAACGGGATTGAAAGCTCGGCAAAGAGTTCGTCGGAGGTGTATTCGACCCCCTGCATGTCCGGTCCGGTGTTCAGGAACAGGAACCGGTCTCCGGTACCCGCGTCACGACCGACAGAAGACGTGAACTCCCGGCGATGTTCGGCCCCGAGGGCAATCCCGATCCCGCCCGCGCCCCAGAAATCCCAGAGCGTTCCGGACATGACAGCGACGCCCTGTTCCTGTTCGTTCCGCTCGGCGGTGACGATGAAGGCATCGACATAGGCCAGGGCCTCCTCGCTCTGGTTGCCGGCACCGAAGATGTTCAGGGGCGCACAGTCATTGACGGCGCGAGCTCCCTCCTCGCTGTCACGAAGGTCCACAAAGGCACCGGCGCTGCTGCGGAAATCGTCGCGAAGGCCGCCGAAACCGGTGAGCGGATTGGTTCGGGCCGGGTTGGCCGCGGCCAGAAGCTGCGCGCGGCAGACGATCTCGCCCGGCCGACCGTTGACGACACCGGCGGTGTCGACGACCGCGTCCGCCGCCAGCACCATTCGCTGGACGTCGACGCCGCGCTCGGTATTGAAATTCTCCGCCTCTCCGAACGTGTAGGAAAGGTCGAAGGTGACGTCGTCCACAAAGGCGATGCGATCATAGTTGGCGATCAGGCCGCCGACGACCCGGCTGAGGGTGCGATCGTTATCCTGGCTGCGGTCGGGTCCGAACATGGCATGACGGGCATGGGGTGCCGCCACACCGGTCGCGATCGGCTGTCCCGGCTGGCTTGTGAGGGTCGTGCTGGGGGCCGCAAAGGTCGTCAGGGTATTGGCCAGGATCGCCGAGCGGAGATTGGCCGGAAGAAAGGCGTTGTCCGAGATCCGAAGATCGAACTGGCTGATCGATCGCATGAGGTTGATGTCGCCGGCTCCCTGGAAGTCCGACATGAACACGTCGAAGAAGACGGGCTGACCCGTGTCGAACGTGTTTTCATCGACATATTTGGCTTCCAGCCTGGCCAGGATGGAGTCCGTGAGCTGGAAGTTGGCCCCGACCTGATAGCGCGCGGACTCGGACCGCGGCGACCGGGAAACCTGTCCAAACGCCGCAGGGTTCTCGCCGTCGCCACCGACGTTCAGGGTGCGGTTGGCACCGGTCGTGCCAATCCTCTGGCCAAAGTCAGCCAGTCGCGCCGTGCGGCCCTCGAAGACCCAGGTCTTTGTCGGATCGACCGAGTAGCAGTTGGCGTTAGCAACCGCGGCGAGGTTGCCGGAACACTGGGGATTCAGGAACGGTACGTCCGGATCATTGGCCGGACTGGGCTGCTGGTTGTTGGCCAGGGTGGTCTGGCCCCAGCGGGGCCGGGTGATGGTTCGCAGGTTGCTGAAGAGCGCGGCGTCCAGGATGCCGTCGCTGGCCGGACCGATCAGGGTGTTGGTTGGATCGGCGTCTGTCCCGACCAGGGCCCAGGAGTCCTCGAGCCAGTCGACATCGGTCGTGCGGATCTCGTCATTCAGTTCGTATTCGGCGAAACCGTACAGGTTCAGACGATCATCCAGCACATTGATGCCGGCCAGAGCCGAGACGCGCTGCTGGGTCTGCTCACCGCCCTGGTTGATCTGGCCATAGTTGGAGTCGATCTCGACGCCTTCGAAATCCTTGCGCAGGATGAAGTTGAGCACCCCGGATACGGCGTCGGCGCCATAGATCGACGACGCGCCGCCCGTGACGATTTCGACATTCTCGATCAGCAGGCGGGGAATGGTGTCAATGTCGATCGACAGGCTGCCCCCGGTCGATCCGACCTGACGCTTTCCATCGACCAGGGTCAGGGTGCGAACGGTGCCGAGCGATCGCAGGCTGGCGAATGAAAGGCCGCCGTCGCCGAGATTGGAACCGGTCGTATCCGAAGGGATGATGGAGTTGGCCAGCGCCGGCAGTTGGGCCAGGTAGTCGATCACCGTGGTGCGGCCGGTTTCCAGAAGCTGCTCGCGGCTGACCTGGATCAGCGGAGTCGGGGCATTGGTCGGATCGCGTCGGATCCGCGAGCCCGTGACGATGACGTCCTCGATCTCGGCGACGGCCTCGTCGTCCTGGACCTCCGGTGCCGTCTGGGCGAGCGCCGGCCCCGCCAGGGCGATGACCGAGCCGCCGACAATGGTTCCTACCATGAGCTGTCGACGCAAGGATCCCAGCTTGTTCATTAACCCCTCCATTAAATCATGCCCGCCTCTTGAATGACGATTTTATTCGGCAGGGCCCTCTTTGCGATCACCGATACAAACACGAACCCGGTCGCTGTATCGTTGCAACACAAAGGCGTCTAAACATCGTCACAATACAAGCTCCGTTGTCGATTTGATTTTCGTCACAAGACATTCGACGCGTAATTGTCGCAGTCAAACAGATTGTTTACTTACAAGTACTTGCTCGCGAGCTCGACCGCATTGCCGACACGGACCGACTGGAGCCGTGCACGACGCTTCCGCCTGCTCATGTTGGCAGGGGGGTAGTGTTGCGGCGGGTGCGCGGAGAACACGGCCGTCCACCGACGGTCAGTCGAAATAGCCGGCGCTTGATCGCGCCTGATCAGGCCTTCGTCGCTAGCGCCAGCGTTTGGCGTTGACGGCCTTCAGGGTGCTCTCGGCGTAGTTCGGGCCGACGGCCACCAGACGACCCGTATCAAGGGTCAGTTCCATCACGCCCCCGCTCTTGCGCCGAAGGCCTCTGACCCGGGTAATGTTCACCAGAAAGGACCTGTGGCACCGGACGAAAAGCGCCGGGTTCAGCCTCAGCGCCAGTGAACTGACGGTATCCCGCACGAGGTGCATCTCGTCCCCGACGTGCAGATTCACATAGTCGCCCTGGGCCTCGATCAATTCAATGGACTGCACCGGAAGACGCTCCAGCCCGCCGCGGCTTCGGATCCAAAGTTCATGTTCATAGACCTGACCGTCATTGCCGGCCTCGGCCTGCAGGGCGGCAATGAGGGCCTGCAACTCGGCGAATCTCTGATTGGCCGTCCGGGCCGCCAGCCGTTCGCCGGCGCTCCGGACAGCGTCCCGGAGGCGTTCAAACGTGACGGGCTTGGTCAGGTAGTCGACGGCATTCACTTCAAACGCCTTCACGGCGTAATGGGCAAAGGCGGTGGCGAAGATCACTTCCGGGATGGTATCGCTGGACCTTAGATTTTCGATGACCGACAGGCCACTGCGACCCGGCATTTCGATGTCCAGAATGACCAGATCGGGCCGCAGGCTGCGGATCATTGTCAGGGCCTCGACGCCGTTCCGGGCGCACCCGACCAGCTCAACCTCCGGAATACAGGCCAGCGACGACTGCATCCTGCGAAGGGCGAGAGGTTCGTCGTCCGCCAAGATGACCCGCATGATCATGACCTCCTGTGTCCCGGGCGTTCGTGGATTGCCCAGTTAGGATCAAGATCGGAAACCGGCCAAACATTCATTGCGAACGCCGCGTGGGGCACGATGAACCCGGACGATTTGCGCCAACGACCGATTTCATAGCGCTGGAAGGAGCGGCTCCGACGCGAGTGTGTCCACTCATCCGGCGCTCCGCCCGGACACAGTCCGGGAGAGGCGAGACGAAATGCGGCACGTTGGCGTGACACCGGTTCCTGGTTGGAGCGGTACGAGTCGTTCCGGGTGCCTGTCCGCACCCGCGCGGATCCTGCGGTCCATTGAGTTGGCGCTGGACTGCGCGCCCGGCCTTACCCTGACGCAATTTCTGGTCTTCCTGGTCGTCGCTGACGCCGAAGGCATCCGCCTCAAAGACCTCGGCACCCGGATCGGGGTCAGCCAGGCCGTGACATCACGCAATGTCAGGGCGCTGATTCCGGCCGACGAACCGGGGGCCTTGCATCCCGCCCATGGCCTGCTGACCTTGATGCGGGACAGGTACGACGGACGTGGCCGACGAGCCGCGCTGAGCCCCTCAGGCCGGGCCCTGCTTGTCCGGATTGAATGCGCGTTGGAAGGCTGAAAAGCCCTCAGATGGAATGAACGAGATGATCACAAGACCCATCACCATCCTGCTCGCCACCGCCATTCTCGTCTGGATGGCCGCCCCTGCGATCGCCCAACCCTCGCCGGTCCTCCGGCAACTCGGCCAGAATACATGGCTGCTGGAGGGAAGAAGCGGAAACGTCGTTCTGGTTTCCGGCAGCCGCGGCGTGCTGCTGATAGACGATCAACGGGCATCGGACGCCGAGGATACGCTGGCAGCGGCGCGCAGTCTGGCGGCGGGTCCGGTCAGGGTGGTGATCAACACGCACTGGCATCTCGACCATGCCGGAGGAAATGCCGCCCTGGGCGAGACGGGCGCGGTGATCGTGGCTCATCGAAACGTGCGCGAACGCCTTGGCTCCGAACAGTTCATGGTCGCCTACAACCGACGGATCCCCGCTTCCCCGGAAATCGCCCTGCCGGTGGTGACCTATGAGTCGGAGATGGAGATTCACTTTGACGCCGAAACAGTCAGGCTTCGGCACACGCCGGCGGCGCACACCGACGGAGACACCCTCGTATTTCTGGAAAAGGCCAATGTGCTGCATCTGGGCGATGTCTTCTTCAACGGGATGTATCCGTTCATCGACCTCAGCAGCGGGGGCGGCATCAACGGCCTGATCCGGGCCCTTGATGTCGCCGTGTCGATGTCCGACGAGAGCACAATAGTCGTGCCGGCGCATGGTGCGATCGCCACCCGCGCGGACCTGCAGGCCTGGCGAGACATGCTTCAGGACGTCCGTGATCGCGTTCAGGACGCCATGGACAGGGGCGAGACGCGCGAGGCCGTGATCGCGGCCCACCCCGCAGCCGCCTACGCGCTTGAAGGCG
>CAZFQC010000057.1:0-5575 GCA_964520795.1 uncultured Brevundimonas sp.
AGGTTTTCGATGTGGGCGCTTTCGGCGGCGAAGCCGTGCTTCATCATCAGCAGGCAGTAGATGGCTTCCTGGGCCCCCGCGGCGCCGAGCGAATGGCCCGTCAGCGACTTGGTCGATGAGATCATCGGCATCCGGTCGCCGAAGACGTTGCGGACCGCCCCCATCTCCTTGGAGTCGCCGACCGGCGTCGAGGTGCCGTGCGGGTTGAGGTAGTCGATCCGCGGATTTCCGGCCATTTCCAGCGCGATCTTCATGCAGCGCTCGGCACCCTCGCCCGAGGGGGCGACCATGTCATAGCCGTCGGAATTGGCACCGTAGCCGGTGACCTCGGCATAGATGGTCGCGCCGCGTGCGACGGCCCGCTCGTACTCTTCCAGGACGACGATGCCGGCACCGCCGGCAATGACGAAGCCGTCGCGGGTCACGTCATAGGCGCGGCTGGCGACCGAAGGGGTTTCGTTGAAGTTGGACGACATGGCGCCCATGGCGTCGAACATGTTGGACATGGACCAGTCGATGTCCTCGACGCCGCCTGCGAAGACCACGTCCTGCTTGCCCCAGGCGATCTGTTCGGCACCCGCGCCGATGCAGTGGGCGCTGGTCGCGCAGGCCGAGGAGATCGAATAGTTGATGCCCTTGAGCTGGAACCAGGTGGCCAGGACCGCCGAGGGGCCGGAGGCCATGGCCTTGGGCACGGCGAACGGACCGATGCGCTTGGGCGAGGTCTTTTCGACCGTAGTGGCGGCGGCCTGGAGGATGACCTGGGTCGAGGGGCCGCCCTCGCCGACGATCAGGCCGATGCGATCGGACTGGATCTCCCCGGCGGTCATGCCGGAATCCTTCAGCGCCTCCTCGAAGGCGATGTGACCCCAGGCCGTGCCGTTGGCGAGGAAGCGGGCGGCGCGGCGGTCGACGTGCGGGGCCCAGTCCTCGGCCGTGGCGCCCAGCGCCGGCGGGGCCCAGACCTGCGATCGGAAGCCGTATTTGATGTGGTCGGGGGCGGCGACCACGCCCGACCGGGCTTCGCGCAGCGAGGCTGCGACCTCATCCTGGCCGGTGCCGATGGAGGAGACGATGCCCAGACCGGTGACGACGACACGCCGCATGAGAGTTTCCTTCTACGTTCCGAATTCGCCGCGTTGACCGCGGTCTGAAGCTGACGATGGATCAGGCGTCGACGGTGTCTGTGGCGCCGAACAGGCCGACCCGCATGTCGGTCGCCGTATAGATGGGGACGCCGTCGGCTTCGAGCACCCCGTCGGCGATGCCCATGACCAGCCGGCGGTTGATGACCCGTTTGAGGTCGATCTTGTAGACGACCTTCTTGATGTCGGGCGTGACCTGGCCGGTGAATTTGACCTCGCCGACCCCGAGGGCCCGGCCCTTTCCGGGGCCGCCGATCCAGCCGAGGTAGAAGCCGACCAGCTGCCACATGGCGTCAAGGCCGAGACAGCCGGGCATGACCGGGTCGCCGATGAAGTGGCACTGGAAGAACCAGAGGTCCGGATGGATATCCAGCTCGGCCTCGATATGGCCCTTGCCGTGGGCGCCGCCGTCCGCGGTGATGCTGACGATCCGGTCCAGCATCAGCATGGGCGGAGCCGGCAGGCGGGCGTTGCCGTTGCCGAACAGCTCGCCCCGGCCCGAGGCCAGAAGGGCCTCGTAGTCGAAGGACGACGGATATTGCGACTGGCTCAAGGGCGCTCTCCAGCGGGTGTTGCAGCCGGGTTACACGACGGGAACCGGCGGCTCAACTTTTTAGCGGCGGGTGCGGACGGCTCTGGCTAACGGCCGCGTCCTGCCGGGCGGGCGGCGCTGCACAGGGCCCGTTCCTGGGCGCCGAAGACGTCGCGCTGGCGCACAAAGCCGCGCATGCGGCGCACGCGGACCTCGCACCAGCCGTCCTCGCAGTCTTCCATGGCCACCAGGGCGTGGGGCGACAGCCGGGCGCGCAGGGCGGCGGTTTCGGAGGGGCCGGAGCGGATCGGCACCTCGGCGTCCGAGGCGTTGAAGGCGCTGCGGCGGCTGGAGACGACGCTGCGGTGGACCCAGGCGACGCCGCCTTCCGGATCGCAGATCTTGCGCCACTCCGTGGTCTCGGCGACGACCTGCACCGGCAGGCCGGAGACCTGGTATTGCCACAGGATGCGGTAGTCGAGGCCAGGACCATACCGTGCCCGAACCTCATCGGACTTGAGTGACAGCCAGCGCGGCACGGGCTGACCGCTGGGGGTCGGGCGGCCGTCGGGCATGACGTCTCCCGCCCCGGCCAGGACTGCGGCGGCGAGGACGGCGCCGAGGACCGCCTGTCGTTGGATGGGTGAGCGAGCCTTGCCAGACACCGGATGCGCCAATATGCCGAAGCGATTGAAACCGAAGGCCGCCAATGTCCGCGCCCAGACTTAAGGTCGTGTTAACCAGACGGCTGCCCGACGCGGTCGAGACGCGCATGCGCGAACTGTTCGACGCCGAGCTGAACCTGACCGACCGGCCGATGGACCGCGCCGCGCTGGAGGCGGCCGTGGGCCGTGCCGATGTGCTGGTTCCGACCATCACGGATACCATCGACGCCGCCCTGATCGCCGCCGCCGGCGACCAGCTGAAGATGATCGCCAATTTCGGCGCGGGCGTGGATCACATCGACGTCGACGCGGCCGTCGGACGCGGGCTGATCGTGACCAATACGCCGGGCGTCCTGACCGAGGACACGGCCGACCTGGCCATGGCCCTGATCCTGGCGGTCAGCCGCCGCATCGTCGAGGGTGCCCAGGTGGTGGCCGCCGGCGGGTTCGAGGGCTGGACCCCGACCTGGATGACCGGACGCAAGCTGTGGGGCAAGCGGCTCGGGATCGTGGGCATGGGCCGTATCGGTCAGGCCCTGGCCCGGCGCGCCAGGGCGTCCGGCATGCAGGTCCACTATCACAACCGCAAGCCCGTCCCGGCCATGATCGCCGAGGAGCTGGGCGCGACCTGGTGGGACGATCTGGACCAGATGCTGGCGCGGATGGACCTGATCTCGCTGAACTGTCCGGCGACGAAGGAGACCCACCACCTGCTGTCGGCGGAACGGCTGGCGCGGCTGCAGCCCCATGCCATCCTGATCAATACGGCGCGCGGCGAACTGATCGACGAGGCGGCCCTGTCCGATGCGGTGGCCCGCCGGGCGATCGCGGGCGTCGGCCTGGATGTCTATGAACATGAGCCGGTCATTCATCCGGGTCTGCTGGGCCACGCCAATGTCGTGCTGCTGCCCCATCTGGGGTCGGCGACGCTGGAGGCGCGTCAGGACATGGGCGACCGGGTGATCGCCAATATCCAGACTTTCCACAACGGTCACCGGCCGCCGGACCGGGTGATTCCGGCCATGCTCTGAATCCTTGCACTTGACGCCCCGCCAAACCTTGGGTTGGTAGACGTCGATCAGCGTATCGGGGCGGGACCCATGACCATTGGATTGAGCAAGGCGGCGCGGGCCGCCCTGTCGCGACGCGGCCTGCTGGTCGGAACAGCGGCCCTGGCCGGAATGGCGGCCCTGCCGCCGGGCGTGGCCCGGGCCCAGGGCGCCGCCTATCCGCTGGGCGAATTCTTCAAGCCGACCATGAGCAGCGGCGCGGCCCTGTCGCCGTCCGGAACCCGGATTGCGGTGGCCGAGAACCTCGGCACCGACGAAAACCCGGTCAGCGCCATCGACTTCCTCGACGCCGCCGACCCCGAGGGGCAGCGCCGCCGGGTCCCCCTGGGCCCGGTGGTGGTCAGCTTCATCGACTGGGCCAGCGACGAACGGCTTCTGGTGAGCGTGATCCTGAAGGCCGAAACCTCGGGCCGGTCTCAGGCTGGATCGAACCGGAGGGTGGAGGGCGTCGAATACTATATGCGCCGCACGGTCTCCGTGAACGCCACCACCGGCGATATCGTGCTGCTGTTCAGCGATCAGCGGAACCGGATGCGCAACTCCTTCGACATGGGCCGCATCATCGACATGCTGCCCGGCGATCCGGACAATGTCCTGATGGCCGCGTGGGAGGCCGACGGGGTGATGGGGCTGCACCGCGTCAATGTGAACACCGGCGCGGCGACGCGGATCGAACGCGGCGGCTCGGGCACCTATCACTGGCGGGCCGTCAACGGCGTCCCTGTCCTGCGCCACGACATCAACAGCCGCGGCACGGTCGAGACCATCATGGTCCGGGCCCCGGGCGAGACCGAATGGAAGATGGCGCGCCGCACACGGGTGCGCGAGGCCCCTGACTTCGAATGGGTCGGCGCCGGCGAAACGCCCGGCAAGGTGCTGGTCATCGCCCGTCTGGACAATGAGGACGTCCAGAGCGTCCGCGAGATGGACCTGACGACGACCGCGCTCGGCCATCCGCTGAACCCCCGCCCGGGCCGGGATGTCGCCTATGGCCTGCCGGACTCGGCGGGCAACTATCTGGGCGCCGCCTATTACGGCGAGCGGCTGGAGTATGAGTTCGTGGACCCCGCCCTGGCGGTCCACCACCGGGCCCTGAACCGCTTCTTCGACAATACGTGCAATGTGCATTTCACCGACGTCGACCAGGCCCGCAACCGCTTCATCGCCTATGTGGACGGGCCGGAAGAGCCGGGTGCCTGGTTCTTCTACGACAAGGCCGCGCGCGCCATTGTCAATCTGGGCCAGCAGCGGGACCTGGATCCTGCGCGACTGGGCTCCACCGGCGTCCTGCAGGTTCAGACCCGCGACGGCGCGACTATCGAGGCCTATCTGACGGCGCCGCCCGGAGGCCGGCCCGGCCCGCTGGTGGTTCTGCCTCATGGTGGTCCCGAAGTGCGCGACACGCCCGGCTGGGACCGGCAGGTGCAGGTGCTGGCAGCGCAGGGCTGGTGGGTGCTGCGGCCGAATTTCCGCGGCTCGGGCGGCTATGGCCAGGCCTTCGCCCAGCAGGGCTGGACCCGCTGGGGCGACCGGATGCAGGACGACGTCGAGGACGCCGTCGCCCACGCCATCGCCGCGAAGGGGCTGGACGCGTCGAAGGTCGCGATCATGGGCACCAGCTACGGCGCCTATGCGGCCCTGATGGGGGCGGTGAAACGGCCGGACCTGTACAAGGCGGCGATCGGCATCTGCGGTGTCTATGACCTGCCTGATGTGCTCGCCTGGGAGGACCGGGAGGACGACACCCCGGGCAAGCCGATCTATGAGTTCTGGACCCGGCGCATCGGCGACCGGTCGGTGATGGGGCCGGCGCTGGAAGCGGCCTCGCCCCGTCGCCGGGCGGGCGAGATCGCCTGTCCCGTGATGCTGGTGCACGGGGTCGACGACCCTGTCCTGCCCCTGATCCAGTCCCGTCGGATGCGCGACGCCCTGCGCGGCGCCGGCAAGACGGTCGAACTGATCGAGGTCGAGGACGCAGGGCACGCGGACTGGGAAGACGCCCGGGAGCAGGCGCTGATGACCCGTTATGTCGCCCTGCTTCGTCAGGCCTTCGGCTGACGATTCGGCACCTCAGGCCACAACACAGACCGGACAGTCGGGGTCGGCGCCGACCCGGACCGTGCGCGCCGTTCCGGCGAGGCCGTCATAGATCAGCAGCCGGCC
>CAZFQC010000057.1:5675-7072 GCA_964520795.1 uncultured Brevundimonas sp.
TCAGGGCGTCCGCGCCGGCCTCGACCTTGGGCCGGCCGATGTCGGCGACGCTGAAGGCGATCTGGCGCTGGAGATTGGACAGGGCGACCGTATCGTCGTCGATCAGGCGCAGGGTCCCGACGCCCGCTGCGGCCAGATAAAGGGCCGCCGGCCCCCCGACACCGCCCAGGCCGATCAGGCCGACGCGCGCGGCCTTCAGCCGTTGCTGTCCGGGTCCGCCGACCTCGGCCAGGACCAGATGGCGGGCGTAGCGCTCGATTTCGTCGTCGGAAAAGGTCACACCCCCAGTTAGGGCGTGCGCACCCGGACGTCCACGCCGTCAGGCGGCCTTGCGGATATCCAGCAGGACCTCTGCCTCGTTGGCGGAAAGGCTGGAGATGCAGGCCAGACCGACCCGTTCCAGCAAGGCGGCGGGATCGGCGGTCAGGGCGATCGGTTCCTGGAGGCGACGCTCGGCTATCGGCATGTCGGACAGAATCCGAAGGCCGGTGTGGCGCGGATCGGCGATGATGCGGCGCATCAGCCGGTCAAGATCGCCACGCTCGCCCTCCAGCGCCTGGAGGATATGGCCCTGGTGGAACATCAGGCAGCCACACACGCGGTCGCGCCGGTTGTTGCGGTCCGAGACGCCCAGAATCTGGGCGATCGACAGGGTCGAGGTCCCGGTCGCGCCAACGGCTTCGCTGGCGTATATGACGCGATGAAGCACGACGGCTCCCTTATATGTCGAATTGTGGGGTACAGTCAGACAGTGTAACGGGTTACATTGGTAATATTATGGCTGGCCGGGAGCATTGAATTCGCTTCGATTCCCGCTTGCCGCGCCGCATTTCGGTCGCCATCTGCAAGGGATGATGAACGCGAACTCTCCCTTCCCCGAATGGCACGGCACCACCATCCTGGCCGTGCGCAAGAACGGCCGGACGGTCATCGCCGGCGACGGCCAGGTCTCGATGGGCGCCACCATCGTCAAGGGTGCCGCACGCAAGGTGCGGGTGCTGGCGGGCGGCAAGGTACTGGCGGGCTTCGCCGGAGCGACAGCCGACGCCTTCACCCTGATCGAACGGCTGGAAGCCAAGCTGGAGCAGTATCCGGACCAGCTGGCCCGTGCCTGCGTCGACCTGGCCAAGGACTGGCGAACCGATCGCTATCTGCGCAAGCTCGAGGCCATGCTGCTGGTCGCGGACCGGAGCTCGATCTTCACCGTCACCGGCGTCGGCGACGTGCTGGAGCCGGAACATGGCGTGGCCGCGGTCGGCTCGGGCGGCAACTACGCCCTGGCGGCGGCGCGCGGCCTGATCGACAACACCGACCTGGACGCCGAGACCATCGCCCGCCGCGCCATGGAGATCGCGGCGGAGATCTGCGTCTATACGAACGGCAATCTGACGGTTGAG
>CAZFQC010000057.1:7172-10627 GCA_964520795.1 uncultured Brevundimonas sp.
GCCTTGCCGCGATTTAACGGGACAGGCGGGCGGTTTCGGCGATCAATGCGGGGCGGAGAACTTCCCATGCGCGCCATCGCCTTCGCTGCCGCCCTGATCGTCGCCGGCCCGGCCCTTGCCCAGGCACCCGATGTCGCGCCCATCGTGGCTGCCGAGCGGGCCTTCGCCGCGGACGCCCCGGTGCTGGGGCTCACCGCCAGTTTCAACAGATGGGCCGTGCCGGACGCCGTCATGATCGGCGACGGACAGGTCCAGACCGTCCGTAACGTCTTCCCGCCGGAGATCCCGCGCCCCGCCGATGAGATCCGGCTGGAGTGGTGGCCGAATTTCGCGGGCATCTCCCGCTCCGGCGATCTGGGCTTCACCACCGGCGGCGTGGCCGTAAACGGCCGGCGGACCGGGCACTATTTCACCATCTGGCAGAAGCAGGCCGACGGGTCATGGCGGTGGGTCTATGACGGCGGCTCGGGGGCGAGCGCAGCGGACGTCCCGGGACCGGACAGCGAGCCGGTGATCCTGCCGCCCGGGCCGGAATTGCTGCAGGTGGTCACCTCACTGGGCAGCCCGCCGCCCCCGGTGGCCCCTGACTGGGCGATGACGCGGGTGCGGGCAGAGGAGGCCGCCCTCGCCCGGGCCGCCGCGACCGATCAGAAGGCCGCCCATCTGGCGGCGATGGCGGACAACGGGCGGCTGTACGTCGCACCCCGTGCGCCGGCGATCGGGCGGGAGGCCTTTGCGGACGCCCTCGACGCCTGGCCCGCGACGTTCCGGTTCGGCCCGACCGGAGGTGGCGGCCAGTCGCAGTACGGCGACCTCGTCTGGACCTATGGTCCGGCCGCCTGGACCCGCGACGGAGAGGAACGGACCGGCCACTATGTGCGCCTCTGGCAAAGACAGGAGGAAGGGTTCCGGATCGTCCTGGCCCAGCTGATACCGGCCCCTGCTCCCGCACCCCCTCCCGCCGGGGGCTGACCTCGCCTATCTGCAGATCATGACCGAGCTTTCCCCCCGCGAAATCGTCTCCGAACTGGATCGTTTCATCGTCGGCCAGGACGACGCCAAGCGCGCCGTGGCCGTGGCCCTGCGGAACCGCTGGCGGCGCAAGCGCGTGCCCGACGACCTGCGGGACGAGGTGACACCCAAGAACATCCTGATGATTGGCCCCACCGGCGTCGGCAAGACCGAGATCGCCCGGCGGCTGGCCAAACTGGCCGGTTCGCCCTTCCTCAAGGTCGAGGCAACCAAATTCACCGAGGTCGGCTATGTCGGCCGCGACGTGGACTCCATCCTGCGCGACCTGGTCGAGGCGGCGCTGGTCATGGTGCGCGACAAGCGGCGCGTCGGGGTCAAGGCGAAGGCCGAGGCTGCCGCCGAGGAACGGATACTCGACGCCCTGGTCGGTCCGGGCTCGCAGCCCGCCACCCGGGAGAGCTTCCGCAGGAAGCTGCGGGCCGGCGAGATGGACGACAAGGAGATCGAGCTCCAGCTGGCCGACACGGCCTCGCCCGTGCAGGGGCTGGACATCCCCGGCGGCGGCAATGTCGGGATGATCAATCTGTCGGAAATGCTGGGCAAGCTGGGCGGCGCGCGGACGAAGACGGTCAAGCTGTCGGTCCGCGACGCCGTGGCCCCGCTGATCACCGAGGAGAGCGACAGGCTGCTGGACCAGGAGAGCCTGACCGCCGAGGCCCTGGCACTGGCCGAGAACGAGGGCATCGTCTTCATCGACGAGATCGACAAGGTCGCCGGCCGGTCGGACCGGACCGGCGGCGACGTCTCCCGCGAAGGCGTGCAGCGCGACCTTCTGCCCCTGATCGAGGGCACGACGGTCTCGACCAGATACGGGCCGGTGAAGTCGGACCATGTGCTGTTCATCGCCTCGGGCGCCTTTCATGTCGCCAAGCCCAGCGACCTGCTGCCCGAGCTTCAGGGCCGGCTGCCGATCCGGGTCGAGCTGAAGGCCCTGACGCGGGACGATTTCGTGCGGATCCTGACCGAACCGGAAGCCAATCTGATCCGCCAGAACCAGGCCCTGCTGGCCACCGAGAACGTGACGCTGACCTTCACCCCGGACGCGGTCGAGGCCCTGGCCGACGCCGCCGTGGCGGCCAATGGCGCGGTCGAGAACATCGGCGCGCGGCGGCTGGTCACCGTGCTGGAGCGGGTGCTGGAGGAGACCAGCTTCAAGGCCTCGGACCTGTCCGGCCAGACCGTCGCCTTCGACGGCCGGCGGGTGCGCGACCTGGTCGCGGAACTGGCCCGCGACGCCGATCTGAGCCGATACATCCTCTAGACGGGAAACCCTTCAGGCGGTTCATTCGTATCTATGCGCCAACCGCCGCGAGGGACGCCCCGATGACCGCCATTCGAACCGCCGCCGCCCTGACCCTTGCCCTCGGCCTTTGCGCCGTGGCCAGCCCCGTTGCCGCCCAGGCGCGCAATGTGGCGCTGGACCAGTTCGACGGCCGCTGGTTCGAGATCGCGCGCAGCCCCAATGACGCCCAGAAGGACTGCCGCCGGGCCCAGATCGACTTCAATCCACAGAACCAGCCCAACCGCTATTCCATCGTCGTCACCTGCACCCGGCGTACGGACGGCGTCGTCGAGACCCTGCGGGCCAACGCCCGGGTCACCGATCCGGGCAACAACGCCCGCTTCCGCTTCACCCTGACCGGCCTGCTGGGCGTGGGCGGACTGGCGGGACAGAACTACTGGGTCTGGGACCATGCGCCCGACTACAGCTGGGCCATCATGGCCCTGCCGAACAAGTCCGACTGGTGGGTCTGGCACCGCAGCCAGAGCCCGGCCGAGGCCGAACGCGCCCGCCTGCTGGCCCGCGCCCGGGCCCTGGGCCTGGACACCGGGACCGTGGTTCATACGGGGCGGTAGACACTCGTCCGCGGAGTTGGAGGACCCCTTCCGCGAAGTTGCGGCTGCCGGCTGGTTCATCACAACGGAAGGCACCGGCAGCGCGAAGCCCGGCTTGAAATCGGAACATATGCCGAACATAAGGATGGAATGGCCGCCGCCCTGCTCCAGATCGACCTTGTCTTCAGCCGCCCGCAGACCACCCTGGCGGTGACCCGGGGTGCCGCGCGGCTGATGGTCGATCTCGGCTACGCCCCCCTGCTGGAGGTCGGCCTGCCCAATGGCCGGCGCGCCGACGTCATGGCCCTGGGGCCGCGCGGCGACATCGTCATCTGCGAGGTCAAGTCGGGCGTCGAGGACTATCGCGTCGACCGCAAATGGCACGAATACGGGCCGTTCTGCGACGCCTTCTATTTCGCGGTGGCACCCGAGTTCCCGAGCGACATCCTGCCCGAAGAGCCGGGACTGATCGTCGCCGACGGTTTCGGCGGAGCGGTGGTGCGCGAGGCACCGACCTCGCCCCTGGCCCCGGCACGGCGGAAGGCGCTGCTGGTGGCCTTCGCCCGGCTGGGGGCGATGCGAACGCT
>CAZFQC010000057.1:10727-12074 GCA_964520795.1 uncultured Brevundimonas sp.
CTATTCGACCACCGGCCCGCTTTCGCCGACCGACATGACGGCGGCGGTCGAGGCGGCGCAGCCGGTCAGGTCGCGGTCCCCCAGCTTGACCATCGCCGTCAGCGGATAGGTGCGGTCGCTCATGCCGTCCGAGCATTCGGTGGCGATCAGGGTGACGCGAAGCCCGGTCCCGTCGGCGGTTTCCGCCTCGTAGCTCGCCGTCGTGCCCTGGACCACGGGATTGGGCTGGGGCGCACGCTGTTCGGGCGGTTCGGGGGCCGTATAGACCATCTCGGTCCCGGTGAAGTCGACGCTCCAGAACGGCTCGGTGCCGAGGGCGCGGACCGGCTGGCCCAGATCGACGCCGCCGAGCACCGGCGCAGGCTGCTCGGGCGGCGCATCCGGCTGGTCCGGTTCCGCGGACGGCGAACAGGCGGCGAGGACGAGAACGGCGAGGGCGGCGAAGAGGGGGCGCATGGGAGACTCCGGGGGCTGACCGCAGGAAGCGCGGACGACGCCCGCGGGTCAAGACCGGATCCGTGATCCGCCCGTCAGGGCTGGCCGTTGGCCGCCGGCGCCGAGGCCATCATCACGCCCTCGGACGGCGATGACGGGGCTTTATGGATGAAGCCGTAGGTCGGATAGACGGTGGTGCCGAGGTCGTGGATCGGATTGTACCAGACCTTGACCGCAGTCCAGTCGCCGTCATGGGAGACATCGACGACGGTGACATTTTCCTCGATCCGGCCGCGGCTGCCGCCCCAGTTGGCGTGGGTTACGCGGATCACACGATCGGTCAGGACTTCCGAGACGACGGCGACGTGGCCGCGGGTCATCCGGCCGCTCGGCTGGAAGGCGAGGACCGAACCGGTCTCCGGCCGGCCGCCGGTGCGGAACCGGCCCTGGGCCTGGCGCCACCAGGTCAGGGCGTCACCGAAGATGTCGATTCCCGAGAACATCCGGGCGAAGGTCACACACTGCCAGTACGGCTCATCGGCCTTCACGGCGGGGGCGTAGCCCAGCACGGAAAAACCGAGGGTCGCCGCAACCGCGGCGGCTGTGAGCCGTTTCATCATGCTGGCGTAGGTCCCGACCCGTTTCCGGTGGGCTAGCCTTAGACGATAGTTTCCGAGGGTTGAAGCACCCTGTCGGGCGAGTTCGTGCGCGCTTTCGTCGCGGCTGCCCTCGCGGCCCGGCGGTCGGCAATACCCCTCAGGGCCTTGCGGGCCGGGCGTTCGACGAGGTGACAGGTGATCATGGCCGCGACCGGAATCGCCGCCACCAGCGCCAGCCACACAATGATGTGAAACCGTTTGTCGTCGGCCCCGGTCAGGCGGGCGGCGACATTGGTGGTCAGCAGCAGCACGG
>CAZFQC010000058.1:0-8174 GCA_964520795.1 uncultured Brevundimonas sp.
ATCACCATCGTGGTCCGCGAAGCTGGTGAGGCCGCCTGATGGGTCAGAAAGTCAATCCGATCGGTCTGCGCCTCGGCGTCAACCGTACGTGGGACAGCCGCTGGTTCGCCCGCGGCGCCGAATACGCCAAGCTGCTGCACCAGGACCTCAAGCTGCGCACGTGGCTGAAGGAACGCCTGAACGCCGCCGGCGTGTCGCGCATCATCATCGAGCGTCCGCACAAGAAGTGCCGCGTGACGATCTACGCCGCCCGTCCGGGTGTCGTGATCGGCAAGAAGGGCGATGACATCGAGAAGCTCCGCAACGACCTCTCGGCGCGCACCGAGGGTGAAGTTCACCTGAACATCATCGAAGTGCGCAAGCCCGAGACGGACGCCCAGCTGATCGCCGAGAACATCGCGCAGCAGCTGGAACGCCGGATCGCCTTCCGCCGCGCCATGAAGCGTTCGATGCAGTCGGCCATGCGTCTCGGTGCCAAGGGCGTCCGCATCAACGTGTCGGGCCGCCTCGGCGGCGCGGAAATCGCGCGGATGGAATGGTATCGCGAAGGCCGTGTGCCGCTGCACACCCTGCGCGCCGACATCGACTACGGCTTCATCGAGGCCAAGACGACCTACGGCATCATCGGTGTCAAAGTCTGGGTCTTCAAGGGTGAGGTGCTCGAGCACGATCCGATGGCCCAGGACAAGCGCTGGGCTGCAGAGGCTGCTGGTCCGTCGTCCAACGAAGGCCGTGAACGCGGCGGTCCCCGCGGTGATCGCGGTCCGCGCCGCGACCGGGCACGTGAGAGCTAAGTCATGCTGCAACCGAAGAAAACCAAGTACCGCAAGGCCTTCAAGGGCCGCATCCACGGTGCCGCCAAAGGCGGCTTCTCGCTGAACTTCGGGTCCTATGGCCTGAAGACGGTGGAGCCGGAACGCATCACGGCGCGTCAGATCGAGGCGGCCCGCCGCGCGATCACCCGCCAGATGAAGCGTCAGGGCCGCGTCTGGATCCGCGTGTTCCCCGACCTGCCCGTCACGGGCAAGCCGGCCGAAGTCCGCATGGGCAAGGGCAAGGGCGCCGTGGATCACTGGGCGGCGCGCTGCCACCCGGGCCGGATCCTGTTTGAAATCGACGGCGTGCCGGACGACATCGCCCGCGAGGCCCTGCGTCTCGGCGCCGCCAAGCTGCCGGTCCGTACGAAGGTGGTCACCCGCCTCGACGCCGGTGTCTCGCACGTGGAGCACGCAGGCGCATGACCAAGATCGCCGACCTCCGGGCCCAGACGCCCGACCAGCTGGCCGATGAGCTTCTGAAGCTCAAGAAGGAACAGTTCAACCTGCGCTTCCAGGCCGCCACCGGCCAGATGGAAAAGACCCATCGGGTCTCGGAAGTGCGCAAGGACATCGCCCGCATTTCCACGCTCCTGCGTGCAAATCGCGCAGCGGTTTAAGGAAACGAAGATGCCGAAACGAGTTCTCGAAGGCGTGGTCGTCTCCGACAAGGGCGACAAGACTGTCGTCGTCGTCGTCCAACGCACGCTGCTGCACCCGGTCCTGAAAAAGATCGTGCGCCTGTCCAAGAAGTATCACGCTCATGACGAAGCCAACGCCCTCAAGGTGGGCGACCAGGCCCGCATCATCGAGTGCGCCCCCAAGTCCAAGCTGAAGCGCTGGGAAGTCCTGTCGGACTCCTCGGCTTCCGCTTCGTAATCAGAAAGATCTGATCCTATGATCCAGATGCAAACTAACCTGGAGGTAGCCGATAATTCGGGTGCTCGCCGGGTCATGTGCATCAAGGTGTTGGGCGGCTCCAAGCGCCGCTACGCCTCGGTGGGCGACACCATTGTCGCCTCGGTGAAGGAAGCCATTCCCCGCGGCCGCGTGAAGAAGGGCGACGTCGTGCGCGCCATCGTCGTGCGCACCGCCAAGGACATCATGCGCAAGGACGGCTCTGTCATTCGCTTCGACAAGTCGGCCGCCGTCATCGTCAACAAGCAGAACGAGCCGGTCGGCACCCGGATCTTCGGCCCGGTTCCCCGCGAACTGCGCGCCAAGAACCACATGAAGATCATCTCTCTGGCTCCGGAGGTCCTGTAGTCATGGCCGCCAAGATCAAGACCGGCGACAACGTCGTGGTGCTCACGGGCAAGGACAAGGGCCGCACCGGCAAGGTGACCAAGGTCCTGCCGGCCACGAACCGCGTCATGGTGCAGGGGATCAATATGGTCCAGCGCCACACCCGCCCGACCCAGGCCGACCCCCAGGGCGGCATCAAGAACAAGGAAGCGTCGCTTCACCTGTCGAACGTCGCGATCGCCGACGCCAACGGCAAGGCGGCGCGCGTCGGCTTCCGCATGGAAGGCGACAAGAAGGTCCGCTTCGCCAAGACGACGGGAGACGTCATCTAATGGCCGACACCAAATACACCCCGCGCCTCAAGGGCGAGTACAACGACCGCATCAAGGGCGTGCTGACCGAGAAGTTCGGCTACACCAACCCGATGCAGATGCCCAAGCTGGACAAGATCGTCCTCAACATGGGCATCGGCGAAGCCGTGGCTGACTCCAAGAAGGCCACCGCGGCCCTCAAGGACCTGGCCGCCATCGCCGGTCAGAAGCCCGTCGCCACCAAGGCCCGCAACTCCATCGCCGGCTTCAAGCTGCGCGAAGGCATGGTCATCGGCGGCAAGGTCACCCTGCGCGGCGACCAGATGTACGAGTTCCTCGACCGCCTGATCACGATCGCGCTGCCGCGCGTGAAGGATTTCCGCGGCCTGAAGCCGACCTCGTTCGACGGTCGCGGCAACTACGCCATGGGCCTCAAGGAACACATCGTGTTCCCCGAGATCAACTACGACCAGATCGACCAGATGTGGGGCATGGACATCATCGTCTGCACCACGGCCAGGACTGATGACGAGGCGCGCGCGCTTCTCACCGAGTTCAAGTTCCCGTTCGTGACGAACTGAGCGGGAAGGGAAAGAAACCATGGCTAAGAAAAGCGCCGTAAACCGCAACGAGATGGTCAAGGCCCTCGTCGCGAAATACGCCGACAAGCGGGCCGCCCTGAAGGCGACCGCCAACAACGAATCCCTGCCTCTCGAGGAGCGCTTCGAGGCGCGCCTCAAGCTGGCCAAGCTGCCGCGCAACTCGGCCGCCAACCGGATTCGCAACCGCTGCGAAGTGACGGGCCGTCCGCGGGCCTTCTATCGCATGCTCAAGATGAGCCGTATCGCGCTTCGTGAACTCGGCAAACTGGGTCAGATCCCGGGTCTGACCAAGTCCAGCTGGTAAGGGGAGCGACAGACATGATGATCAACGATCCCCTGAGCGACATGATCGCCCGCATCCGGAACGCGCACATGCGCAAGCGTTCCAAGGTGCTCACCCCGGCTTCCCGCCTGCGCCAGCGCGTCCTCGACGTGCTGCAGGACGAAGGCTACATCCGCGGCTATGCGCTGGTTCAGAACCCCGGCGAATTCCCGCAGTTCGAGATCGAGCTGAAATACTTCGACGGCCAGCCGGTCATCGCCGAGATCGCCCGCGTGTCCAAGCCGGGCCGCCGCGTCTACTCCGCGATCTCCGATCTGAAGCCGATCAAGAACGGCCTCGGCATCTCGATCCTCTCCACGTCCAAGGGCGTCATGTCGGACACCGCGGCTCGCGAAGCCAAGGTGGGCGGCGAAGTCCTCTGCAGGGTCTACTAAGATGTCCCGTATCGGAAAACGCACCATTGAAGTGCCGAAGGGCGTGACCGTCACGCTCGACGGCCAGACGGTCTCGGTGAAGGGTCCCAAGGGCGAGCGCTCCTGGACCGTCGCCGACGAGATCGAGGTCACCCGGGGCGACGACGGCCTGAACATGACCATGCGCGAGGACACCCAGCGTTCGCGGGCCATGTGGGGCCTGTCGCGCACCCTGGTCGACAACATGGTGGTCGGCGTCACCACGGGCTTTGAAAAGAGCCTCGACCTGGTCGGCGTCGGTTACCGCGCCGCGATGAAGGGCAACGCCCTGTCGCTGCAGCTCGGTTTCTCGCACGAAGTCGACATCCAGCCGCCTGCCGGCGTCACCTTCGCGGTGCCCAAGCAGACGGAAATCAAGATCTCCGGCGCTGACAAGCAGGCCGTGGGTCAGATCGCCGCCGTCATCCGCAAGCTGCGTCCGCCGGAGCCCTACAAGGGCAAGGGCGTCCGCTACACGGGCGAAAAGGTCCGGCGCAAGGAAGGCAAGAAGAAGTAGGTCATGGCTCTCTCTCTTCGACAACAAGCCCAGCGCCGCACCGAGCGCACTCGCCGCCGCCTGAAGGCTGTCGCCAACGGACGCCTGCGTCTGTCGGTGTACCGTTCGGACAAGAACATCTCGGCCCAGATCATCGACGACCTGAACGGCGTCACGGTCGCTTCGGCCTCCTCGCTGGAAGGCGAGAAGGGCAAGAAGATCAAGGGTTCCGACGTGGCGGCCGCCGCCATGATCGGCAAGCTGATCGCCGAACGCGCCATCGAGAAGGGCGTCAAGGACGTCGTCTTCGATCGCGGCGGTTACATCTATCACGGACGGGTGAAGGCGCTGGCGGATGCCGCGCGTGAAGCCGGCCTGAATTTCTAAGGGACGCGACAGATGGCGCAAACACCCCAACGCGGCGGCGGCGGCAACGATCGCAACCGTCGTGACAACCGCAACGCTCCCGTCGAGGGTCCGGATTCGGACATCGTCGAAAAGCTGGTCCACATCAACCGCGTCGCCGCTACCGTCAAAGGCGGTCGCCGGTTCTCGTTCGCGGCCCTGATGGTCGTCGGCGACGGCAAGGGCCGCGTCGGCTTCGGTCACGGCAAGGCGCGTGAAGTGCCGGAAGCCATCCGCAAGGCGACCGAAGAAGCCAAGAAGACCATGATCCGCGTTCCGCTCCGCGAGAACCGCACCCTGCACCACGACGGCAACGGCCGTTGGGGCGCCGGCAAGATCATGATGCGCGCCGCCCCTCCCGGGACCGGCGTCATCGCGGGCGGTCCGATGCGTGCCGTGCTCGAAACTCTCGGCGTCCAGGACGTCGTGGGCAAGTCGACCGGTTCGTCGAACCCCTACAACATGATCCGCGCCACGTTCGAGGCCCTCAAGGTCCAGTCGTCGCCCCGTCAGGTCGCATCCAAGCGCGGCAAGAAGGTCGCCGATCTGATGGGTCGTCGCAACGACGGCGCCTCGGCTCCGGAAGCGGCGCCTGAAGCCCAGGAAGCCTGACCATGGCCAAGACCGAATCCAAAGCCACCGTCACCGTCCGCCAGACCGGCAGCCCGATCCGTCGCAAGTCGGACCAGCGCGCCACCCTGATGGGCCTGGGTCTCAACCGCATGGGCCGCGAGTCCACGCTGGAAGACACCCCCTCGGTTCGCGGCATGATCGCCAAGGTCGCCCACCTGACCGAGATCGTCGAAAAGTAAGCCGTTTCGCCCTCTCCCTGACCGGGGGAGGGCGTCTCGCGTCTTGCGATGCTGAAGGGGGCCGCCTAGAAGCGGCCCTTCATTATTTCAAAGCCGAGTTCGTCGTCCGCGGCGAGCGCTAGCACCCGAAAGGATCAGGCACATGAAACTGAACGAAATTCGCGACAACGAGGGCGCTCACAAGAAGCGCATGCGCGTCGGCCGCGGCCCGGGTTCGGGCAAGGGCAAGACCGCCGGTCGCGGCGTCAAGGGTCAGAAGTCGCGTTCGGGCGTCGCCATCGGCGGCTTCGAAGGCGGCCAGATGCCGCTGTACATGCGGATGCCCAAGCGCGGCTTCAACAATCCGGGCGCGCTCAAGCTGGCCGAAGTGAACCTGTGGCGCCTGCAGGACGCCATCGACGCCAAGAAGCTGGACATCAAGGGCGAGATCAAGGGCGACGCCCTGGTCGCGGCCGGCGTGATCCGTCGCGTCAAGGACGGTGTCCGCATCCTCGGTACCGGCGAGATCAAGTCCAAGCTGAACCTCGTCGTCTGGTCGGCCTCGGCCGGTGCCGTCAAGGCGATCGAAGCCGCCGGCGGCACTGTCGTCCAGGAGCGGATCGCCGCTGAAGCCAAGGCCGCTGCGCGCATCGAGAAGCGCAACGCCGCCAAGGGCAAGGCTCCGCCCGCCAAGGCGCCGCGCGGCGACGCCAACAAGATCTCGGCCCGCACCACGCGGACGGCCGCGAAGAAATAAGCTTGAAGGGCGCCCTCGCTAAGCGGGCGCCCTTCGCCTATCTGGACGCAGGCGCCGGATTCAGGTCCGATACGCCGCGTTCTGACAAGTCGGGGTGACGACATATGGCTTCGGCCGCCGAACAACTCGCAGCAAACATGAACATGGGCTCGTTCGCCAAGGCGACCGAGCTGCACAAACGTCTGCTGTTCACGCTCCTGGCGCTGCTGATCTACCGCATCGGCACCTATGTGCCGGTTCCCGGGATCAATTCGGAGGCCTTCCTGGCCTTCTTCCAGAACCCGGACAGCCAGCGCGGCGTGCTGGACATGGTCAACATGTTCTCCGGCGGCGCGGTCGAGCGGTTCGCCGTCTTCGCGCTGAACGTGATGCCCTACATCTCGGCGTCGATCATCGTCCAGCTGATGGGCGCGGTCTATCCGCCCTGGGAGAAGCTGAAGAAGGAAGGCGGCGAGAGCGGCCGCAAGCAGCTGAACCAGTACACCCGCTATCTGACCGTTGTGCTGGCCCTGTTCCAGTCGACCGGCATCGCCTTCGGCCTCAACGCCCAGCCCAATCTGATCGACCAGCCCGGCCTGTTCTTCATCGTCTCGACCATCACCGTCCTGACGGGCGGCACCATGTTCCTGATGTGGCTGGGTGAGCAGGTGACGGCGCGCGGCGTCGGCAACGGTATTTCGCTGATCATCTTCGCCGGCATCGTCGCCGTTCTGCCGGGCACGGTCGCCCGCATGTTCGGCCTGGCCCAGCAGGGTCAGATGTCGCCCTTCACCCTGCTGTTCATCACCGTGATGATGATCGCGGTCGTGGTCTTCATCGTCTTCATGGAACGGGCCCAGCGCCGGCTTCTGATCCAGTATCCCAAGCGCCAGGAAGGCAACCGGATGGCGGGGGGCGAGCGCTCGTTCCTGCCGCTGAAGGTCAATACCGCCGGCGTCATTCCGCCGATCTTCGCTTCGTCGCTGCTGATGCTGCCGACCACGGTGGCCCAGATGACCGCGAATGCGGACCTGCCGGCGTGGATGGACTGGCTGCCGCTGGTAACCGCCCAGATGCAGCACGGCCAGCCGGTGTTCATGCTGCTGTACGGCGCGCTGATCATCTTCTTCTGCTTCTTCTACACCTCGATCACCTTCAATCCCGAGGACACGGCCGAGAACCTGCGCAAATACGGCGGCTTCCTGCCGGGCATCCGCCCGGGCAAGCGGACGGCGGAATATCTCGACTATGTCCTGACCCGCCTGACCGTGATCGGCGCCGCCTACATCACGGCCGTCTGCCTGCTGCCGGAAATGGTCATCGCCAACTGGGGCTCGGGCCTCGCCTTCGGCGGCACCTCGATCCTGATCGTGGTCTCGGTGACCATGGACACGGTGGCGCAGATCCAGTCGCAACTGCTCGCCCACCAGTACGAAGGCCTGATCAAGAAGGCCAAGCTGCGCGGTCGCGGCAAGCCCGCTGGCAAGGGCGTCACCGCCCCCGTCCGGCGCTAGGGCCGGTCAGGGAGGGCGGCAATGAACCTGATCCTGTTCGGACCGCCGGCGGCGGGCAAGGGCACCCAGGCCAAGCGTCTGGTCGAGGCCCGCGGCATGGTCCAGTTGTCGACCGGCGACATGCTGCGCGAGGCCATCGCGTCCGGCTCCGAGCTCGGGCGCGAATGCCAGGCCATCATGTCGCGCGGCGACCTGGTGTCCGACGCCATCGTCATCGCCCTGATCGAGGCCCGGCTGAAAGAGGCCGGAGACGCGGGCGGGGCCATCTTCGACGGCTTCCCCCGCACCGTGGCCCAGGCCGTGGCCCTGGACGAAATGCTGGCCAAGCTGGGCAAGCAGATCGACCACGTCATTCGGCTCAAGGTGGACGACGCCGCCTTGCTGGACCGCGTCGCCGTGCGTTTCGCCGACCAGGGCCGCCCGGACGACAATCCCGAGAGCTTCAAGGTCCGGCTGGACGCCTACAACCGCAACACCGCGCCCCTGTTGCCCTACTATGCCAACAAGGGCCTGCTGAGCGAGAT
>CAZFQC010000058.1:8274-11891 GCA_964520795.1 uncultured Brevundimonas sp.
CCGCGCGGACGCCCCGGTCCCCCTGACGGACCCGACGCCGCCGATCACTGTCTTCCTGTTCCGCCCGCCGCCCCCGCCGCCGCCCGCGGAGCCGGCCAGGACGCAGGGCGGCGGCGCGCCCGCAGCGCCCTCGCGCATCCATGTGACGCCCAAACCCGCGGACAAACCCCGCGAACTGCCCGCCCCGCCCGTTCAGGCACCCGAGCCGGCGCTGGTCGTCGGTGCCGCTCCGGTCGCCGACCCGACCCCCGGGGTGGGGCAGGGCGGGACAGGCGCGGGGACGGGGACGGGCGTCGGCGACGGAGCCGGCCCTGGCTCGGGCGGGACCGGGCCGATGATCCTGCGCCCTGCGACCTCGGCTGAAATCCAGTCGGTTGCCCCACCTGCGGTCCGTGGCGTACGCCGCCCGCCGGGCCGGGTCGCGGTCAACTGCGTCATTCGTATCGATCAGCGGCTCGGCGACTGCCGGATCGTCAACGAAAGCCCGCTCGGCTTTGGTTTCGGCGAACAGGCGCTGAGGGCCACGGCCTTCTTTCGCTATCGCCCGCCCATGACGGCCGTCGGCCAGCCGGTCGAGGGCCAGCGGGTGACCGTCTCCGTCCAGTTCGGGCGCTGATCCCCGGGTTCCGCCTGTATTGACTCCCGCGCCTCGGCATCCGCTCTATGCGGGAACAGCGGACGGGGTGTGGTTTTGGCTTTCAGACGTTCAGGCGCATCGCTGGTCGTTCTCATGACCGTCACGGCCACGGCCCTGACCGCCTTCACCAGCCGTGGCGAGGCAAGCCCCGTTCCGGCCGCTCAGGCCGTGCCCGCCGTCCCCGCCGTCCCTGCGATCCCGACCACCCGTCTCGAGGGGCTGTTTACCGTTCGCCCTGACAGTGCCGGCGCGCGGATTCTGATCGAGCTGCCACCGGCCGGGGCCGACGGGATCATGTTGCGCGTCATTCATCACACCTCGCTCCGCACGGGGGTCGGTTCGGCCACGACGGGCCTTGATCGCGCCCAGATCGGGCCGACGCATATCCTGGCCTTCCGCCGTCTCGGCGACCGGGTCGTGGCCGAGTACGAAAACCCGGCCTATCGTGCGGCCAGAGGCAGCGCGGAGGAACAGGCCGCCGCGCGGGACGCCTTCCTCGGTTCGACGGTCTGGGCGGGCAAGATCGAACAGGCGACGCCGGACGGCGGAGCTATCGTGGATATCAGCGGCTTGCTGACCTGGGATGCCGCGGGGATTGCAGATGCGCTCAAAAGCACGGGGCAGGGGACTTTCCGGGCCGTCCCGGAGCTGAGCCTCGTTGACACGGGCGCGGCGCGGGCCTTTCCGGACAATGTGGAACTCGAGGCCCGCCTGACCTTCACCAGCGATCAGCCGGGGCGGGCGGTCTCGGGGATCGCGCCGGACGCCCGCCGGGCGACGTTCACCGTGCGCCACAGCTTCATCCGTCTGCCTGACGATGGCTACCGGACGCGGGCCTTTGATCCCCGCACGGGCGCGATCAATCTCGTGGTCGCTGACTTCTCTGCCCCGCTCGACCAGCCGATCGTGACCCGGCTGGCGCAACGTTTTCGACTTGAGAAGACTGACCCGACCGCAGCCCGCTCGACTGTGGTCGAGCCAATCGTCTTCTATGTCGACCGTGCCGCGCCTGAGCCTGTCCGCTCAGCGCTGGTCGAGGGCGCCGGCTGGTGGGCCGAGGCCTTCGAACGGGCGGGCTATGTCGATGCCTTCAGGGTCGAGGTCCTGCCGGAAGGCGTCGACCCGCTCGATGCCCGCTATAACGTGATCAATTGGGTCAACCGGGCGACGCGCAGCTGGTCCTACGGCCAGAGTGTTGCCGACCCGCGGACGGGCGAGATCGTGAAGGGGTCCGTGCTGCTGGGCTCACTGCGGATTCGTCAGGACATGCTGATCCTGGATGGTCTGGTCGGATCCGGGAACCCCGAAGTCCAGCGTGTGGCCCTGGCCCGGATTCGACAACTGGCCGCGCACGAGGTCGGTCACGCAATCGGCCTGATGCACAATTTTGCCGGCTCGACCCAGGATCGGGCCTCGGTGATGGACTATCCGGTGCCCCTGATCCGTATCGACGGCGAACGGCTGGACCTGTCGGATGCCTATGGTACCGGCCTGGGGGGCTGGGACCGGTTCGCGATCGACTGGCTCTACGGCGAGGCCGATGCTGCCACGCTGGATGCCAAGGCCCGCGAGGGTGCCCTTCGGTATCGCTTCGTCACAGACGCCGACGCCCGGGTCGGCGGTGACGCTCAGCCCTGGGGCAGTCTGTGGGACAATGGTGCGGATCCTGTCGCCGAGATGGGCCACATCATGAACATCAGGCGGATCGCTCTGGACAATTTTGGTCTGGCGTCGATGCCGCGCGGTCAGGCCGTCAATGACCTGCGTCGTCGTCTGGTCCCGATCTATCTGTTCCATCGCTACCAGGTCGATGCCGTGGCCAAATGGGTGGGAGGCGTCGACTATGCCTATCCCCTGGCCGGGGATGGCCGGGAGACCGCCAGTCCCGTTCCAGCCGATCGTCAGCGCGATGCCCTGGACGCCCTTCTTTCTACACTGGACCCGAACGGCCTGACACTGCCCGCTGCCTTGCAGGACCTTCTGGCTGCGCAGCAATCAGGTGACGCCGATGCGCAGCACGAGACCGAACTGTTCGTGGCAGGAACCGGTCGCGCCTTCGATCCAGGCGCGCTCGCAGACGCAGCAGCGGACGTTACCCTGTCCGCCCTGTTCGCGCCGGAGCGTGTCAACCGGCTGATCAATGCCCAGGCTCGCGATCCGGAGGCGCTGGGTCTCGGCGAGGTCATCGACCGCACCGGCCGCGCGGTGTTCGCGCCGGCGACCGGGTCGTCCGGTGAGGCCGCGCGCCGGGTTCAGGCCCGCTATGTGCTGACGCTGGCGGCCCTGCAGCGGGGCGACGAACTGTCGTCCACGGCGGCGGCCCTCGTGGATCAGCGGCTTGGCACCTTGTCTGGCATCCTGCGTCGATCGAACGCCCCGGACCCGCTCCAGCGTGCTCATGACCGCTGGCTTGGTGCGCTGCTGAACGACCGGGAGCGGCTGGATCAATTGATCTCGGCTACGCGCCACCCCGTCGCCATCCCGCCGGGCAGCCCCATCGGAGCCGAGGCCTGCTGGTTCTGTGACGTCGTGATCGGCCCTGTAACCGTTGACGGAACCTGAATCCCCTGTATAAGGCGCGCTTCCGCGAAGGACGTCGGCGCTCCTGGTCTGTTGACCGGAGCGTTTGTTGCGTCCGTCAACGCGTATCTGGAGAGCTTCGTGGCCCGTATCGCTGGTGTCAACATCCCGACCAACAAGCGCGTGGAGATCGCGCTGCAGTACATCCATGGCATCGGCGCCCACGCCGCCAAGGAAATCACCTCCAAGGTCGGTATCGAATCCGCCCGCCGGGTGAACCAGCTGACCGACGCTGAGGTGCTGCAGATCCGCGAGACCATCGACCGCGATCACACCGTCGAGGGCGACCTGCGCCGCGAGACGTCCATGAACATCAAGCGTCTGATGGATCTGGCCTGCTACCGCGGCCTGCGTCACCGCAAGGGCCTGCCGGTCCGCGGCCAGCGCACCCACACCAACG
>CAZFQC010000059.1:0-11749 GCA_964520795.1 uncultured Brevundimonas sp.
CCATCGGTGTCGGCTTCGCCCTTGCGGGGGCCGGCGGTGCCGCGCCCCTGCTGGGTCTGGGCCTCGCCCCGCTGGCCGCCCTGCCCTTCGTCCTGCCCGGAGAACTGAAACAGGCCCGTGGCGGAGCTTTCGAGGCCGGCCGCGTCCGCGAATACGCCCTGTATGGCTATCCGATCGCGGCGTCCCTCGCCCTGACGGTCGTCCTGTCCTCGACCGACCGCTTCCTGCTGGCCATCTATCTGGATGAGGCGGCGGTCGGCGCCTATCACGCCAGCTATTCGATCGCCAATCGCACCCTCGATGTCCTGTTTCTGTGGCTGGGTACGGCGGGCCAGCCCGCCCTGGTCATGGCGCTGGAGCGTGGCGGGATGGAGCGGCTCAAGGTCGCCGCCCGCGAACAGCTGTCCACCTTCCTGCTGATCGGCCTGCCGGCGGCGGCGGGGGTGGCCCAGGTGGCCCGTCCCCTGGCCGAGGTGCTGATCGGCGAGGAACTGCGCACGGCGGCGACCAGCGTCACCCCGTGGATCGCCCTGTCGGCCCTGTTGTTCGGCCTCACCGCCTATTATTTCGGCCAGGCCTTCACCCTCGGCAAGAAGACCCGCCACCTGCTTGGCGCCATGGCCATTCCGGCCGGTCTGAATGTCGTTCTGAACCTGATCCTTGTGCCGCGCTTCGGCCTGATCGGCGCCGCCTGGGCCACGGCAGCCAGCTTCGGCCTCGGCCTGCTCGCAACCCTGCTGATCGGCCGCCGCGTCGTCGCCCTGCCCATCCCCTGGGAAAGCCTGGCCCGCTGCCTGGTCGCCACGGGGATCATGGCCTTCGCCGTCTCGCGGTTGCCGACGTTGGGCGGCCTCGGCGAACTGGTGATCGACGCCGCCGTCGGGGTGTTCGTCTATGCGGTGGCAGCCCTGACCCTGAACGCGGCGGGCGTGCGCGACGTGGTGCTGGGCATCCTGGCACGGCGCGGCCTGCGAGGAGCGACGGCATGAGCGCACGGGCGAAGATGACCGACAGCCCCGCCTGGAAGGCGGCCAGGCCCGCCGTCTCGGTGCTGATCCCCTTCCTGCGCGACGACCCCGCCGAACTGCTCAACCTGCTCGATGAAGAGGCCGCCTCGGTAGCCGGCGCGGTCGAGATCGTGGTGCTGGACGACGGCACCCGCGACGCCGCCCTGACCGCCCGCCTGACAGACCAGATCCGTGCCATGACCCTGCCCGTCCGGCTGATCACCCTGCCCGCCAATGAGGGCCGTTCGATCGGCCGCAACCGCCTGGCCTCGGCGGCGCGCGGCGGCAGCCTGCTGTTCCTCGACAGCGACATGCGGCCCGACCACAGGCGCTTCCTGCGCGACTGGGCCGACCTGGCCGCCCGCGAGGATCCGGCCGTGGCCTTTGGCGGCTTTTCCCTGCTTCAGGCCCCCACCGACGCCCGCTTCGCCGTCCACCGCGCCATTGCGGCGAAATCAGAGTGCGTGGCCTGGACCGAGCGTGCCAAACAGCCCGAGAAATACGTCTACACCTCCAACCTGCTGGTCCGCCGCGACGTGTTCGAGGCCGAGGCCTTCGACCCCGGCTTCACCGGCTGGGGCTGGGAAGATGTGGAATGGGCGATGCGGGTGTCGCGCCGGTTCCGCGTCGTCCACCTCGACAACGCCGCCACCCATATGGGGCTGGACACGGTCGCGGCCCTGGCCGGGAAATACGAGCAGTCGGCCCCCAATTTCGCCCGCATGGCCGAGCGCCATCCGGCGATCGTTGCGGCCTATCCCAGCTACAAGGCGGCGCGGCTGCTGAAGCGGATACCCGGCCTGCCACGGCTGCGTCGGATGATGCGGCGCGGCGCGGAAACGACCTGGCTGCCGGTCGGCGCGCGGGCCTTTTCCCTGCGCCTTTACCGCGCCGCCCTCTATGCGGACGCCGTCTGATGGCGGACGTCGCGATCATCGTTCCGACCCTCAGGCGGGCCGAAAGCCTCGAACGGGCCCTGCGTTCCCTGTTCGTCCAGACCGGTGTCGCCGACCGGGTGTCAAGGATCGTGGTGGTCGACAATGATCCGGTCGGCTCGGCGGCGGCGACGGTTGACACCCTTCTGTCCAGCGCGCCCTGGCCCCTGACCTATGTGCACGCGCCCCGGCCCGGCGTCGCCACGGCGCGCAATGCCGGACTGGCCGCGACCGAGGCCCCTCTGATCGCCTTTCTCGACGATGATGAGGCCGCCTCGCCGGGCTGGCTGGCGGCCCTGCTCAAGGCCCGGGAGGCGACCGGCGCCGACGCCGTTTTCGGCCCGATCACCGGTCGGGCGCCCGACGCCGCGCCCTGGCTCAAGCCCTGGCTGGAACGGTTCTTCGGCCGCGAGGGTCCGGCACGAACCGGCCTGATCGACCACCCGTTCGGATGCGGCAATTCGCTCATGCTGCGGGCGACCGCCCTGCCCGGCCCGGCACCGTTCGACACCGGTGCGGACCAGGCCGGCGGGGAGGATGACGCCCTGTTTGCGGCGCTCGCGGCCCGCGGCGGCCGGTTCGGCTGGGCCGCGGACGCCTGGGTCGAGGAGTTCGCCCCGGCCCATCGCGCCACCCTGCGCTACGCCCTCGCCCGCGCCTTCGCCTATGGCCAGGGGCCCAGCCAGACAGCGGCGGCGGCGCGTGACTGGCCCGGCGTGGCGCGCTGGATGGCCATCGGCGCGGCCCAGACCGCCGTCTGGGGCGCGGCCTCGGCGGCCCTGACCCTCATCGCCAGTCCCAAACGGGCCGAAATGTACGATCGCACCGCGCGCGGCGTCGGAAAACTGTTCTGGATGAAAGGGTTCGAGCCCCATTTTTACGGCGCGCGCGAACTCGCCCGGCTCGAGGCCGCAAAGGCCTAGCCCGTCAGCCGCCGCAGGAAGCCGGGCGGATTATAGGTCGACCGGTTGACCACCACGCCGGCGATCTTGCCGCCGACCGCCTCGATCTCGTCCCGCAGCATCAGGGGTTCGCTGGCCGCCCCGCTCTCGGCGGCGACCACCAGGACCGTGGCGTCGACATAGGGGGCCAGGGTGATGGCCATGTCGTTGCGATCCGCAGCCGGCGCGTCGATCACCACCGTGTCGGCATGTTTGCGCAGGGCGTCCCAGTAGCGGGCGTCGCTGACCGCCTCGGCCCGCTGGCCCGAGCGCAGATGCTCGGCCGCGAACCGGGTGACCCACAGCCGCCCGCCGAGGCAGGGTCGCGCCGTCATAAGCCGGGCCGGATGCACGGGCTTTCCGGCCCGGTCCATGATCCGCGGCGTCACCGCAAGGAAGATCGAGCCGTCGGGCGTGGCGATTGCCGCCTTGCCCAGGGTGCCGAAACGGTCGGGCTCGGCCGCGATCGCTTCCATTTGACCCTGCTGGGCCAGGTCGGCGTCGATCAGCCAGACGGGCCGGCGGGCGCGCACGGCAGCCAGGCGGGCGTATTCGCGCGCGACCGTGGACACGCCCTCGCCCGAGGCCGCGGCGGCGATCTGAACCACGCGGCCGCGATGGCCCGGCGCCGGTCCCAGCGCGGCCCAGAGAGCCGCCATTTCGGATGTCAGATCGACCATCGAATCGCTACGCGCCCGCTACAGGCTCCTACGCTAACACGGGCACGCTCATCGGGCCTTCATCGGGGCCACGGCCAGGACCGGCATGTCGAGGGTCCGACCCGTCGAGGCCGGGGTCACATAGCCCCGCCGCGTGAACACCCGCAGCAGGCCGACGCACAGGGCGGTGAAGCCGGCGAACAGGAAGACCACCGCCAGCAGCGGCGCCTTCAGGCTGGTGCCCTTGGTCGGTGCCTCGGCGCGCTCGATGACATTGACGTTGTCGGCCCCGGCGGCGACCAGGGCGCTGTCGGCGCGGGCCGCGCTCTCGCGCTGCTGGAAGTCCCGCACCAGGGTGGTCAGCACCTCGCGATTGCCGGCCAGATTGGCGTTGGCGGATTCCAGCCGGGTCATCTCGGCCTGTCGCGCGCGCAGCTGGTTCAGTTGACCCTCGGCCACGGCCAGCCGGGCGGCCAGGCCGTCGCGGTCCGCGGCGGCGGTGATCCGGGCCGTCTCGATCTCGGTGAAGATGGTGCTGGGCCCGGTGCGGACCTCCTTGGGCCCGACGGTGGTGCCGGTGGCCACATAGGCCTGCAGGTCGGCGATCTGCTGGTCGATGTCCCGCACGGGCTGGGCCTCGGGCGTATAGCGCGACAGCAGGGCCTCGCGCTGGGTGCGCAGGGTCAGGATCTGGTCCTGTGCCGAGATGTTCAGGTCCTGCTGCAGCACCACCTCGGCCGGCTGCTGGGCCAGCTGGGCCTCAAGCGTCGCCAGCCGCTGGCTGGCCTGGTTCAGCTGGGCCCGCAGGGACAGGGCCTCGGCATAGGTGGTCTGGTAGGTCGCGGCCAGGGTCGCCTTGGCGGTGGCGAAATCACCCAGGTCATTGGTCTCGAGGAAGGCGTTATAGGCCTCGTCGGCGGTGTTCAGATCGTTCTCGAATTCGGCGCGCTGGGCGGCATAGGCCGGCGTGGCCGAGCCCTGGAAGACCTCCCGGCGACGGACCAGATACTGGTCGACCACGGCGTTCAGCACCTGGGCCGCGCGCACGGGGTCGTCGGACTCGTAGGACACCGCGATGATGGCGCTGCCGGGCGTGACGCCGACACCCAGACCCGCGTCCAGGGCCTTCAGCGCGGCGGCCTCCTGCTCGGCGGGGGTGCCGGTCGCTTCGGGCCCCAGGATGGCGTCGGCGCCGATGGCGCGGATGGCGCGGCGCTTGACCGTCAGACTGCCAAGGATCCGGGCCTCCGCGCCCGCCACCGCATCGGCCTCGAGCGGCTGGCTGGGATCAATGGCCCCGACCCGGGACTGATAGACATACTCCTGCCCGGCCCCGGCATAGACGCTGGCGGTGGCGGTGTAGGACTTCTTCAGCGTCAGGACCGCCGCCGTGCCGATGGCGAGCACGACCAGGAAGATCACGACCATCAGCAGGGTTTCGCGGAACAGCAGCCCCACGACGTCAGCGAAGCCGTAGCGCGGGCGGACTGTCGTGTAGGCCGACGTGCGCATGAGGGGCGGACTGATTCCATCGTACTGGACTGTGACGGTCAGCCTTGGGCCAGCGGCGTTAACCACTGGTTACGACAGCGTCACGCCCTGCCTCCTGAATTCAAACACTTCTTCGCCGGGACCCGTCCGACTTTGTGGTTAACCGTCGGGCCAGGTCGGACGCTGTCGGGCCCAGTCGGGTTCTGTCGTCACCGCAAGTCGGACGATGGCCCTCAGCACGTACCCGGCACAGCCCGTGGCGATGCCCGACGCCGCCCCGCCCGACTCCACAGGCCAGACCGCTCGTGCCCGTTTGCCCGGATATGTAATCTCTAGAGCCTGTCGAAGCACCTGACGGGCGTCCGCAAGATGGTCCAGGCCATGACGCCGGAGGTTGGCAATGTCCCGCCCCATTCCCGTGTCCACAAGATCAGCAAGGGCTGGGAGACAATCGAGGTCTTCGGCTTCCTCGCGTCCAAAGCCAACGCCGAGGTCGCCGCCGTCCACCCCAATGCCATGACGGTCATCCTGACGATGGAGGAAGAACGCGAGGTCCGGATGAAGGCCCCCCTGGGCCGAGGCCAGGGCGCTGCAGCGCCCCCTGCCGGACGGGTCGCTGCCCGAAGTCGCGCGCGGCGGCAAGCGGGATCCGGCGGAGGGGGTTGGCACCTGACGACAGTTTGTTCTCTGGGGTCGTACTGGTCCGCAAAGGGCCGGCGATGGCCGCCGATCCTCAAGGACAGGCTACAGTTGGTGACCAGGGGCGCGCCTGACCCTCCGGAGCGCTTGCGCGCCTCGGGGATCAGTGGTCTCTATCGTTAACCATTCGCGGTCTGGCTGGATGACGGGCGCTCGACCCTGCAGGATTTTAGCCGGCAGCGCTCTCTGAGCGGGGTTTTCCATGGCGACTTCGAGGTTGAACGACCGGCGTGTCGCATCCGCTCCAGAGAAGATCGACGATTTCCCAGTGCTTGCTGCTGTCCGCGTCGAGGTCGATTTGACACGCGCAGCACGCGGAGCATGGGAGTCAACAGGGGCCTTAGAGGGTGGGCTCATTGCGCCCAACCGGCCGGCAGTGATTAACCTGTCGGCACTGGAAGCACAGATAAATATCGCTCCGGCACCCGGCCTGGATGCACTGTCAGGCGGCTCCACCTTTCCACTAGTAGCTCGATCGACGAACCTGTCTCACATTAGCATGGGCAACAGTTTCCAATTCGGTCGGCAATCGATCTCAGTTGTAGAATTGGGAACGCCGAGTGCGGCGGCTCAGCGGTTTATCGACGCGTACTATATCGCCACAAGCGAACATGGCGCTGTCCTAGACGTGACAGCATTTGTGGTCGAGATTTTTGGGAACATAAAAGGATCTGCTGACTTCGTCGCCACCATGAACGAGCTGCAAGGCTTTTTCCTTTTACTGGACGCAGCTGATCTCTATCTTTCACTGGACGCGCGAGAACAGGCGATCGATCAGGCAGCAAATCCAGCCGCAGAGGCGGTTGCTCAAACCTATGACCTATTCCTTGATCTCTGCTTCTTGACGTTGGGGGTGTTAGGCGGCCCGGCGCTAAAGATTCTCAGCGCATCGTTGGGGGTCGCTTACGAAACCGGAGGTGTGCGGGAGGCCGCGCTCGACGAAGTGAGGGCATTGGTCGTCGATTTCGAGAGTCATGGGGTGCCCGGCCTGCTCGAACACTTTTCCTTGGCCGTCCGGGGCGCAGTCTACATGTTCCGGGCACCGGAGTCGGACAGCTATTTCGGCAGCAATAATCAAAGCAACCTCATTCAATCTAATCTGATTGGAACCAAGACCTTCGTCTTCGGGGGGCAATCGAGTGACGTCATCTCCGCCGAAGGGTTGAGCGGATATCGGCGTCTCGATGGCCAAGGCGGCGCAGATACGATCAGAGGGGGCGCCGACGGGGAAGACATCCTCGGCGGCGCAGGCAATGACACACTCTATGGGGGAGGTGGACGGGACAATCTTGAGGGCGGCGCTGACAACGATGTCCTCGTCGGCGGTGGAGATAGAGACACTTACAACATCGGAGCCAACCAAGGGTCGGACACGATCGACGATCAGGGGGGCGGAACCGGCGACACGCTGGTGCTTCATATTGGCGCGATCGACCCGACAAACCTCTACGAATGGTTCTCTATAGACGGAGACGATTTTGTGGTTTCGGTCCCCGACGGAGCCAGCGAGGCGATCCGCATCAGAATCTCCAACATGGGCACGGAGGCGGGCCGAATTGAGCGGGTGGAGTTCCGAGGTGTAAATGGCGAAGAGGTCGCTCCAGCCTGGGACCTTCATCAGCTTTGGATCAACAAGCAGGAAGACGCACAACCTCCCCCGCCGCCACCATCAGGCCCAACGACCCCGCCTTCCGGCCCCTCCGGTGACGGCTTCAGCCAAGGCTCAACGGCCACAAATATCCGCGCCTTTGGTTCCGGGGCCCAGTTCTACGATGCACGCAGCGGCTGGGACCGGATCGACGGTGGAAGCGGCGACGACATCCTTCTGGGCGGATCGGGAGGTTCCTGGACGAACACCGACCCACTGGTGTCAGGCCCCATCACGCAAGGCGACGAGCTATTTGGCGGCTCCGGCATGGACGTATTGGTCGATGACGACCAGTTCGGCGTTCGCGACGCCGACTATTTGGACGGGGGCACCAACGACGACGAACTGATTTTTCACGGCGCTCAGTCAGGTCTGTTCGACCAAGGTTACGGCGGCGAGGGGAACGATCTCGCTGAGGTGGATCTCAGCGATACCACGGAGAACTGGCATGCAGATTCTTCGAGAGCGCAATTAGACATTCGGCGTTCGGACGGATCGGAACGTGGTGTTCGGCTCAATCAATTTGAGACGATCGCAGTCTTTTTCGGATCCGGATCGGACTTCGCTGTTGGCGGCGATGAGATCGATTATTTCTACGGAAATGCGGGAAGCGACACCTTATACGGCGGCAATGGCGATGATGTTCTAGAGGGCGGCGCTGACAACGACTCTCTTAACGGCGGCCTCGGCACAGACTGGATCGACGGCGGCGCGGGCATCGATTTTGTAAGTCTCGACCTTTCGGACGAGACGCGGGGCGTATACTTGTCCTTGGCACTGGCGTCTGGCGCGACGGGTCAGACCTTGGTGGACGGCACACACGTCCGCAACGTTGAGAGATTTTACCTGGCGACCGGGTCTGGCGACGACCGGGCCTTTATCGACGCGCGAATGATCTCCCAGGGAAGTGTGAACGGGGGACTTCATAACTACTGGTATGCGGGTGACGGCTTCGATGTCCTGACCGCCGATATGTCCGGCTCAAGCGAGACTGTGAGCCTTAGGTCAGACAGTTGGGGCCAGTGGTTCCTTGCACTCGGAGAGGCACCGTGGCCTTACGGCCAGTACCCGAACACGCTGCAGTTCAGCAGCGTGGAGGCCTTCCGGGTCACGGGCGGGTCTGCCACCGACTATCTGACTGGCGGCAGGTTCGAGGACATCCTCAGCGGCGGAGCCGGGAACGACTACCTCACTGGTGCCGACGGCGACGACACGCTCCAGGGCGGGTCAGGGAATGACCTGCTCTCGGCTGGCAGCGGTGACGACATCCTAGAGGGCGGCTCTGGAGATGATCAACTTAATGCTGAGTCCGGTGCGGACTGGATTGACGGCGGATCGGGCGTCGACTTCGCAGGCCTCGATCTCTCTGACGAAACGAGGGACGTCAATTTCTCGCTGGCCTTGGCGTCCGGCGCGACGGGTCAGACTCTCGTGGACGGCACCCACGTCCGCAATGTGGAGAGATTTTCCCTCCAGACCGGTTCCGGCGATGACCGGGCGTTCATCGACTCCCGGATGATCTCCCAGGGCAATGTGAACGGTGGGCTTCATAACTACTGGTATGCGGGTGACGGCTTCGATGTCCTGACCGCTGACATGTCCGGTGTCACCGAGCGAGTGACGCTCACAAACGACAGTTATTGGGGGAACTACCTCGCCCTCGGGGAGGCACCGCCGTACGGCCAGTATCCGAACACGCTACAACTCGGCGGCGTGGAAGCCTTCCGGGTTACAGGCGGGTCGGCCGCAGATTTTCTGACTGGCGGTCGGTTCGAGGACGTCCTGAGCGGCGGAGCCGAGAACGACTACCTCTATGGCATCGATGGCGACGACACGCTCGAAGGCGGTTCGGGCAATGACACTCTGGACGGCGGCATCGACGATGACGTGCTCGACGGCGGCGCTGACAACGACAGCCTGAGCGGCGGCCTGGGTGTAGACTGGCTCGACGGCGGATCAGGCATCGACTTCGCCAGCCTCGACCTCTCTGACGAAACGCGGGGCGTATATTTCTCGCTGGCCATGGCGTCCGGCGCGACGGGTCTGACCCTGGTGGATGGGACCCATGTCCGCAATGTGGAGAGATTTTCCCTGCAAACGGGGTCTGGCGATGATCAGGCCTTTTTCGACGCCGGGATGATCTCACAGGGCAATGTGAACGGTGGGCTTCATAACTACTGGTACGCGGGTGACGGCTTCGATGTCCTGACCGCCGATATGTCCGGCATTATCGAACGCGTGATCCTGGGTACGGACCAGTGGAACAGCACCTCTCCCGACTACCTCGCCGTGGGCGATCGTCCACCCTATGGCCAGTTCCCGAATACGATGCAGCTCAACGGCGTTGAGGCCTTCCAGGTAACCGGAGGGTCAGCAGGCGACTATCTTTATGGCGGCCGGTTCGCAGACATCTTCAGCGGCGGAGCCGGGAATGACACTCTCACCGGTGCCGATGGCGATGACAGGCTTGAAGGCGGTGCCGACAACGACACCCTCGATGGTGGGTATGGGAATGATGTCGTTGATGGCGGCGCAGGTGACGACAGACTGAACAGTGTCAGCGACGCAGACTGGATCGATGGCGGGACGGGGATCGACTATCTGGTTCTCAATCGCTCCGACGAGACCCGGGGCCTGTCATTCTCCGCAAGACTCGCGGCGAGCGCTGACGGCGAGACGCTCCTGGACGGCACGCATGTACGCAACGTCGAGAGATTTAACCTTCAAACCGGTGCCGGTGATGATCGGGTTTTCTTCGATCATACCATGGTGTCACAAGGCGAGTTGAACCGTGGCCTTCATAACTACTGGTATGGCGGGGCTGGCCACGATGTTCTGACTGCCGACATGAGCGGCGCTACGGAACGTGTGACCGTCGGCCTCAGCGCACTGACCTTGGGGAACCCCTTATACGCTTGGGAATATCCCAACACTCTCCAGCTCGATGGTGTTGAGGCCTTTCGTGTGACCGGCGGGGCTGCGGGTGATGGCCTGTATGGCGGCGACTTCTCCGATACCTTCAGCGGCCTGGCAGGTAACGATGATCTGCGCGGCTATGGAGGTTCAGACATTCTGCACGGGGGTGCAGGAAATGACTATCTGGAAGGAGGCGATGGGACTGATACGGCGATCTTCTCAAGCGCTCGGACAGATTACACTTTCGCGGTAGTCGGCGTCGTCACGACAGTGACGGGTGCCGACGGGACCGACCAACTTATAGGTATCGAACGGCTTCGGTTCTCTGACGGTCTGTATGACCTCAGCGGGGCGCGGATCGACGACATCACTAACGGCACGCTTGGTCCGGACATTCTGACCGGTGATGGCGGCGACAACACAATCAACGGTTTGGGCGGCGACGACGTCCTCACAGGCGGTGCCGGCAACGACATCCTCAACGGCGGAGACGGTATCGATACCGCAGACTATGGCGACTCCGCGGCCGGCGTCACCGTCAGCCTGGCAATCACCGGCCGCGGCCAGGACACCCGCGGCGCTGGCCGCGACACGCTTTCGGGGATCGAGAACCTTTCGGGCTCGGCCTTCGGCGACTATTTCACCGGCGATGCGGGGAACAACGTCCTGTCCGATACCCTCGGCGGCAACGACCGGTTCATCGGCGGGGCGGGCAATGACACCCTGTCGATCGAGCGCTCCGGCAACGGGGCGGCGACGGAGGTCACCCTGACCGGCGGCATCGGCGACGATACGATGACCTTCGACGGCAACGGCCGCTACACCGATACGGTGGTGTTCGAGGGCCAGGACGGGAACGACGTGATCTCGGCGACCGGGGCCTTCAAGGCCAATGTCAACGGCGGGGCCGGCAATGACACGGTCACCTTGGATACGCTCGGCGGCAGCTTCGTGGTCAAGCTGGGGTCGGGTTCGGACACCCTGATCCTCGCGGACACCAACGGCGGCTTCGGCGGCAGCGCGGCCAATCTGGTACGCGACTTCGTGGCGGGCGCCGGCGGCGACATCGTCGACCTGACGGCCTATCTCGCAGGCGGTGCCCTGACCAACTACACGCCCGGCGACAATCCCTTCCTCGACGGCCATATGCGGCTGGTCCAGGCCGGGGAGGACACCCTGGTGCAGATCGACCGCGACGGCGGGTCCAACGGCTTCGTCACCGTGATGACGCTGCAGAAGACGTTTGCGTCCAGCTTCACGGCTTACAACTTCAACGGCCTGGCGCCCTTGCCGGCGCCGGTGGAGGGCGGAGCCGGGGTCGACAGCCTGACCGGGACGGAGGGCATCGATGTGCTCAACGGAAACGGCGGCAATGACAGCCTTGTGGGTCTGGCCGGAGCCGATGTGCTCAACGGCGGGGCCGGCAATGATGTGCTGGACGGCGGCGACGGCG
>CAZFQC010000060.1:0-11710 GCA_964520795.1 uncultured Brevundimonas sp.
CACCAGGGGCAGACGATGTCGGAGACGAAGTCGATGTGCAGGGTTTTGGGCATGGAGGACCTCCGGTGCGGCCGTCAGGATCGTCGGTTCATCACAAAGACCACAAAGGGATCACAAAGAACACGAAGGGGCCCGTGCCTCCGCGGCGCCCGTCAGGGCGACGCAACCCATCGATTGCGGGCAAGGGCCCGCGAAGGCCGAAACAGACGGGCTCCCTTCGTGTCCTTCGTGACCTTCTTCGTGTCCTTGGTGATGAACCAGCCAGCCCCCGAAACAGTGTCTTCCCGCCCCGTATAATCTCGCCCCTTCCGCCCCCCGATCCTGCCTTCCCGCGCCCCTTGCGCCGCCCTTTCCGGTCCCCAGCTATGACCAGAGGCAAGGCGGGCCCGAATCCCCGCCCCGCCCGGGTCTTTGACAGTCCATATCTCCCCGACGCGCCGCCGCCACAGGCCGTCGTCCGCCCCGAAAAATGCGCCGCCTTTCGCCCGCATTTTTTCCGCAACCGGCGTGTCCTTTGACCCCTTGCGCGGGCCCCGCCAACGGGGCCAGCCTCGCGGGCATGACCGCCTCCTTCACCGGCTTCGACCCCGCCGACCTGGCCTTCCTCTCGGGCCTGGCCGTGCACAACGACCGCGACTGGTTCGCTGCCAATCGCGCCGTCTATGACGAGCGGCTCAAGCCCGCCCTCGGCGCCCTGATCGCCGACGCCTCGACCGCCTGCGCCCGGCGCGGCCTGCCGCTGGGCGGCGATCCGGCGAAGAGCCAGTTCCGCATCCACCGCGACGTCCGCTTCTCGAAGAACAAACAGCCGTACAAGACCCACCTCTCGGCGGTCCTGACCCGCGACGGGCTGAAGATGTCGCCCGGCATGGCCTATATCCATATCGAGCCCGAGGGCGGCTCGCGGGTCACGGCCGACACGTTCGACTACGACAGCATCGACCCGCTGGACCCCTCGACCCATCCGGCGGCGCGCCTGTCAGCGCCCGAGCCTGAAGGGCCCTCAGCCGCCATTCCCGACATCGAGGACGCCCACGGCCGCGGCGCCTTTGTCTCCGCCGGCTTCTTCCTCTACGACCGCAAGAACAGCGACAAGGTCCGCCGCGCCATCGCCGCCGACCCCGAGGACTGGCTGGCCATCGAGGCGCATCTGGCGGCGCGCAGCCTGCGCCTCGCCCCCGGCATGGCCGTCAAACGCATGCCCAAGGGCTTCGACGACCACGCGGCCACGGCGCTGGAGCCGTCCCTGAAACGCCTGCAGTGGTACGCCCGCCGCCCCCTGACCGGCACCGAGGTCTCAAGCCCGGAATTGCCCGAGGTGCTCGCCGGCTTCATCGACGACATGAAGCCCCTGCTCGAGTTCGGCTGGCGAGCCCTCTACGGCGGCTAGTCCCGCTCGACGCACAGGGCCACGCCCATGCCGCCGCCGATGCACAGGGTGGCCAGCCCCTTCTTCGCCCCGCGCCGCTTCATCTCATGCAGCAGGGTGGTCAGGATGCGGGCGCCCGAGGCGCCGATCGGATGGCCGATGGCGATGGCGCCGCCGTTGACGTTGACCTTGTCCGGGTCGAGCCCCAGCTCGCGCAGCACGCACAGGCTCTGGGCCGCGAAGGCCTCGTTGGATTCGACCAGATCGAGGTCGGCCACGGTCCAGCCGGCCTTCTCCAGTGCCTTTTTCGAGGCCGGGATCGGGCCGGTGCCCATGACCGCCGGATCGACGCCCGCCGTGGCCGCCGACACGATCCGAGCCAGCGGCTCCAGCCCCCGGGCCTTCGCATCCGCCGCGCTCATCAGCACCAGCGCCGCCGCCCCGTCATTGAGGCCCGAGGCGTTGGCTGCCGTGACCGAGCCCTCCTTCGTAAAGGCCGGCTTCAGTCCCTGCATGGCCTCCAGCGTGGCCCCGTGGCGGATGAACTCGTCCTTGTCGACGACGGTGTCGCCCTTGCGGCCCTTGATCGTGACCGGCGCGATCTCGTCGTCGAACCGCCCCGCCTTCTGCGCCGCCTCGGCCTTGTTCTGGCTGGCCACGGCGAAGGCGTCCTGATCGGCCCGGCTGATGCTGAATTTGTCGGCGATGTTCTCGGCCGTCTGGCCCATGTGATAGCCGTTGAAGGCGTCCCACAGGCCGTCGCTGATCATGGTGTCGACCAGTTTGATGTCGCCCATCTTCTGGCCGGTGCGCAGGGCCTGGGCGTGCGGGGCCTGGCTCATGCTCTCCTGGCCGCCGGCCACGACGATGCGGGCGTCGCCCAGGGCGATCTGCTGGGCCCCGATGGCCACGGCCCGCAGGCCCGAGCCGCAGATCTGGTTCAGGCTCCAGGCCGGTGCCTCCTTGGGAATGCCCGCCCCCATGGCCGCCTGCCGCGCCGGGCCCTGCCCCGCCGCCGCCTGCAGCACATGGCCGAGGATGACCTCATCGACCTCTTCCGGCTTGACCCCCGCCCGCTCCAGCGCCGCCCGGATGGCGACCTCACCCAGCTTGGACGCCGGCAGGCTCGACAGCCCGCCGAGGAAGGACCCGACCGGCGTGCGGGCGGCGGAGACGATGACGACTTCAATGGACATGCGGGCACCCCTGAAACCGGCCGCGGGCGAGGGAGCGCCCGGACCATGGAAAATGAAACCTCTACGCCCTTGCCCGGCGTTAGGCCCCTCGAAACGAGTCGTTGCGTTTCTGCCGCATCCCGCCGCCTTCGTCACGTCTGACGACGCCGTTCAGCGAATGGTCACCAGCCCGGGCGTACGGTCCAGGGAACAAACAAGAGCGAGAAAGGCTTGATGGGGCCATGCTCAAGAGACTGAAAAACGTGTTCGTGCAGGTCTGTGTCCCCGACGAACTGGACATGGCCGAGCACTACCGGACCCCGGCGGAAAAGACCGCCGACCTGATCGTGCATGTGGTCGGCCTGACCCTCGCGGGCGTCGGCGGCATCGTCCTGGCCGTGCTGGCGGCCCTCTATGCCGGCATCGGCGCGGTGGTGGCGACCGCCGCCTACGCCCTGTGCCTGATCATCATGCTGACGGTCTCCGCCCTCTATAACCAGGCCCATCCGGGCGCCGCGCGGCCCCTGCTGCGTCGCATGGACGAGGCGGCCATCTTCCTGATGATCGCTGGCAGCTATACCCCTTTCACGACCCAGAGGTTCGAAGGCAGCTGGGCCGTCGGCTTCACCCTGCTGGTCTGGGCCATCGCCCTCGGCGGCGTGGTCGTCAAACTGGTCGCCCCCCGTATCTCGGATACCTTCTGGAGCCTGGTCTATCTGGGCTTCAGCTGGCTCGCCCTCGTCGCCGCCAAGCCGTTGATGGACACGGTCCATCCGATCGCCCTCGGCCTGCTGGTGCTGGGCGGCCTGATCTATACCGCCGGCGTCTTCGTCTTCATCAGCCCGCAGGTGAAGTTCCGGCGGGCCATCTGGCACGGCTTCGTCGTCACCGGTGCGACCGTCCACTGGGCCGCGGTGCTTGTGGGGGTGGTTCTGGCCCCCGCGGCCATGGGCTGATTTGCATGCGGCTTCGCACTGCGGGATAGTGCGGCGTTGCAACAGCGCAGGGGTTGGGCGTGGCGGACAAGAAGGCCGGAGCGGGCGACACCGTCGTCATCAAGAAATACGCCAACCGGCGGCTCTACAACACGGCCACCAGCGCCTATGTGACGCTCGAGGACCTGGCCAGGATGGTCCGCGAAGGCACCGAATTCGTGGTCTTCGACGCCAAGACCAACGACGACCTGACCCGCCAGATCCTGACCCAGATCATCTTCGAGGAAGAGAGCCGCGGCGAGGCCCTGCTGCCGGTCCAGTTCCTGCGTCAGCTGATCGGCTTCTACGGCGGTCAGATGCAGGGCGTTCTGCCCAGCTATCTGGAGATGTCGCTCGACAGCTTCAGCCGCCAGCAGGAGCAGATGCGGGGCCAGTTCTCCAAGGCCTTCGGGGCGGCGCCCGGTGCCGGCATCCTCGACGAGGCGGTCAAGCGCAACATGGCCCTGTTCACCGACGCGATGAAGATGTGGCCGGGCTTCAACGCCCTGACGCCCGGCGCCCCCGCCGCCGCAGCGCCTGAGCCCCGGACCCCGCCCGCCGCCGACCCCCTGGACGAGATGCGCCGCCAGATGGACGAGATGCGCAGCCAGCTCGACAAGCTGTCGAAGGGCGGCTGACATGACCGACGAGGTTCGCCCCGTCGGTCCCGTCCAACGCCGCGCCGACCGCCGCGCGGATGACCGGCGCGCCGCGGAACGCCGGGCAGGCTCGGCCTCGCGGGCCCTTGTCCCGGTCGACTTCACCGCCGAGTCTGCCGAGCCCCCGGCAAGACCTGCCCCGGCCCCGCCCGCCGATGCGGGTGCCGCCGTCTTCGCCGCCCAGATGATCGGACAGACCGGCCAGCGCCGCGGCCTGAAGGGCGGCCCTCCCGTGCTGGACGCGGCCCGCTCGGCCTATCTCGGCGCCGAGCATTCGGGTGCCGCCGAGCGTCGCCCGCAACCGGGCAAGGCAAAAGACACCGACGTCTGAGACCGCGGCACGGTCCTTGCTGAACGACAGGCTCTCAAGCCTCGTTCGGGACCGCCGCCATGCTCACGATCCTCGCCCGCACCATCGACGTCACCGTCGTTGCCCTGATCTTCGTGGCCTTCTCGTAGGCCCGATCACGCCCCGCTGGCGAAATCCAGGTCCTTGCGGGCCGAGATGATCGTGACGATGAAGCCGGCCAGGACGTCCAGCATGACCATGGTCATGATCAGGAAGAAGGTTGAGGTGGCGAAGCCCTTGACCAGCAGGAAGGCCACCAGACAGAGCACGAACAGGATCATCGACAGGGCGTGATTGATGATCGCCACCTTCTGGCTGGAGGTCGATTTCAGCAGTTCGAAGAACAGCAGGATCAGCGACAGAAACAGGATCAGGTCGCCCACGCCGACGTTCCAGGCGCTGCCCGACACCATCGGAATGGAGAACAGCGGATCACGCAGCGCCAGTTCGGCCGCCGCAATGCCGCCCGAGCCCGCCAGACCGAACATGACGACGATGGTGTAGATCACCACAGGGATGAAAAGCAGGGGGATGGCGATCAGCATGGCGGGCTCCATCGACGGGCGGCGCGCTTAACGGCCGCGCTTGTTAATGATGCTTACTCCGGTTCGCTCCTTACCGCTACGCCCGCTCGCGCGGCAGGGGAATGTCAGAATTCGCTGATCGCGCCGGGCCTGCGCGACCGCGACTTCAGCCACATCACCCCGAGCAGATCCGACAGCGAGGCGACCAGCCGACCCCAGTTGGTGTATTTCGACCGGCCGGTCTCCCGATGGCGGTGATCCACATCGAGATAGAGGTTCTGATAGCCCTCGCGGATCATCAGCGCCGGCAGATAGCGGTGCAGGTGATCGAAATAGGGCAGGCGCAGGAAGACATCGCGGCGGAAGGCCTTGAGGCCGCAGCCGGTGTCGTCGGCGTCATCGCCGAGCAGCTTGCGGCGGATTCGGTTGGCCCACAGCGAGGCCTGCCGCTTGGCCCCGGAATCCTGCCGTTTGGCCCGGACACCGCCGACCAACGCCACCGACGACGGCGAGGACGCCAGCAGATCGGCCAGTTTCGGCGCGTCCGCGGGCGGATTCTGGCCGTCGCCGTCGAGGGTCACGACGATCGCCCCGCGCGCCGCCAGCACACCAGTGCGCACCGCGCGGCTCTGGCCGGCGTTCGAGCCATGACTGAGCACGCGCAGCGCCGGCAGTTCGCTCATCAGGCCCCGCAGCTCGTCCAGGGTGCCGTCCCGCGAGGCGTCATCGACGAACACCATCTCATACGACCGGCCGTCAAACGCCGCCGCGATCTCGCGCGCCAGCGGTCCGGCGGCGCCACGTTCATCATGCACCGGGACGACGACGGAGATATCGGGGATCGCTGTGTTCATTCCGGGTGTCTAGCGGGTTTCCGCGCCGGGCGGGAGATGCGGCTGACGCACCATGAAGCGGCGTGTTAGGAAGATGAACATGACGCCTTCCAATCTCGACCGATTCATCGCCGGCTGGCGCGGCCCCCTGCTCGCGGCACTGGTGGCACTGCTGGCCGGCCTGCCCGCGCTGATGCTGCTGCCGCCGCTGGACCGGGACGAGAGCCGGTACGCCCAGGCGACGTCGCAGATGCTGGAGACCGGCGATTTCGTCGACATCCGCTTCCAGGACGATCCGCGATGGAAGAAGCCGGTGGGTATCTACTGGATGCAGGCCGTGGCGGTCGCCGTGACCTCCAGCGTCGAGAGTCGCGACATCGCCCCATACCGCATCCCCTCGATCCTCGGCGCCATGCTGGCGGCGGCCGCCTGCGCCTGGGCCGGGGCGGCGATGTTCGGCCAGAGAGCGGGCTTCCTGGCGGGCGCCATACTGGGGGCGACCTTCATGCTGTCGACCGAGGCGGGCATCGCCAAGACCGACGCCATGTTGTGTGGTTCCGTGACCCTGGCCATGGCCGGGCTGGCGCGGATCTATCTGGCGACGCGGGCCGGCGAAGTCCCGATCCGGCCGCACAAGCTGATGTTCTGGCTGGGGCTTGGACTGTCGATCCTGATCAAGGGGCCGATCGGCCTGATCGTCGTGGCCCCCGCCATGATCGCCCTGTCGGTCTGGGACCGTGACGTCAGCTGGCTGAAGCGGCTGGGTTGGGGCTGGGGTCTGCCGCTGGTTGCCCTGATCGTCGGGCCCTGGGCCATCGCCATTACCATCGCCACCGACGGCGGATTCTGGACCGAGGCCATCGGCGGCGATCTGGCACCCAAGGTCGCGGGGGGCGACGAGGGCCACGGCGTCCCGCCCGGCCTCTATCTGCTGATCGCGCCCCTGCTGTTCTTCCCGGCCACCCTGCTGCTGCCGGCCGCCCTGTCGACGGGCTGGAGCCGACGCGCCGAGCCGGCGATCCGTTTCCTGGTCTGCTGGCTGGTCCCCGCCTGGCTGATCTTCGAGCTGACGCCGACCAAACTGCCCCACTACACCCTGCCCACCTTCGGCGCCCTGGCCCTGCTCGCCGCCGCCGCCCTGACCCGTCCGGTCGGGAAGATTTCCCGCTACGCCGGGGCCGGACTGGCGATCGTGGTCGGCGCCCTGCTGGCGGTCGTTTCCGTCTGGCTGCTGACCGAATATGGCCGATCCACGGCCCAGACCTGGGCGACGATAACGATCGTCTTCGCCATTCTGGCCGCCATGATCGGAGCTTTCCTGATGCTGCACCGGGCGGCGATGACGGCCGTGATTGCCTCGATCGCCCTCGGCGTTGTGGCCCACGGTGCCCTGGCGGGCACGCTGCGGCAGCTTCGCCCGCTGTCCATTGCCCCCCAGCTGGAAAAGGTCCTTCTGGCCGCAAACCTGCATCCGCGCCAGGGACGCGCCGGGCCGGTTGCGGTCACCGGCTTCCATGAGCCCAGTCTGGTTTTCCTGACCGGCCGGGATACCGAACTGACCGACGCCGCCGGCGCGGCCCAGGCCCTGGCCGAGGGTCGACCGGTCATTGTCGAGGCCCGGGACGCCGACGCCTTCCGCGAGGCCGCCGCCGCGCTCGGCGTCACCGGCCGTTCGGTGGGCGTGGTCGAAGGTCACAACTATTCCAAGGGCGACGATGTCAGCCTGACCGTCTATGCCCCGCCGGGCGGCCCGGTCGCGGGGCCGCGGCCGTGAGCCGACCGATCACCATCGTCGAGGTCGGCCCCCGCGACGGGCTGCAGAACGAAAAGGCGGTCCTGGAGCCGGCGATCCGCGCCGATCTGGTCCGCAGGCTGGAGACGGCCGGGGCGCGCCGCATCGAGGCGGTCAGCTTCGTCCATCCGAAATACGTGCCGCAGATGGCCGGCGCCGAAGAGGTCATGGCGGCGCTGCCGCACGAAGCGGGCCGCAGCCGCATCGGCCTGGTCCTGAACGGCAAGGGCTATGACCGCGCCCTCGGCACGACGGTGGACGAGGTCAATGTCGCCATGTCCGCCACCGACGGCTTCGGGCTGAAGAACCAGGGCCTGTCGGTCGATCAGCAGGTGCAGATGCTGGCGGATATCATCGCCGGCCGGGCCAATGCCGCCAGTTCGCCGGGTGCCACACCCTCGCTGTCGGCCACCCTGTCGTGCGTCTGGGGCTGTCCGTTCGACGGCGAGGTCTCCGCCGGTCAGGTCGCCGATCTGGTCGGGCGAATCGCCGAACTGGGGGTCGATGAAATCGCCCTGGCCGACACCATCGGGGCAGGCGATCCCTGGGCCGTGACGCGCAAGGTCGAGGCGGCCCGCGCCGCCGCGCCCGACGCCGTTCTGAGGCTGCATTTCCACGACACCCGCAACACGGGACTGGCCAATGCCCATGCCGGGATCGAGGCGGGGGTGAGCGTGCTGGACGCCTCTGTCGGGGGGATCGGCGGCTGCCCGTTCGCCCCGGGCGCCACGGGCAATATCGCCACCGAGGACCTGGTCTATATGCTCGAACGGGCCGGCTTTTCGACCGGCTATGACCTTGACGCCCTGATCGGCACGGCCCGCTGGATCGGCGAGAAGATCGGCCGACCGGCACCCAGCGCGCTGAGCCGGGCGGGCGGGTGGCCGCCGCGCCGCGATTGATTTGATCAAAGTCCAATCGGCGGGCCCCGCGATCGGCTAGTGTCGGGTTTCGCCTGTGGAACCCGTCATGCCGAACGCACTCTACGCCCAGCGTCTGATGTCCGCCGACGCGGCCGCCGCCCTGATTCCGTCGGGCGCCCGGGTGGCGATGGGCCTCGGCTTCTCCCAGCCTCCGGCCATCCTCGCCGCGCTGGCGGACCGGGCGCGGGCCGGGCAGGTCGATGACGTCAGCCTCTATTATCTGCTGTCGACGGGCATCGCCGGCGAGACGGTGTTCAGGGATGAACTGATGGGCCGGATCCGTCCCATGAGCCTGTTCCACAGCGCTATCGAGCGCGGGCTGGAGGCGCGGGCGCGGGCGGCGGGGCGACCCAATCCGGTGACCTTCCTCCCCACTGGGTTCCAGCAGGTGCCGCGGCTGATGCGCGAGGCGGGAGTCGACACCCTGATCTGCACCGTCTCGCCGATGGACGAGGATGGCTTCTTCAGCTTCGGGATCAACACCGACTACAACCGGCCGGTCAGCGAACATGCCGGACGGATCATCCTCGAGGTCAATCCGGCCATGCCGCGGGTGTTCGGCGACTGCACTGTCCATGTCTCGCGGGTGACGGCCGTGGTCGAGAACGCCGTGCCGCTGCTCGAGCTGCCCGTGGTCGAGTCGTCGCCCAATGACCTCGCTATCGGCGGCCTGATTGCCGACATGATCGAGGACGGTTCGACGCTGCAGATGGGCATCGGAGCCCTGCCGAACGCCGTCTGCGCGGCCTTGAGCGACCGGCGCGACCTGGGCCTGCACACCGAGATGCTGACGCCCGGCCTGGTCGAGCTGATGCAGCAGGGCGTCATCACCAACGCCCGCAAGACCCTGCACCCCGGCAAAGGGGTGTTCGCCTTCTGCATGGGGCGGCGGGCCACCTATGACTTCCTCGACGGCAATCGCGACATGGAGGCCCATCCAGTCGACTATGTGAACGACCCCGCCGTCATTGCCCGCAACGACAGGATGGTGTCCGTCAACGCCACCCTGCAGGTCGACCTGACCGGGGCCTGTTGTTCGGAACATCTGAAAGGGCGACAGTTCACGGCCTCGGGCGGCCAGCTGGACTTCGTGCGCGGGGCCTATGGCTCGGCCGGGGGGCGTTCGATCATCGCCTGCCATTCGACGGCGGCCAGGGGGACCGTCTCGCGCATTGTTCCCCGGCTCGATGGACCGGTCACGGTCCCGCGCAACGACGTCCATATCATCGTGACCGAGCATGGCCGCGCCGAACTCAAGGGCCGCAGCGACGCAGAACGCGCCCGGGCCCTGATCGCCGTCGCGGACCCAAAATTCCGGGAAGAACTGGAACGCTCGGCGCGGGAGACGGGGTTGCTGGACTGACGCACCGGTGCCACGCCGGAGCTTGCCGAGGGAATTGGGGGTGGTCTTTCCGACATCCTTCGCATATCAGCGCCCTCCCGAAATCGAGACGACCATGTCCACCTGTTGCTTCAACGCGAGCCTGCCCACGTCGCTCGACCGCCAGCCGGTCGAGGGAAAGGGCGCGCGCGCGGAGGGAGCATAGGGAACAGCGGTCCATCGACTTCGGTTTTCCAGCAACCCCTCCCGCCACCGGCCGGAGGGGTTTCTTGTATCCGCAAGGTGCCTGACGGTCGGTCCGGGAGGATCAGACAGAGAAGGAGACGTCGGCCATGAGCGGCTATGACGTGATCGAAAGCCCGGGCGCGCCGATCAAGGCGTGGACCCGGGGGGTGCCCATCGAGGATGCGGCGCTGAAGCAGCTGAAGAACGTGGCCTCGCTGCCGTTCATCCACAAACACGTCGCGGTCATGCCGGACGTGCACTGGGGCATGGGCGCGACGGTGGGGTCCGTGATTCCGACCGTGGGGGCCATCATCCCGGCCGCCGTGGGCGTGGACATCGGCTGCGGCATGATGGCGGTGCGGACCTCGATCCGCGCCGAACACCTGCCGGACGACCTGTCGGGCATCCGCTCCGCCATCGAGGCGGCCGTTCCGCACGGCCGCACCGACAACGGCGGGCGCAACGACAAGGGTGCCTGGGCCGGCGAGCCGCCCGCCTCCGCGGTGACCCGCTGGGGCGAGCTGAAGGCCGGCTATGACGCCGTGGTCGAGGCCCACCCCAAGGCGGCGCACCCGCGTGGCTTCGGCCATCTGGGAACGCTGGGTACGGGCAACCACTTCATCGAGCTTTGCCTCGACGAGGCGGGGGACGTGTGGGTGATGCTGCACTCCGGTTCGCGGGGCGTGGGCAACCGGTTCGGGACCTATTTCATCGAACGGGCCAGGCACGAAATGCGGCGCTGGCACATCAACCTGCCGGACCAGGACCTGGCCTATTTCCCGGAAGGGACGGACGGCTTTGTTCACTATGTCCGGGCGGTGTCGTGGGCGCAGAAATACGCGCGCGCCAACCGCGAGGTGATGATGGACAGCGTCCTGAACGTGCTGCGCGTGTTCTGGCCGGATCTGGAGACGACGCAGGAAGCGGTGAACTGCCACCACAACTACGTCTCGAAGGAGCGCCATTTCGGCAAGGACGTGTTCCTGACCCGGAAGGGCGCGGTGTCGGCCAGGCTGGATGAGCTGGGTATCATCCCCGGCTCGATGGGGGCAAAATCCTTCATCGTGCGCGGCAAGGGCAATGCGGACTCGTTCTGCACCTGCTCGCACGGCGCCGGTCGGGCGATGAGCCGGACCGAGGCGAAGCGGCGCTTCACGGTGGAGGACCACGTCCGCGCCACCGAAGGCGTCGAATGCCGCAAGGACGCCGAGGTGATCGACGAAACGCCGATGGCCTACAAGGACATCGACGCGGTCATCGCGGCCCAGACCGACCTGATCGAGGTCGTGCACACCCTGCGTCAGGTGGTGTGCGTCAAGGGATGACGGGAGCCGGTTTCGCGCAAGCGGGACCGGCTTTCGTCGTTCGGGTGACGCTTTTCAGCGCCTGCTCACGTTTCGCTCATGCCGCTCAGGCGCGAGGCGCGCACGGTCGGCGCGTCGATAATGACGGGAGTGGCGAGAAATGTCGGTGACCAACGAGGACCTGAGCCAGCTCTGGAAGGCCCTGCGCATTCTGGGCTGGAGCGCGGTCGCCCTGATCCTG
>CAZFQC010000061.1:0-3659 GCA_964520795.1 uncultured Brevundimonas sp.
CGCTCGTACAGGAAGCTGTCGTCGATCAGGAACCGGCCGGTCAGCTCGCGCGACGGGCTGGTGAAGATGGCGTGGGCGGCGTCGGCCATGATCTCGGGGGTCCGGCAATAGGCCAGCCCCGCCTTGCCGGTCAGGGCGAATTCGATCGCGGCGGTGGCAATGCCGGTGCGGGGCCACAGGGCGTTGCAGGCGATGCCGTCGCCCTTGAACTCCTCCGCCATGCCCAGCATGGCCAGGCTCATGCTGTATTTGGCCATGGTGTAGGCCACGTGCGGTCCGAACCATTTCGGCGACAGGTCCAGCGGCGGCGACAGGGCCAGGATGTGGGGGTTAGACGCCTGTTTCAGGTGCGGGATACAGGCCTTGCTCACCAGGAAGGTCCCGCGGGCGTTGACCTGATGCATCAGGTCATAGCGTTTCATGTCGGTCGCGAGCGTGCCGGTCAGCTGGATGGCCGAGGCGTTGTTGACGCAGATGTCGATGCCGCCGAACCGGGCGACCGCGGCCTCAACCGCCGCCATCACCGAGGCCTCGTCGCGCACGTCGACGATCAGCGGCAGGGCCTGTCCGCCGGCGGCCTCGATCTCCTCCGCCGCCGAATAGATGGTGCCCGGCAGATGTTTATGCGCCTCGGCCGTCTTGGCGGCGATGACCACATTGGCCCCGTCGCGCGCCGCCCTCAGGCCGATGGCCAGTCCGATGCCGCGGCTGGCGCCCGTGATGAACAGCGTCTTGCCCTGAAGTGACATGAGGCTTGGCTCCCGGTTGGTTTCAATAGAAAACGCTTGAAACGCCAAAGGCGCAGATTCCGCACAGGAGCGAAAGACCCATGTCGGCCTTCGAGATCACCCGCGACGGTCCCGTCGCCCATCTGCGCCTGTCCCGCCCCGAGGCGTCCAATGCGCTGGACCTGTCCTTCTGGCGCGATTTCGGCCCTGCCCTGAAGGCGCTGGATTCGACCGGCGAGGTCCGCGCCCTGGTCATCTCGGGCGCGGGCCGGAATTTCTGCGCCGGCATGGATATTTCGGTCTTCTCGGGCGGTGCCATCCTCCAGACGGACACGCCCGCCGAGCGGCAGGCCTTCCATCAGGCCGCGCGCGAGCTGCAGGACACCCTGAGCTGGGTCGAGCGGGTGCGCTTCCCGGTCATCGCCGCCGTCCAGGGCGCCTGCGTCGGCGCGGGGCTGGACCTGGTCTCGGCCTGCGACCTGCGGCTGGCGGCCGAAGGGGCCTGGTTCCGCATCGAGGAGATCAACATCGGCATGATGGCCGACGTCGGCAGCCTGCAGCGCCTGCCGCACGTCCTGCCCGAGGCCGTGGTCCGCGAACTGGCCTATCTGGGCACGTCCCTGTCGGCGGACCGGGCCGAGCGTCTGGGCTTCGTCAATGCCGTCCTGCCCGACGCCGGGGCCTTGCTGACCGCCGCGCTGGAGATGGCCCACGCCGTCGCCGCCAAGGCGCCCCTGGCGATTTCCGGCTCCAAGGCCGCGGTCACCTACGCCCGCGACCACACGGTGGCCGAGGGGCTGGAGTGGGCGGCGGTCATGCAGGGCTCGATCTGGAACACGGCGGACGTTCTGGCCGCCATCCAGGCCCGGATGACGCGCACGCCGGCCGATTTCGCTCCCCTCTCGCCCCATGCGGGGATCGGCAAGGGCTGAACCCCGGTCTGCGACAAGATGGGCGGGAGCGAAGGGTCGCTGCCGTCCCCATCTGGGGACTGCCTCTGAACATCCGGACCGCACGATCATGAAATCGAAACTCGCCGCCGTGGCTGCCGCCCTGCTGACCTCCGCCTGTTCGACGGTCGGCATCCGTTCCGGCACCGAGGAACCCGCCTTCACAGAGGTGGAGCGTGTCGGCGCTGTCGAGATCCGCACCTATGGCGAGCGGATCGCGGCACAGACCGTCGTGACCGGGACCAGCGAGGCGGCGCGCAATCGCGGCTTCCAGCGGCTGGCGGGCTATATTTTCGGGGGGAATACGGCCCGGACCAGCATCGCCATGACGGCCCCGGTCGCCCAGGCCGGCGATGGCCGGTCGCAGAGCATCGCCATGACCGCGCCCGTGGCCCAGGGTGCCGTGGGTCAGGATCGCTGGACGATCCAGTTCTTCATGCCGTCGGAATATACGATGGCCAGCCTGCCCGTGCCGAGAGACCCGCAGGTCGTTCTGGCCGTGGTTCCGGCCGAGACCTATGCGGTGCTGCGCTTTTCGGGGCTGGGCTCGGCCCGGGCGGTCGCCGAAAAGGAGGCCGAACTGGACGCCGCCCTGACCGGCAGCGGCTGGGCCGCCGCAGGCGAGCCGGTCGTGTGGTTCTATGATCCGCCCTGGACCCTGCCGCCGCTGCGTCGCAACGAGGTGGCGGTGCGGGTCACCCGTCAGGGCCGCTGATCGCGACCTCTGACCACAGTCCTCAGGCGGCCAGCGAAACCACGCCGGCGTCGATCCAGCGGCGCGCCGCCTTCTGGGCCTCGGCGATCTCGTCCTGCTCCATCTCCTGGCTCATCTCGCGGCGATAGACGCGCGCTTCGATGCTGCCCTTCATGGCGGCAAGGTTGAAGATCATATGGGCCGAGACGCGGTCCATCGGACAACCGCCCTGGCCGCTCGAATACATCATGCCCAGCCGGAAAAGGTCGTCGCCGCTCATGTCGGCGGTCGGCAGGGGCAGGCCCTGCTCTTCGTTGGCCTTGGGCGCGGTTTCTTGCGCGTTCATCACCGTATCTCCCGAACCGGCGCCATTCTGGCCCCGTCCTCTGAGACGCGATCAAATACCCGCGGTTTGAAGGTAAAGTTAACAGCAAGGGGCCTGAACGGCCTTTTCAGTACAGTTTGGCCGAATACTCCGCCCTTGTTCAGACCTCTGAAATAGTTCGGAAATCCCTGATTCACACCTGCTAACGGGGCGTGACCGGAAGGCTTACGAAGGGTTACCGCGCCCGCTGTCCGAACAGCACCTTGCGCGCCGCCTCGGCCGCCTTGCCCGACGAGGCGAGGTTGCGGCGCATCGCTTCGCCGAGGGCCCGGCCCGCGATCACGGCGGGCCGCGCCCCCACGCGCTCCATCCAGGCCTTCAGGTTCGGGAACTCGGCGAGGTCCTGCCCCTGAAGCTCCGGCAGGATCCACGGCCAGGCTGCCATGTCGGCGATGGAATAGTCGCCGGCCAGCCAGTCGCGGTCGGCCAGTCGCCGGTTCATCACGCCGTAGAGCCGGTGGGTCTCGTCCGTATAGCGGCGGACGCCATAGGCGATCTGGCGCTGGTCCTTGACGATGGCCGGGGCGTATTGCCGGAAATGGTGCGTCTGGCCCGCCATCGGCCCCAGCCCGCTCATCTGCCAGAACAGCCACTGGTCGACCTCGGCCTTGCCGCGCGGGTCCTGCGGATAGAACCGGCCCGACTTGACCCCGAGGTATTGCAGGATCGCCCCGGACTCGAAGATCGACAGCGGCTGGCCGTCCGGTCCCTCCGGATCGACGATGGCCGGCATCCGGCCGTTCGGACTGATGGCCTGGAAGGCCGCGTCGAACTGTTCCCCCGCGCCGATGTTCACCGGCTTCATCTCATAGGGCAGGCCCATCTCCTCCAGCGCGATGGAGACCTTCCAGCCGTTGGGGGTGGGCCAGTACCAGAGTTCGATCGGGGCGGTCATGGGGGCG
>CAZFQC010000061.1:3759-5286 GCA_964520795.1 uncultured Brevundimonas sp.
CCAGCCGTTGGGGGTGGGCCAGTACCAGAGTTCGATCGGGGCGGTCATGGGGGCGTCCTGCGGAAGTGGCCAGTGGCAAGTGGCTAGTGGCTAGTGGCTAGTGGTTTGTATCTGCAAAGCTCAGGTGGCGCTGCCAGCCCCTTCGCGCAACGGGGCGCTAGCCACTAGCCACTAGCCACTGGCCACTCGTTCCTGACATTCGCGTTCAGGGAGAGTTCATCCGCGAGGCGAGAGGCTGGCGCATGATTAACGGGCCGGATCGGTCGTGCGCCCCCGCCCCCCAGTTGGAGAGTGATCATGAACCGCTTGACCAGGGCCGCAGTGCTCGGACTGGTGCTGGCCACCGCCGCCCCCATGGCCGCCGAGGCGCAGAACCGCGGTGACCGTCGTGAAAACCGTCAGGAACACCGCGAGGACCGGCGGGATGACCGCCGCGACTTCCGTCAGGAACGCCGCGACGACCGCCGCGACTGGCGCCAGGGCGACTATGACAACCGCCGCGACTATCGGGAGGATCGGCGCGACGACCGCCGCGACTTCCGCGAGGAACGGCGTGAAGATCGTCAGGATTACCGCCGCGAACAGCGCTGGGATCGCAACAATCGTGACTGGTGGCGCGGCCGCAACGACTTCCGCGACTATCGCGGTGCCCGCCACGGCTACTGGTACGCGCCCAGCTACGGCTACTACCGGGTCGAGCCGCGCTATTATGGCTATCGCTGGCAGCGGGGCAGCTATCTGCCGTCGGCCTATCGTAGCTACTATGTGCGCGACCCTTGGGCCTATGGCCTGCGCCCCGCGCCGCGCGGCTATCGCTACGTCCACGCCGGCAATGACATCGTGCTGATCGCTGTGGCGACCGGCCTGATCGCCAGCGTCCTGGCCGGCGTATACTAGGGTCGAAACAGGCCTTTCGACACGCCCCGCGGGCTCCGGCTCGCGGGGCGTTTTCGTGCCCGGTCACATGATTAACAGAGCGTCGCGTTTTGTTCAGTCACGGTTCATGCTGAAGGCGCGACCTTGACGATAAGCCGTCTGACAGGGGCGTGCGGGGAAGAATACGAGAATGAAACGCTCATTGATGATGGCCGCCGCGATCGCGGCCTTCGCCGTGCCGGCCTTGTCGCCGCTGACGGCGCTGGCCCAGGACGGCGAACGTGGCGGAGGGCGCCGAGGCGCTGCCCGCCAGAACGGGGACGAGGGCCGCGAGGCCCGGCCCGACCGGCCGAACCGGCCTGACAACAACGGCGGCGGCGGCCAGAACCGTCCGGACCGCCCCGATCGTCCCGACCGGCCCAACCGCCCTGAAGGCGGCGGCGGTAACGGCGGCGGCGGCGGAAACCGCCCTGACCGCCCGGATCGCCCGGATCGCCCGGATCGTCCGGACCGGCCCAACGGCGGCGGCAACGGCGGCAACGGCGGTGGAAACCGTCCGGATCGTCCGGACCGTCCCGACCGGCCCGATCGTCCCAATAGCGGCGGCAATGGCGGCAATGGCGGTGGAAACCGTCCGGATCGTCCGGATCG
>CAZFQC010000061.1:5386-11388 GCA_964520795.1 uncultured Brevundimonas sp.
ATAGCGGCGGCAATGGCGGCAATGGCGGTGGAAACCGTCCGGATCGTCCGGATCGCCCCGACCGTCCGGATCGTCCGGACCGGCCCAATGGCGGCGGCAACGGCGGTGGAAACCGTCCGGACCGTCCCGACCGGCCCAACCGCCCAGACAACGGCGGAGTCCGGCCCGATCGTCCGCAGGACCGCTGGAACGGACGTGACGAACGCCGCGAAGATCGTCGCGAGCGGCGCGAGGATCGCCGTGAAGACCGGCGCGAGGACCGCAGCGAGCGGCGGCAGGACCGTCGCGAGTACCGCGAGTTCCGCAACCGCTTCAGCGGCGACCAGTGGCGGCGTAACTGGAACCGCAACCATCGCGGCGACTGGTGGCGCAATGACCGGCGCTTCCGCGGCTACAACGGCTTCCGCATCGGCTTCTATTTCGCGCCGGGCTACGGCTACTACCAGGTGCCGCGCAACTACTGGGGCCAGCGGTACCATGTCGGCGACTACCTGCCGTCGATCTTCTGGCGCTACCGGCTGGATGACTGGCGGACCTACGGCCTCGGCTATCCGCCGGAGGGCACGCGTTGGGTGCTGGTCGACAACCACATCTATCTGATTGACGAATACGACGGCTACATCATCGACGTCATCTTCGACGCCTGGAGCTGGTAAGTCGTCAGAATACGAAGGAAACGCCGTCCGGTCGCGAGACCGGGCGGCGTTTGCTTTTGTCAGAGCAAGGTTGCGGCCTTCGCCGGGTCGCGTCAGAACCGGCGTCATGAGCGATGCGGCGATCAGCGACACGACCACCGGTGAGGAGGTCCCCTCCTCGCGCGCACCACAACTGGAGCTGTCCGAAGCCCTGATGGCCTCGCCGAGCCGCTTCTTCAACCGCGAAATTTCCTGGCTGGCGTTCAACAGCCGGGTGCTCGAGGAGGCCGCCAACCCTGGCCACCCCCTGCTCGAGCGGCTGCGATTCCTGTCGATATCGGCCAACAATCTCGATGAATTCTTCATGACCCGGGTCGCTGGCCTGAAGGGCCAGGTGCGCGAGCGGGTGCGGGTCCTGTCTGCCGACGGCCTGACCGCCGCGGAGCAGCTGGACAAGGTCAATCTCGCAGCCGGCACCCTGATGGCCGAACAGCAGCGCCGCTGGCGCAAGCTGCGCAGGGAGTTGAAAGACGTCGGCATCGAGGTCGTCGACGCCGGCCGCATCAACAAGACCGAGCGCGAACGGCTGGAGCCGGAGTTCCTCAACCAGCTGTTCGCCGTGCTGACGCCCATGGCGATCGACCCGGCCCACCCCTTCCCCTTCCTGCCCAACCTCGGCTTTTCGCTGGCGCTGAAGCTGAAGCGGCGGTCGGACAACCGCACCCTCTATGCCCTGGTCCCCGTTCCGACCCAGGTGAAGCGGTTCTGGCCCCTGGCCACCGACGGCCGCTCGACCCCCGGCCGCAAACGCTATCTGACGCTGGAGAGCCTGCTGATGCTCTTCATCGACCACCTGTTCCCCGGTTGCGATGTGCTGGAGCGCGGCGTCTTCCGCCTGATCCGCGATTCGGACATCGAGATCGAGGAAGAGGCCGAGGACCTGGTCATGGAGTTCGAGGAAGCGCTGAAGCAGCGCCGCCTCGGTTCGGTCGTGCGCATCAAGATCGAGGCGTCCATGCCCGACGACCTGCGCACCTTCATCACCAATGAGCTGGATGCCGCGCCCCAGGACGTCGTCATGGTCGACGGCATGCTGGGCCTCGCCCAGCTCGCCGACCTGATCCCGTCCGGGCACCCTGACCTGAAGTTCAAGGGCTATGAGCCGCGCTATCCCGAGCGGGTGCGCGACAATGGCGGCGACATCTTCGCCGCGGTCCGCGAGAAGGACATGCTGATCCATCACCCGTTCGAGAGTTTCGACGTGGTGGTCCAGTTCCTGCGCCAGGCGGCGCGCGATCCCAATGTCATCGCCATCAAACAGACCCTGTACCGGACGTCCAAGGACAGCCCGATCGTCGCAGCCCTGATCGAGGCGGCCGAGAATGGCAAGAACGTCACCGCCCTGGTCGAGATCAAGGCGCGCTTTGACGAGGAGGCCAACCTCCGGTGGGCCCGCGCCATGGAGCGGGCGGGCGTCCACGTCGTCTTCGGCTTCGTCGAATGGAAGACCCACGCCAAGCTCAGCGTCGTCGTGCGGCGGGAGGGAGATGGTCTGAAGACCTACTGCCACTTCGGCACCGGCAACTATCATCCGGTGACCGCACGGGTTTACACCGACCTCAGCCTGTTCAGCTGCGAACCGATGCTGGCCCGCGACGCCTCGCGGGTGTTCAACTACATCACCGGCTACGCCCAGCCCGACGAGCTGGAGGCGCTGGTCGTCTCGCCGCTCAACATGAAGACGACGCTGCTCGACCTGATCGGCAAGGAGATCGCGGCGGCGGCCAGGGGCAAGCCCGCCGCCATCTGGGCCAAGATGAACTCCCTCGTCGACCCGCAGATCATCGACGCCCTTTACCGTGCCAGCCAGTGGGGCGTGCGTATCGAACTGGTCATCCGCGGCATCTGCTGCCTGCGCCCCGGCGTGCCGGGCCTGTCGGAGAACATCCGGGTCAAGTCCATCGTCGGCCGGTTCCTCGAGCACAGCCGGATCGTCGCCTTCGCCAACGGACGCGACCTGCCGCACGACAAGGCGAAACTGTACATCTCGTCCGCCGACTGGATGAACCGCAACCTGGACCGGCGGGTCGAGCTGATGACGCCGGTGCTGAACGCCACTGTCCACGACCAGGTGCTGGACCAGATCATGGTCGCCAACCTCAAGGACGACGCCCAGAGCTGGGTGCTGGAGGCGGACGGCAGCTATCGACGGGTCACCCCCGTCGACCCCGACCGGCCCTTCTCGGCGCACAAATACTTCATGACCAACCCGAGCCTCTCGGGCCGGGGCCGCAAGGTGAAGACACTGCCCGGCCACCTCAGCTACGAGCCGTCGCGGAAGAAGCGTTGATGCCGGAGGCCCTGCACTCCGCGATCGGCGCGCCGCGGGACGTCGCCGCCATCGACATCGGCTCCAACTCGGTGCGTCTGGTCCTGTACCGGCTGGAAGGCCGCGCCATCTGGACGGTGTTCAACGAGAAGGTACTGGCCGGCCTCGGCCGCGACCTCGCCTCGACCGGCCGACTGTCGGTCGAGGGTGCCGCCCAGGCCCTGATCGCACTGAAGCGCTTTGCCGCCGTGATCGACGGGGTTCAACCCGCCCACACCTTCGTCGCGGCCACCGCCGCCGTGCGCGAGGCCGCGGACGGTCCGGAGTTCTGCGACCGGGTGGCTGCGGAGACCGGCCTCAGAATCCGCGTCCTGTCCGGAGAGGAGGAGGCACGCTACGCCGCCCTCGGCGTCCTCGCCGGCATTCCCTGCGCCGACGGCGTGGTCGGTGATCTGGGCGGCTCCAGCCTTGAGCTGGTGCGGCTGGCGAAGGGCGAGGTCGGCCGCGGAACCACCCTGCCCCTCGGCCCCTTCGCCCTCGCCGACACGCGCGGTTTCGACGCCGATCGCCTGCGTGAGACCATCGCCGGCCGGCTCGGGCCCGCCGCGGACTACAGGGCCGACACCCTCTACGCCGTCGGCGGGGCCTGGCGAACGCTGGCCCAGGTCCATATGGAGATCAGCGGTTACCCCCTGCGCATCGTGCATCAGTTTGAAATGGACGCCGCAGAGGTGCTGGACACGGCCCGGCTGATCGCCCGGTCGTCGAAGGCCTCGCTCGAGAAATGGCCCGGACTTTCGAGGAAGCGGGCCGAGACCCTGCCCTACGCTGCGCTCGTCCTCGAGGGTTTGATCGATCGGCTGGGGTTGAAGCGGATCATCCTTTCGGCCTGGGGTGTCCGCGAGGGCCTGCTGTATGAAGCCCTGGAAGCCGACGTTGCCGCTGCCGACCCCTTGCTGGCGGGCTACTCTGCTCTCGGCGCGCGCCAGGGTATTTCACCGACCCTTCCCGGGGCTCTGAGCGGCTGGATTGCGCCCCTGATTGCTGCCCTGCCGCCGGTGTTTGATCGTGAGCGCGACGCCGTCCTGGCCGACGCCGCCTGCCGTCTGGCCGATCTCGGTGCCCGCCTGCATCCCGACCACCGGGTTGAGCTGGCCTTCGACCAGGTGCTGCGCGCGCCCGTGCCCGGCCAGAGCCATGCGGAGCGGGCCTATCTGGCGACCGCGGTCAACGCCCGTTACGGCGGCGGCGCGTCCACGCCCGAGTCGAAGACGGTCGCGCGTCTTCTGAACGAGGAGCAACGTCAGGGCGCCCGCGCCCTGGGCCTCGCCATCCGGCTGGCCTGCGACCTCTCGGGACGATCCCCGCAGTTGCTGGTCAACGCCCGCGCCGGCGTGAAGGACGGTGCCCTGGTGCTGACGGCCGCCGACGGCTACGCCGACGTCCTGCTGGGCGAACAGACCCGCCGCCGCGGCAAGGCCCTGGCGGAGGCCATGGGTCTGAAACTGGATATTCGCCCGGGCGGTTGAAGCCGGTCAGTCACCCGCCCACCAGCGAAGGCGTACGCCCTGGGCCGGCGCATCGCCCAGTTTCAACGTCCCGACCAGCACCACACCCTCCTCGCCGAGATTGCGACGTGAAGTCGCCAGGGCGTCGACATCCAGAACACCGATGAAGTGAACGGCTCCCAGTTCGGGTGAATGGCCCGCGAAACGCACGCGATTGTCCGACACGGAATAGGTTGTCGGGAGGACGCGGGCGGTGATGCTGCGCGCCTCGCCGATCTCGGTCTGAACCATGGGGCTGGTCACGTCGTCGAACTGCAGCATGACCGGCCCGAAGGTCCCGCTCCTGTTCCCGCCTTCCCAGGCCTCGAACTCCTGCGCCTGGCCGATGAAGACATGGTCGAACGACCACTTGCCGATCCGCACCTCGTTCGCCGGCAGATAGTAGCCGGACAGGTCCGCGCTCATGGCATGGCTGAATGCCGGGGCGGGAGCGGGAGCGGGCGTGGGCTCGCCACCTGCGTCCGGCCGGTCGCACGCCGCAAGCGCCAGCAGGCTGGCCGCCAGACCAATCAATTTCCGCATAGCGCGACCTCCTGGATCCTGTTGCGCCAACCGGACCACGGAGACACCCGCCTGTCCACCGTCAGGGCAGGTGAACGACGATCCGCAGCCAATGCGCCGCCTGGGCGGCATCGATCATTTCAAAGATCGGGATCGCCAGCAGGAACACCAGCCCGTCGCGGATTGTGGTCACGAACAGGCTGGGCCGGATCGTCAGCTGTTCCTCGTCCCGCCAGAGCGAAAAGCGGGGCCAGAAGCGGGGCGTGCGGGCCTTGTAGGCCGTGTAGACCGCGCCGAACTCCCGTTCGAGGAAGGCCTCCTCGCGTCGCACCGTCAGATAGAAGACGGCCATCGCCGCAAGGACAAAACCGAGGCCGATGGTGACACTTCCGCTCTGCGCGCCGATCCCGAACGCCCCGAGATAGCTGAACACATAGAGCGGATTGCGCGTGATCGAATAGGGACCGCGATCCACGATCTCGGCCTTCTTGCGTCCTCCGATGTACAGCGAGCACCAGGCCCGGCCGACGATCGACAGGATCATGGCGACAAACCCGACCGACTCGACACGCTCGTGCCATTCGCCGTCCACGCCGCCGGCCGACTGGCTGACGAGGGCCAGTCCCACCAGCCCAAGGATGGCCACAAGCACCGCGACCTTGCGAATCTTCTGGACCGCACCGAGGTCCAGCGTCGGCCGATGGGTTGATGTCATGAGGTCGCCTCCGATCATCGACCAGACGACCGAAGTGTGACGAATTCAAGCCTGTTTCTTACCGGGTCCGGGAACGGCGCACCTAGCGATCCAGTGCGCGATCCAGCGCCCGGAACGAGGCGATCGAAAGCTCGGTCACGCTGAAGAAGACCGATGGGGTGATCCGCTCGAAATCATCCGACGGCCTGTGATAGTCGGGGTGATAGTTCACCCCCAGATACAGGAACGGCACCTGGGCGCGGTGGAAGGCGGCA
>CAZFQC010000062.1:0-11244 GCA_964520795.1 uncultured Brevundimonas sp.
AGGCGGCCTGTCGCTTTTGCGTCCGTTTTTGACGTGTCGATAGGATTATATTCCTTCATCGGCGCCGGCGCGGTTCAATGACCGGCGCGCCACGGGATGACGGGAGATTGCAGATGGAAGGGACCTGGCGCGCGCCGGTCGCGGACGAGGACCGGATCCGGGCCGGACTGGCGCTTCAGCTGGTCGCGGCGGCCACCGGGGTCAGTGTGGAGAAGATGTCGACATCCGTCCGGCTGAAGGGCCGGGCCTGCCGGGCGCGATGGCTGGCCCTGTACACGGCCTATGTCACCTTCGGCTGGCCGCTCGACCGGGTGGCCCACGCCTTCGGCCTGAACCGGGCGACGGCGGCGGCGGCCTGCCGCTGGGCCGAGGACGGACGGGACCATCCCTCGGTCGACGCCCTGCTGGACCGGCTGGAGCTTTGCGTAACCCAGCTTCTGGAGGCGCCCGCCTGCGAGCTGCCGGCATGACCGGCGCGGCGGACACGGGCGCGGTGGCACGGGCGCGACGACTGCTGACCCGGCGCGGCGGCTGGATCGAGGCCGGGCCCGGCGGCTACGGTGTCAGGCCGGGCGGGGACCGGCGCAGCCGCATCAGCCTGGTTCTCGACGAGGCGGGCTTTCGGCAACTGGCCGAAAACCCCGGCCTGAGGCGGAGGCCCGGCGGCGGCTGGGTCGCCCGCACCGCCCCGCCCGACCCGGCGATTATGCCGGAACCCGGTCGGCCCGGCCTCATCGAGGGCGCCCGGACCGTGATGGAGGGTGACGGCCGGCCCGTCCTGCGGCGCGCCAACCTGGGGCAGTCGGCCATCGCCTGGCTGGCGCAACGCAGGGACGCGGACGGACGGCCCCTGCTGGCCGCCGCCCAGGTCGCGGCCGCAGCCCGGCTGGGGCTCGACGCCGAGCTGGCGGCGCGGGGGCCGTCCCTCACCCTGCGCTGGGACGCCCTGCCGCGCGCCGGGGGCGGGTCCGCTGTCCGGGCCGAGCCGGGCGATCCCGCCATGGCCGCCGCCCGCCGGGTCGAGGCGGCCCTGGCCGCCTGCGGGTCCGCCCGGGGCATGGTCGAGGCGATCTGCATCCGGGCCTCGGCCCTGCAGGCGGCCGAGCGCGACCTCGGCCTGCGCCGCCGCGAGGGCAAGATACGGCTGCAGGCGGGGCTGGCCGCCCTGGCGATCCACTACCGTATCGGTTGAAAACGCGACCCGCGACGGAACGCCGAAGGGGGGCACGTTACAGGCTCGTAACTTTTTCCTGCCGGGATTCAGCCGTAGGGAGAAGAAGACAGCGCGCCCCCCTCGGGGCGCGCTATCGCGTTGAGACGACAGGCTTCCACTGCCGTCGAGTTCGGGGATGACGGTGAAGTCAGTTGTAGTCTGCAGTCTGGCCGCCGTCCTTGCGTGCGCCGCAGCCCCGGCCGCGGCCCAGGAGGCCGTGCCGATCAGTCTGCTGACCGAGGTCTGCCTGCCTTACGCCAACCGGGCCCAGTCCTTCGAGCGGTCGATCCGCGTCGCCCGCGATCTGGAATTCCGACGCCCGGTCAACGACACCGAGCCGCTCGAGGAGTGGGCGTCCGAGATCACACTGGTGTCGAAAGACGGCATCTGGCGGGTGCAGATCGAGGAAGGCACTGTCGAGCATGGCGACCGTGCGGCCTATGAAGCCAGCTGCGCCATCTCCTCCAGCCGGGCCAGCGCGCGCGAACTGGCCGATCTCGGCCGCCGCGCCTTCGGCGACCGGACCCGCTGGACCACGCCGCCGGACAACGCCTGGCGCTGGGATCGCCGCAGCGCCCACCCCGAGGAATACGGCCTTGCGGTCGAGGTCGGCGAACTGCCCGGCCAGCGCCCGACCATGACGGTCCGCGGCTCCTACTACTGAAGGCCGGCGTCAGGCCGCCGCAGCGGCCGCGTCCCGGATCCGGCCCACCATACTGTTCAGGCCGTTGGCGCGCTGACGCGTCAATGCCGACGGCAGGCCGAGGCGATCCAGGGCGGCGCGGGCGTCAAAGGCCAGGATCTCGGCCGGCGTCCGGCCCGAATACAGCCGCAGCAACAGGGCGATGTTGCCCTTTGACAGGGCGCTGTCGCTGTCGGCGGCAAAGGCCAGACGATCGCCCTCACGCCGCACCGACAGCCAGACCTGGGCGGCGCAGCCCGGCACCTTGTGCGCCTCGGTCCGGTCCGCGTCAGGCAGCGGCGCCAGTCCCTTGCCCAGTTCGATGACGTATTCGATCCGGCCTTCCCAGTCGCCGAGCAGGTCGAACTCCTCGACCAGTTCGGCCAGGGCGTCGTCGATGGAGGCGGTGTCGGTCATGGGCGCTGGATAGGCCGGACCGCCGTTAACGGCAACCGCCCGTCCTTTCCCCGGATTTCGGCCTGTCGGGGACTGCCGCCAGTCGCCTGGAACGGGTCTGGGCTTTGGACGACTCACCCGGAAGGCTAGGCTGGGAAGGCCGGCGGCGTCCTGTCCGGCCCTCCCAAATTCGCCCTTGATCCGATCCGCCCGCCCCGACCCGAAGCCTCTGCCCGACGCTCCGGCGAGCGATCGTCCGTCGCTGGCTGCGTGGCATGCGGCCTGGGCCGTGTCGGCGGCCCTGCTGGCGCTCGGTGGACGCTGGATCGGCGGCATAGACGGCCCCCTGTTCTACGGCGTCCTGGCCATGGTCGTGCCCGGCCTGAGTGGCCTTGGCCTGCTGCGGCGCGACGGGCCGGGCGAGCGGATGACCCTGCTCGGGATCTGGGGCCTCGCCGCCCTGCTGACGGCCGCCCTGTCCGGGGGCCTGACCGGTCCCCTGACCGGCTTCGTCTTCCTGCCGCTGGCGGCGGGGATCGCCCTCGGCGGCCCCCGGCCGGTGCAGGCCGGTGCCCTGGCGGTCGGTCTGGCCGCCCTGGCCGGCCTGCTCTCCGCCTGGCAGTTCGGTCCCGGACCGCATTTGCCTGCGCTTGCGGCGATTTCCGCCCTGCTGACGGCGGCCGCGGCGGCCCTCGCCGTGCGGCTCTCCTGGCGGCAGCGCGAGGCCCGGCTGACGGCGGCGGAGGCCGAGGCGGCCCGGGTCGAGACCCTGCTGGCCGCCCAGCCCGGTCTGACCCTCGTGCTCGAACCCTCGGGCCGGGTCCTGGCCGCCTATGGTGCCCCGCCGGTCTCCCTGCCGGTCGATCCCCTGTTCGAAAGCGGCCTGGTGGCGGCGGTGCACGCTCCGGACCGGCCCCGACTGCTGGATGCCATCGAACGCGCGCTCAGGGGCCATGACGGCGCGGCCCTGTTCGCGCCCCGGACGGCGCTGGATCGCCGGGTGCAGATGATCATCCGACGGCTGGACGAGCCGGAGCCGGCCCCGGGTGGACCACGGCTGATCGCACAGGTCTTTGACGCCACCGCCCAGTATGCGCGCGAACTGGGCCTCGAGATCGCCCGGCACGAGGCCGAAGCGCGCGAGGCCGGCAAGACCCGCTTCCTCGCCAATATGAGCCATGAACTCCGCACGCCCCTGAACGCCGTGCTCGGCTTTTCGGACATCATGCGCCAGCGCATCTTCGGGCCCCTGCCCGACCGCTATGGCGAATATGCCGAGAACATCCACCAGGCCGGCGGCCACCTGCTGGACCTGATCAATGACGTGCTGGACGTCACCAAGATCGAGGCCGAGCGCTACACCCTGACGCTGGAACGGTTCGACGCCCGCGAGGTGGTGTCGGCGGCCATGGCCCTGGTCCGCGTCAACGCCGACGACAAGGGCGTCAGCCTGTCCAGCGTCCTGCCCGGCGATCCCGTCGAGGTCTCGGCCGACAAGCGCGCCCTGAAGCAGATCGCCCTGAACCTGTTGTCCAATGCGGTGAAGTTCACGCCCCGGGGCGGGTCGATCACCGTCACGGTCGAGGCGATCGGCCCCTATCTGGAAGTGGTCGTCGCCGACACCGGAGTCGGCATCGCACCCGAGGACGTGCGTCGTCTCGGCCGGCCGTTCGAACAGGCGGGCGAGATGGAGCAGCGCCGCCAGGGCACCGGGCTCGGCCTGTCGCTGGTGCGCGCCTTCGCCGAACTGCACGGCGGCCGGATGACGATCGATTCCACCCTCGGCGAGGGCACGGCGGTGACGGTGCGCCTTCCCGTCGCCCTGATCGCCCGCGCACCCGCACCCGAGGGCGGGGCGGAGATCATCCAGATGCCGATGAAGGGCGGGGGCTGACGGTCGAGAGCGACCTAGAGCGTCCCCATCGCCAGAAACGCCCGGCCCGCGGTGAAGTCCCCGGCCTCGAATTTCGCCGTCGCCACGCTGCCGTCGCGGAAATGGAATTCGATGGCGAAGGTCTCGCGCGGGTCCAGCCGCTCAAGGGCGGTCGCGGTCGCGGCGGGGAACCGCCAGGCCTCGCCGGCGCGGCGTCCCTCGGCGAGCAGGGTGACATCGGCCGGGGCGACCCCCGTGGCCCACAGGCTGGCGCGGGCCGAGACCGGGACCAGGCCGTCACCGGCCAGCCAGGGACGCGAGATCCGGACCGGGTCGCGCAACACGATGCGCGCCGCATACGGACGCGAACGGCCGACGAAACTGACCACGGCGGTCAGCCCGGGCGTCTCGCCCTTGCCGGCATAGCCGAACGCCACCGGCGAGGCGCCGACCACGGACATCTGCTGCAGCCGCCAATTGGCCTCAGCCGAGCGGACCCGGTTGGCGGTCCACGGCCGGTGTCGACCGGGAAACTCCATGCGCGGCGTGCGCAGCCAGCCGGAGAAGGCGCCGTCGACCCGGGCCCGCACCACGGCCAGGTCAGGGTCCGCGCAGGAGACGGCGCCGGCGCGCGAGCGGGCCCGCGAGGCGGCGGCCGCCAGTTCGGCCTCGCCCGCGCCGGCCCTCAGCGCTGCGCCGCGGGCCTGGGCCGTTGCAGCGTTCAGGGCCGCATCGATCTGCGGCGCGAACAACTGGCAGCGGGCGTCGGCCGCGACCACGAAGGCGCGCTCATAATAGGTGTCGGCGGGTCCCGCCCAGGCGATCGTGGGCAGGCTCAATGCCGCGACCGCCATCAGGGCGGCTTTGGTCTTCGAGGCGGTCTGGCCTATCGTCATGGGACCGCACATTACGCATCACGCGTTCCGGTCCGGTTTCCGAGCAGGGTTATCGAAATGCTTCTGTCGAGCGACCTGTGGGTCTCCGCCCTGATCCGCCGCGCCGAGCTGGGCGGGGCCTTCGCCACGGTCGCGCGCAAGGGCGACGCGCGCGCGGGCACCGTCATCGTCAAGGCCTTCGACACCTCGAACCGCCGCGCCCGACTCTATAGCGAAGCCTTCGGTCCCGATGGCGAGCGGCTGTGGATGCAGCCGGTCGAGAGCGAGTTCGAAAGCGAGCTCGACGCCTATGTCCAGCGTCAGATCGGCTACGACCCCGACCTCTGGGTGATCGAGATCGAGGACCGCGAGGGGCGGCACTTCATTACGGAGAAGGTGGCGGGGGGTGGGGAGTGATTGGTGATTGGTGGTTGGTGGTTGGTGATTGGCCGCATCGCTGGCAGCGGAAGGGCGGCCCATCTCGCGCCACGCCGCAACCGGCGGCCAATCACCAACCACCAATCACCAACCACCCCTAACCACCTGTGACCGCGCTCCCCGCCCGGTGCGAAATCCTTAACTGCGTTCGCACACGGAACCTCAAGCGCAGGCGACTATGGTCATCGTCAACGGGCCGACATGAGCCCGAAACGATGGTGGGTGTTGTCGATGCTCTTTCTTCTCAACGACGTGGTGTTCGATCTGGACGAGGCCAGCCCGGTCACGCACGGCGACGCGCGCCGCTTTGAGAGCCTCGAGCTCGACTATGTACTGGAACTCGGTTGCGAACTGTTTTCCGAGGATCCGCTGCTGCATCTGAACGACCCGCAGCGGGCGCGCCGTCTGGCCTGGCTGATCCACGACCGGTCGCCCGAGGTCAACGCCGCCCTGTTCGCGGCTCCGGCCACGGGTTGCGATCCGTCGCTTGTCGAACCGCAGTTCTGCGCCCTGCCCGACGCTGTCATGCAACAGCTGAGCGACCGCGCAGCCAGGGGCCAGCTGAACGCCCTTGCCGCCGACCGCGCGGTCTGGATGCGCATGGCCGCCTGACGGCGACGCTTGAATACACCCGGCCGCGCTGTTTAAGGTTGTACCCTTGAGCCGGGGGACCCAGGGGCCATGCCTTTTTCGACGTTGCTGAAGACGCTTGCCGTGGCCATCGCGGCCCTCGGTCTGTTCGCCGCCGCCCCCGCCCGAGCGGAATGGCGCAAGGCCGAGACCGAGCACTTCATCATCTACGGCGACGTATCCGAGCGCACCCTGCGCACCTACGCCACCAAGATCGAACGGTTCGACGCCCTTCTGCGGACCTATTATCCGATCCAGAGCGACGTGCAGATTCCGAAGCTGGAAATCTATCTGGCGGACGGGGCGCGCGACATGCGCCGGATTCTTCCCGGCGGTTCGGAGAGCATCGCCGGCTTCTACTCCGCCGACGCGGGCCGCATCTACACCGTGACCAACATCTCGAACCCGGAGGCGCTGAGCACCCTGTTCCACGAATACGCGCACCATTTCATGTTCCAGATGTCGGCCGAGGCCTATCCGTCGTGGTTCGTGGAAGGGTTCGCAGAATACTATTCCACCGTCGTCCTGGAACCGGAGAAGATCGAGGTCGGACGGGAAGACCGCGGCCGGATGTTGATGTTCACGCAGCTGGGCAGCAACGAATGGGCGCCCCTGGCCGACGTGCTGAAATGGCGGATCAGTCGGTCCGGACGGGCCCGCATCTTCGACTACTATGCCCAGGCCTGGGCGCTGACCCACTATCTGATGAGTTCGCCCGAACGGCAGCGGATGCTGAGCCAGTATCTGAACGCCGTGATCCGGGGCGCGGACTCGATCACGGCCATGCAGGCGGCAACCGGGCGTACCTCGGTCGAACTCCAGAGCGACATGCGCCGCTATTTCCTCGGACGCATCACCTACTACACGCCGCAGATCGTCATCCCCATGCCCGAGGTCGAGATGTCGACCATGGACGCGAACGCAGGTTCCCTGGTCTGGTTTGACCTTCGACTGGACGACACGCCCCTGGTCGTCCCGCCCGACAATGACCCCGATGATCCGCGCTCGGATGCGCGAAGGGCCGAGATGGCGCGCGAGGCGGCCCGGCATCGTGCTGACCTGATCACCGACGCCCTCGCGGCGGCGGCCCGTCGCCCGGGCCAGCGCATGTCCATGCTGGTCGCTGCCCGCGCGCATCGATTGAACGGCGACCCGGCAGCGGGTCTGGAGGCGCTGCAACCGCTTCTGTCGGTCGAGTCCGCGGACGGGGACGCGCTCCGCATTGCGGCCGCGCTGCTGATGGACCAGGTCAGGGCCGAGCCGGAGTCCGGGAATGCGCCGTCCCGGCGACGACTCGCCATGTCCTATCTGGGTCAGGCCATGGAACACAGGCCGCTGGACTTCCGCGTCTATCTCGGCCTGAACGACACGCGGCGCGGGCAGGCCGCCTATCCCAACGCCAACGACATCTCGACCCTCGAGGTCGCCACTGCCCTCGCCCCCCAGGCCGACGAAAGCCGGCTGAGGCTGGCCGAGGCCTATATGTCGGCGCTCATGTGGAATGAGGCGAGGACGATGCTGGGTCCGGTCGCCAACGCCCCGCACCCCGGAGCCGACCGGGTCCGCGCCCGCTCAATGCTCGCCGCCATCGCGACGGCGACCGGTGGTGTTGCGGAGGTCGAGGAAGCCCCGTCGGAAGAGACTGCCCAGCCGGAGGTCCCGGCCGACTGACGTCCACCGACGGGTGACTTTCGGCCCGGTCCGCGCTACCTCGCGCGGCCCAACGGAAAGAACATGTCGAAGCTCACTCTCGAACAGGAGGCCCTGCGCCGCAGGACCTTCGCCATCATCGCGCACCCTGACGCCGGCAAGACCACGCTGACCGAGCACATCCTGCTGGCCGGCGGGGCCATCCGGGCGGCCGGCGCCGTGCGCGCGCGCGGCGAGAACCGGCGCACCCAGTCCGACTGGATGAAGATCGAAAAGGAGCGCGGCATCTCGGTCTCGGCGTCCGTGATGACGTTCGAGCACGAAGGGAAGATGTTCAACCTGCTCGACACGCCGGGGCACGAGGACTTCTCGGAAGACACCTACCGCACCCTGACCGCCGCCGACTGCGCCATCATGGTGCTGGACGCCGCCAAGGGCATCGAGCCGCAGACGCTGAAGCTGTTCGAGGTCTGCCGCCTGCGCGACATCCCGATCATCACCTTCATCAACAAGCTGGACCGCGAGGCCCAGGATCCGATGGCCCTGCTGGACGAGATCGCCAGCCGGCTTCAGCTCGACCCCGCTCCGATCTGGTGGCCGGCCCAGAGCGGCAACCGGCTGCGCGGCATGGTCGAGATGGGCACGGGCCGGTTCCAGCCCTATGCCCGCAAGCCGGCCGGTGCCGCCGAGGACGTGCCCCATCCGGACGCCCTGCCCCTGTCCGAAGCCGGCCAGTATTTCGAGGCCGGCGAGCATGAGGCCCTGCTCGAGGCGCAGGAGCTGGTCGAGGGCGGCTATCCGGCCTTCGACCGCCAGTCCTTCCTCGAAGGCCACATGACCCCCGTGCTGTGGGGCTCGGCCCTGCGCCATTTCGGCATCGACGAACTGCTGGCCGCCATCGGCGAATGGGCCCCGCCGCCCAAGGTGATGAAGGCCCACAAGGCCGCCCCCGCCGGAACCCGCAACGCCGCCGATCCGGTCGCGATCACGGTCGAACCGGGCGCGCCCGAGGTCACCGGCTTCGTCTTCAAGGTCCAGGCGAACATGGACCCCAACCACCGCGACCGCATCGCCATGTTCCGCATGGCCTCGGGCAAATTCACCCGCGGGATGAAGCTGAAGGTCCAGAACACCGGCAAACAGCTGTCGGTCAACGCGCCCATCATGTTCTTCGCCAGCGACCGCGAACTGGCCGAGGACGCCCATGCCGGGGACGTCATCGGCATCCCCAACCACGGCGTCCTGCGCGTCGGCGACAGCCTGTCCGAAAGCGGCCTGATCCGGTTTGCCGGCCTGCCGAACTTCGCCCCCGAAATCCTCCAGCGTGTGCGGGTCAAGGATCCGCTCAAGGCCAAGCACCTGAAGAAGGCCCTGGACGGTCTGGCCGAGGAGGGCGTGACCCAGCTGTTCCGCCCCGAGATGGGCTCGGACTTCATCGTCGGCGCCGTCGGCCAGCTGCAGTTCGAGGTCATGGCCGACCGACTGGGCGAGGAATACGGGCTCGAGGTCATCTTCGAACCCAGCCCCTGGGCCGAGGCGCGCTGGATCGGCGGGACCAAGGCCGACCTCGAGGACTTCATGGGCAAATACCGCGGCCAGATGGCCCGCGACATCGACGACGACCCGGTCTTCCTCGCCAAGTCCAGCTGGGAGACCGGCTATGTGATGGAGCGGTTCCCGCAGGTGGCCTTCACGAAGACGAAGGAGCGGGGCTAGCCGCCGCGCGGCCTTCCTCGAACCACCGGAAGGCCTGGTCGACGGTGATCCATTCTGGTCCGGTGAGGGTCAGGCCGGTCGGAATATCGGCAAGTCGGATACGGCCGTCGTGGATGCGGATGGGGCGCGGCCGGCCGGCCCTGGACAGCGGGTCAGTCAGGAAGAACTCAAGTGGGGTGATCTCGTCCTCGTCATCCAACGCGCGCAGTCTCGCCGAGGCCGCATCGTGCCATCCCGGAAAACGATCCTCTGTCCACGCCAGCGCGCCGTCCCAGGTCGGTGTCCCTGGCAAGCCGACGACCAGCAGAAGGATGCTCTCCCCTCGCGGGCAGGCTTCGCCCCGGGTTTGGTAGAAGTCCCACAGGTCGTTGAAGGCGAAACGACCTTGGCCGCGTTCCGGTTCGAGCGACCAAAATCTCCGTCGCGGCGCTCCGGTATCGCCGCGCGTCACTCTGAGTCTCGCCTTTTCCGTCTCGTATGAAGACCTCGGACCCCCGCCTTCGCACGACAGAACCCGGGCCTCAATCAGACCCGACGCCGAACGGAAAAACTCGCGCGCCGGATAGGGCGTGGCGGCGAAGGCGGCGGGTGCATCGGCATGATCCCTCAGCCTTCCCAGAAAGACGTCGTCGTCATGGAGTACGGGTTCCAGCGCCAGGACCGCCCCCGTCTCGTCGCGGAAGACGACGTAGCGCATATCGGGATCGAGGCTGGGTTCGCCGCCACATGAGTGGGAACCGTCGCGCTGAAGCCCGACCTCGCGTCCGTCCCAGAAAGCCAGATCCCGGTGACGACCTTCGGCCCGGCTTCGTTCGCCCAGGGAAAAGCTGACGTTGCGTGTCACCGAAAGGCTTCGGAGGTCGGTGAATCGCTCCCATCGCCCTGCGCGCCACTCGCCCGTGCGATCGCTCTCATCACGCCAAGGAGCCACATAGCGCATCAGGACAAAGCGGTCGGCCGATCCACCCTTCAGACGCTCAATGACCGATCCGACGTAGATCGGCGCCGTTCCCTCATCAAAAGGACTCCAGCACCCCTCCGGCCCCCGGTCCCAGACCGAATCGTCATCGTAGGTTTCCGGATGGATGAACCCGTCTGGCTCGCGCGGACATCGGGCCGGGGGCGGCGGCTCTATGGCGATCCAGTCCACCGTGGCCGAACGGGCCAGCACGTCGCGGCCGGGCGGCTGGCCGAAGCCCTCATAGATATTCCAGTTGGTGCGGCTACACGACCAAGCCGGTTGAGCCGCCATGCAGGCGCCGACGCTGACGACGATAGCGACGAGACGCATACTTACTCTCCCACCACGCCGGAACAGTGGATGGAGATCGACACCGTGTCGAGGCGAGGCTTCACCCGATCACGACCCCGTTTGATCGTCTTCCCCCTGTCGCCCGCCCGTGGTTCTGTGGCGGCTGGCAAAGCGGCGCGGGGGCGCGTCGTGGAGGTTCCGATGTTCGCCATGGCCCTGCTGGCCGTTTTGTCGCCGGGCACCGTCCAACCGGCGCAGGCCGCGTCCTATGAGGAGACCGTGCGTTGCGCCGGCCTGACCCAGGCCGCGTCGGAGCTGGAAGGCGGCGAAGGCGGCGAGGGACGCCGGGGCGCAGGCCGAGCTGCAACGCTGCCGGACCCGCACGCCGGATCCGGGGTGAGAATCAGGCCGAACCCCGGACGCGGCGTCGCGTTTGCTAGTTGATGCCTACGGGACGTTTGTCGGTCCCGAAGCGGGACGACCGGAGCGCCAGCCCCCATGTTCGAGTTCGGCCGGGAT
>CAZFQC010000063.1:0-10879 GCA_964520795.1 uncultured Brevundimonas sp.
CGAGCCTAAAGCGCAGTGGCGAGGGCGGCTGCGAACGACTAGGTTGCGTCCATGACCGTCCACGCGCCGATCCGGCCGCCCGAGAAGCCCTTGCTGACTGTCCGTCTGGCCACACCGCGGGGGTTCTGCGCCGGGGTCGACCGGGCCATCCAGATTGTCGAACGGGCCATCGAGAAATACGGCGCCCCCGTCTATGTGCGCCACGAGATCGTCCACAACCGCCATGTGGTCGAGCGGCTCAAGGCCATGGGAGCGGTCTTCGTCAAGGAACTGGACGACTGCCCCGACGATCGGCCGGTCGTCTTTTCAGCGCACGGCGTGCCCAAGTCCGTGCCGGCGACGGCCCGGGCGAGGGAGATGCTGTATCTGGACGCCACCTGCCCGCTGGTTTCCAAGGTCCATGTCGAGGCGGAACGCCACCACGCCGCCGGCCGCCACATCATCCTGATCGGTCACGCCGGCCACCCGGAGGTCGTCGGCACCATGGGTCAGCTGCCGGACGGGGCCATCAGCCTGATCGAGACGGTCGCGGACGCCGAGGTCTTCCAGCGGCCGGGCGACGCGCCCCTGGCCTATGCGACCCAGACCACACTGTCGGTCGACGACACATCGGAGATCCTCGCCACCCTGAAGCGCCGCTTCCCCGAACTGCCCGACCCGCACAAGGAAGACATCTGCTACGCCACCACCAATCGCCAGGAAGCGGTCAAGCGGCTGGGCGAGGGATGCGACCTGGTTCTGGTGGTTGGCTCGAAGAATTCCTCCAATTCGGTGCGACTGGTCGAGGTGGCGATGCGCGCCGGGGCCCGCGACGCGCGACTGGTCGACGACGCCGGTCAGGTCGACTGGTCCTGGATGGAGGGTGTCTCGACGCTCGGGATCACCGCAGGAGCCTCTGCACCCGAGCGCCTGATTGAGGAGCTGGTCGACGCCGTGCGGGCCCGCTTCGCGGCCGAGGTGATCGAGGACGCCGGCGAGCGCGAGACGGTAACCTTCAAACTGCCCCGGATCCTCGCCGGCTGACACCGGTCCGGGGCCCCTCCGTCATCCCGGGATCGCAAACCTCTGTTTGGGTAGGTGGGCCCGGGGCATGACGCCGCCGGGATTTGGAGACCGGCATGGATCTCGATCGTCGTCGACTTCTACTCGCCGCCGGAGGCGGGGCCCTGACGCTGCCTTCGATCGCGAAGGCGATGAGCATAGACGCCGACGTCCGGACAGGGACGGTGGCCGATGTCGGCCATGTTGTGATCCTGATGCAGGAGAACCGGTCCTTCGATCACTATTTCGGAGGGTTGAGGGGGGTGCGGGGCTTTGCCGACCGCTTTCCGATTCCCGTCGCCGATGTGCCTGGCCGGACGGGCAAGACGTGCTGGATCCAGGCCAACGGCCAGGGGCCGGACCGGCCGCCGCTGGTCTCGCCTTTTCCGTTGAATACGGTCGAGGACTTCCGCTTCATGAGGGTCGAGGGAACGCCCCACACCTGGCCCGACGCCCAGGCCGCGTGGGACGAGGGCCGGATGGGGGCCTGGCCGGTCGCCAAGACCGAACACTCCATGGGTTATTTCCGCGAGGAGGACATTCCCTTCCAGTACGCGCTCGCCGAGGCTTTCACGGTTTGCGACGCCTATCACTGCTCAATGCAGACCGGGACCAATTCGAACCGGCTGTTCCTGTGGTCAGGGACGAATGATCCGTCCGGGACGCTCGGAGGACCGTCGCTCTCCAACTCGCACGACGCGCTCGTCGCGGACGGCGGACACCCGGACAGCTACCGCTGGACGACCTATCCCGAACGCCTGCTCGAGGCCGGAGTGTCCTGGCGCATCTACCAGGACATGGCGGACAATTTCACCGACAATCCCACGGCCGGTTTCAGGACCTATCGCGACAGTCATGCCGGTGTCGCCGGAGCGGATCCGCGTCTGGCCGCCCTGGCGCTGAGCACGCGCCACCTGGACGGTCTGCGCGAGGACGTCCTGTCCGGTACCCTGCCACAGGTGTCGTGGATTGTGGCACCGGCGGCGGATTCCGAACATCCCGGCCCCTCCAGCCCGGCCCAGGGCGCGGACTACACAGCCCGGGTCATCGAGGCCCTGACCGCCGATCCACAGGTCTGGGCCCGCACGGTCCTGTTTGTGACGTTCGACGAGAATGACGGCTTCTTCGACCATGTCCCGCCGCCGGCCCCGCCATCGCTCCTGGACGGCCACGCCTCGCCCGCCATGGGCGGTACGACGGTCGACACGGCCGGTGAATACCATCTCGCCACCACGCCCAGCGAAGCCGCGACCGAACGCCCGGAGTTCATGGGCCGTCCCTACGGCCTCGGCCCGCGAGTCCCCATGTATGTCATCTCCCCGTGGAGCCGGGGCGGATGGGTGAACTCCCAGGTGTTCGACCACACCTCCGTGATCCGGTTTCTGGAGACCCGCTTCGGCGTCGCCGAGCCCAACATCTCCGCCTGGCGCCGGGCGGTGTGTGGCGATCTGACCAGCGCCCTCGATTTCAGTACCCCTAATGCCGCCTTTCCCCGAAACCTGCCTCCGACGCAGGCGACCGCTGACCGGGCGGCGGCCCTGCCGGGGCGTGCGACGCCGGTCACACCGGTGGCGCTCCAGGCTCCGGTCCAGGCCGAAGGTTTCCGGCCGTCCCGCGCCCTGCCCTATGATCTGGGCGTCGCAGAACGCCGCGAGGGAGCCGGGCTCGGCCTGACCTTCCGCAATGACGGCCGCTGCGGGGCGGTGTTTCATGTCTATGACCGGCTAAGACTGGAAAGGCCGCCGCGTCGATATACCCTCGGTGCCGGGAGCACTTTGGACGGCTTCTGGGAGCCCGGAGCCTATGATCTCTGGATCCTGGGGCCGAACGGCTTTCATCGTCACTTTGCGGGTGACGCTACCCAGGCGGGGCCGGCCTTGACGGTGGCCCGGGACTCCCGGGGTGCCGGACTCTTGTTGACGCTCCTCAATCCCGGGGTCGCGGCGCGGCACCTCGAGATCGCGGATGCCTATCGCGACGCGGCGCCCTGGCGGGGCATGGTGGCGGCAGGTGCCGAGGCGGTTCGGCGCTGGCCGGTCGCGGACCACGGTTGGTACGACCTGACCGTCAGGTGCGAAGGCCTTTACGGCTATGTCAGGCGTCTGGCAGGGCGGCTCGAGACCGGGGCCGACTCGATCAGCGACCCCGCCATGGGCGGCTCCGCGATCCTGGATCAGGCCGCACGGGTGCCGTTGACTGTCTGAGGCCTTGCGCAAGCGGAGCCTTTGCCGTTCGCTGGCGTTGAAGCAGCTCACCACGGGACATCTCCATGCGCCGCATTCGCCCTGCCTCCGCCGCCGTTTCCGCCCTGGCCCTGTTCGCGACGGTCGCATGCAGCCCGGAAGCCGGGAGCCCGCCCGCCCCGACCACGCCGTCGCCGGCTCCGGCCGGGACGACCGCGCCGCCGGTCAGCTATGCCTGCGAAAGCGGCCAGTCGGTCACCGTCGCCTATCCCGACACGGCGACCGCGCAGCTGACCTACAAGGGCCAGAGCTACACCCTGCGCACGGTCCAGTCGGCCTCAGGCGCCCGGTACGCCGGATCCGGCCTGGAGTGGTGGAGCGCCACGCGCGACGGGTCGGAAAGCGCGACCCTCAGCCGTCTCGGCCCCAATGAGGATGTCGGCGTGGCGGTGCTGGAGCGGTGCAGCCGTCCGTCGTCGGGTCCGATCGCGCCGGGACCGGTTCCCGGACCGCAGCCTGCGCCGGGTGGCGTCCTGCCCGTTGCGGCTCCCTGCCGGGGACCGCAGCTGAAACTGTCCGCGGACGGCGGCGACGCCGGTGCCGGCAATCGGGTCTCGATTCTCGGCGTCCAGAATGTCGGCACCCAGGCCTGCAGCCTGACCGGCTATCCGACGGTGGTGCTTCAGGACCGTCAGGGCCGCAACCTGACGACCATCCGCGCCGAACAGACCCCGGGCAGCTATTTCCGTCAGGGTCAGGCCCCGACGCCGGTTGAACTGGCACCCCAGGCCAAGGCCTTCTTCGACATCGCCTGGAACGTCATCCCGAATGAAGGAAACGGGGAAACGACCTGCCCGGCCGCGACCCGTATCCGGATGACGGCCCCCGGCGATACCTCCCCGGTGTCGCTGGCCCAGGCCTTCACGCCCTGCGGCGGACGCATCCGTGTCAGTCCCTTCCGGCCGGTGGCCGAGCCGGCCCCGGAACCGGCCCCCGCCGCCACGACGAAGCTCTAAGGGGGTTCAAACCCGGCCTGAAAACGCGTAGCGGAGCGCCCATGACAGCCAGTTTCCATGACCGCGTCCGCGCGGAACTCGCCGACATCGACGCCCAGGGCCTGACCAAGCCGGAACGGATCATCGCCTCCCGACAGGGGCCGGTGATCAGGGTCGGGGGGCGCGACGTCCTCAATTTCTGCGCCAACAACTACCTCGGTCTCGCCGGCGACGAGCGGGTGACCCAGGCGGGGATCGCGGCGCAGCAGAAATGGGGCGCCGGCACGGCCTCGGTCCGCTTCATCTGCGGCACGCTGGAGATCCACAAGGAGCTGGAGCGCGCCGTCGCCGACTATCTCGGCTTTGAGGACACCATCCTGTTCGCGGCCGCCTTCGACGCCAACGGCGGCATCTTCGAGCCACTGTTCGGAGCCGAGGACGCCATCGTCTCCGACAGCCTGAACCATGCCTCGATCATCGACGGCGTCCGCCTGTGCAAGGCCAAGCGGTACCGATTCGCCAACTCGGACATGGACGACCTCGAGACCCAGCTGAAACAGGCCCGGGCCGATGGCGCGCGCGAGATCGTCATCGCCACCGACGGTGCCTTCTCGATGGACGGCTATATCGCGAAGCTGAAGGACATCCGGGCGCTGGCCGACAAATACAGCGCGCTGATCATGGTCGACGACTGCCACGCCACGGGCTTCCTCGGTCCGCAGGGCCGCGGCTCCTATGCGCACCACGGGGTCGAGATCGACTTTCTGACCGGCACCTTCGGCAAGGCGCTGGGCGGGGCCATGGGCGGCTTCATCTGCGCCACGTCCGAAGTGGTGTCCCTGCTCAAGCAGCGGGCGCGGCCCTATCTGTTTTCCAACGCCCTGGCCCCCGCCGTCTGCGGCTCCAGCATGGAGGCGATCCGCATCGCCGGCGGCGCAGAGGGCGACGCCCTGCGCAAACAGCTGTTCGCCAACGCCGTCCGCTATCGCGCCGCCATGACCGAGGCGGGCTTCACCCTGCTGCCCGGCGAGCACCCGATCATTCCGGTGATGCTGGGCGACGCAAAGCTGGCCCAGGACTTCGCCGCCCGGGCGCTGGAGCTGGGCGTCTATGTCATCGGCTTCAGCTTCCCGGTGGTGCCGCGCGGCCAGGCCCGCATCCGCACCCAGATGTCGGCGGCCCACACCTTCGAACAGATTGATCAAACGGTCGCGGCGTTCACGACGGCCGGCAAGGAATTGGGAGTTATCTCATGAGTACGTCGATCTCTGGCACCATGAAGGCCCTGGCCAAGACGAAACCCGGCGTCGGCCTCGAACTGATCGACGCCCCGATCCCCGTCGCGGGCGACGGGGATGTGCTGATCCGGGTCAAGCGCACCGCCGTCTGCGGCACTGACATCCACATCTGGAACTGGGACGAGTGGAGCCAGAAGAACGTCCCCGTGCCGATGATCACCGGCCATGAGTTCGCCGGCGAGATCGTCGCCATCGGCAAGGACGTCGACCGCCGCCTGAAGGTTGGCCAGCGCGTCTCGGCCGAGGGTCACGTCATCGACCTGAACTCCGAAGCGGCCCGGGCCGGCCATTTCCACCTCGACCCCGACACCCGCGGCATCGGCGTCAACCGTCAGGGTGCCTTCGCGGAGTTTGTCGTGGCCCCGGCATTCAACGTCATCGAACTGCCCGACGACGTCCCCTATGAGATCGGCTCCATCCTCGATCCTTTCGGCAACGCCGTGCACACGGCACAGCAGTTCGACCTGCTGGGCGAGGACGTGCTGGTCACCGGCGCGGGTCCCATCGGCATGATGGCTGCCGCCGTCGCCCGCCACGCCGGCGCCCGCACCGTCGTCCTGACCGACATCAACGACTTCCGCCTGGAACTGGCGCAGAAGGTCGCGCCGGGGGTGCGGACGGTGAACACCACCCGCGAGGATCTGAAGGACGTCATGCACGAACTCGGCCTGAAGGTCGGCTTTGACGTGGCGCTTGAGATGTCGGGCTCGCCGATCGCGTTCAAACAATGCGTCGACACCCTGATCATGGGCGGTGGCATGGCCATGCTGGGCATTCCGTCGAAGCCGATGGAAACCGACTGGGGCGCGATCATCCTCAAGGCCCTGACCATCAAGGGCGTCTACGGCCGCGAGATGTTCACCACCTGGCGCAAGATGCTGGGCCTGCTCAAGGCGGGTCTCGACCTGACCCCGCTGATCACCCACCAGATGGGGTATGAGCGGTTCGAGGAAGGCTTCGAGGCCATGCGGTCGGGTCAGTCGGGCAAGGTCGTGCTCAACTGGGACAAGGCGGCCTGAGGAGCGCCCGTCGTGATCGCGGGACCCGTTCTGGCATTCCTGGAAGGCGAGGGCAGGGACGCACGCGGTCGCAGCGTGTTTGACGTCCTTGCCATGAACGACGCGGCCATCGAGCATACGCACGACTTCATCCAGTGGCTGTTCCCGCTGCCGGAACCCTCGGCAGCCGTGCCCGATTCGCCCGTGCTGACGGCGGACGACATCGAGGCCATCCGGGCCTCCGACCTCGCGCCGATCGCCCTGTCCGGCGCGACCGACCGGATGACGGCCTTCTACCGGACGACCCATGGCTGGCTGATGCCGAACGACCACAACCATCGGCGCATCACGCGGATCATCCGCTCGCTGCGCCTGCTGGCCGGAGATTCTGCGGCGGACGCCTTCCGGGATGTGATCCTTGCCCGGGTCGAGGAGACGCGGGCACCGGTAAACGCCCGCAGCCGGGGCTACTGGGCGACCGCCTGAGGAATCAGGTGGTTTCGTGCTTCGTCATCGTCGCCTTGAAGACGATGACGACGAACAGGGCCATCGACGCCACCAGCGCGAATTCAGAGGCGATCATCCCCGGCATGAACAGGGGGCGCTGCAGCAGCATCAGTGTCAGGGACGGCATCAGGATCAGGAATCCGATCACCGACAGGACGAAATGGCTCATCGGCAGCCAGCCCCGGCCGGCGGCCGGGAAGGCCCTGTAGAACAGGCCGAACAGCATCATCGAGGCGAAGCCCAGCAGGTTGACGTGCGCGTGCACGGGTCTGAGCACGAAGTCCTGGTTGGCACCCATCCAGACACCCAGCGCCATGCCGACCAGGGCCGACAGCGCACCGAGGCGCAGAAAATTGTTGGCCACGAACATTTTGGATCCCTCCATCAAAGGGCGGTCGTAAACCGCCGTTCTCCCGAAGGATCAGGTTACATCCGATTCAGTACGGGGGCGCAAACCGGGCGGGGCGGGCCGGTTCCCCTTGACCCGCAGGCCGGGCCGGTTGAGGGCAGGGCGATGAACTATCGCCACAGCTTCCACGCCGGAAATTTCGCCGACATCGTCAAACACGCGCTGCTGCTCTGGCTGCTGGAGCGGCGACAGGCGCAGGGGCCGGTCAGCGTGATCGATACCCATGCGGGAGCCGGCCTCTATGACCTGACCGGCGACGCCGCCCGTTCGAAGGAGGCCGAAGCCGGTATCGCCCGGCTGATGGCCGCCGCTGACCGGCCTCCGCTGATCGAGGCCCTGGCGGCTGCCGTCGCCAGGCTCAATCCGGACGGCGGCGTGACCTTCTATCCGGGTTCGCCCCTGCTGATCGCCGGACGGCTGGGCGAGGACGACCGCTATGTCGGCTTCGAACTGCATCCGTCTGTGCTGGACCTGCTGACCGGGGCGCTGGAGGCCTTTCCGCAGGCCATGGCCCAGGGCGGCGACGGCTATGACCAGGCGCGGACCTGGGCGGCGGAGGCGACCGGTGCCTTCGTGCTGATCGATCCGCCGTTCGAACAGCCGGACGACTACAATCGCGCCGCCGATACGGCCGCCGCGATCGCTCGGGCCGATCCGCGGGCGACGGTGGCGATCTGGACGCCGCTGAAGGACATGGAGACCTTCGACGGTTTCCTGCGGAGGCTGGATCAGGCCGGGATCAAGCGGATGCTGGTGGCCGAGGCCCGGCTGCGGCCGCTGACGGACCCGATGAAGATGAACGGATGCGCCGTGGTGGTGCTCAATCCGCCGCCGGGTGCCGAGGCGGCGGCCAACGAGGTCTGCGGCTGGGTCGCCTCGACGCTGGGCGGCGACGGAGCCCGGTCCGAGGTGTGGATGACGGGCTGACCGCTATTCGATGACCTCGCCCGCCTCATAGAGGTGGGGTTCGAAGGTGGCGATGGCCATGATCGGCTCCATCGCCGCATTGATGGCGGCGCTTCGGGCCATGGCCTTCCAGTCCTCGCGTGAGCGCCAGACGGCGTGCACCGCCGCGACCTTGCCGTTGAGGCCGCGGTGCAGGGTGGCGGAGATGAACCCCTCCGCGTTGCACTGGGCCCGGACCATGACGCCGATGAGCTCCATCAATTCATCCAGCCGCTCCGGTTCGCAGCGGTAGACATTTATCAGGACGACGGGGGCAGGTTCGGTCATGGCGCGCCCATAGCCGACCGCTCTTCCGCCGTCTTGCGCGATCGCCCATAACTTTTTGTGTCGAGGAGCCCTGAATGACCCGCATCGCGATTCTGGAGACCGGCGTCCCGCCGCCCGCCCTGAAGGCGACGTACGGTGACTATCCGGCGATGTTCCGCGATCTGCTGGGCGACGGCTTCGACTTCGAGACCTTCAACGTCCAGGGCGGGGAATGGCCCGGGGCTGACGCTTTTGACGCGGCGATCATCACCGGCTCTTCGGCGGGGGTCTATGAGACCGACGGCTGGATCGGTGACCTGCTGGACTGGATTCGCGCGGCGAGGGGACGGACGAAGCTGGTCGGCGTCTGTTTCGGCCATCAGGCCATGGCCCAGGCGCTGGGCGGGCGGGTCGAGAAGTCGGACAAGGGCTGGGGCGTCGGCCTTCACCGGTATCGGGTCGTCTCGCCCGAACCGTGGATGAGCCCGGCGGCCGCGACCGTCGCCATTCCCGCCTCGCACCAGGATCAGGTGGTCGAAAAGCCCGCCGATGCCCGTGTCCTGCTCAAGAGCGACTTCACGCCGTTCGCCGGACTGGCCTGGGGCGAGGACGCGATCTCGATGCAGCCCCACCCCGAATTCACCCCGCCCTTCGCGACAGAGCTGACGGCGGGACGGCACGACCGGATTGATCCGTCGCTGGTCGAGCGGGCGGTGGACAGTCTGAAGGCGGCGGATGATCGGGGCGTGGTCGGCGGCTGGATCCGCAATTTCCTGACGGCCTGAGGACCTCCGCCATGCCCGCAACCGTCGGCTATTCCGGCAAGCCGCTGATCCGGAAGCTGGGTCTCAAGGAGGGCCAGATCCTGAAGCCGGTCGGAGCGCCAGAGGCCTATGCCGACTGGATCGAGCCGCTGCCCGCGGGCGCGGTGGTCGATGCGGACGCTGCCGTGGCCGACCTCGTCCACCTGTTCGTCGGTGATCGTGCGGGACTGGAGCAGGGTGCCGCACCGGCGCTGGCGGCGGTCGGGCCGGGCGGCATGCTGTGGGTGTCCTGGCCGAAGAAGGCCTCACCCCTGTTTCGCGACCTGACCGAGGACGGTCTGCGCGAGATCCTGCTGCCGACGGGCTGGGTCGATGTGAAGGTCTGCGCCGTCAGCGCCGACTGGTCCGGCCTGAAATTCCTGAGACGCAGGGCCTAGGGCCACTTCACCACGGGCGGCATCGAACTGAGGATCGACTCGACGTTGCCACCGGTCTTCAGCCCGAACATGGTCCCGCGGTCGTAGAGCAGGTTGAACTCGACATAGCGGCCGCGCCGGACCAGCTGTTCCTCGCGCTCCTCCGCCGTCCACGGCTCGCCCATCCGCCCGCGCACGATGGCCGAATAGGCGTCGAGGAAGTTCACGCCGACGTCGCGGGTGAAAGCGAAGTCGCGGTTCCAGTCGCCGCTGTCGTGGTGGTCGTAGAAGATCCCGCCTGTGCCGCGCGGTTCGTTGCGGTGGGGCAGGAAGAAATACTCGTCGCACCAGGCCTTGAATTTCGCATGCCAGGCGGGGTCGTGGGCGTCGCAGGCGGCCTTCATGGCGGCGTGGAAGGCGAGGGTGTCGGGGTGGTCGTGCCGCCGGTCGACATCAAGCACGGGCGTCAGATCGCCGCCGCCGCCGAACCAGCTTTTCGTCGTGGCGATGAAGCGGGTGTTCATATGCACCGCCGGCACGCGCGGGCTGACCGGATGGGCGATCAGGCTGATGCCGGTGGCGAAGAAGCGCGGGTCCTCGGCGGCACCGGGCACAGACTTCGCATAGTCCGCGGGGAAGGTTCCGTGGACGGTCGAGACATGGACGCCGACCTTTTCGAACAGCCGGCCGTGCATCATCCCCATGACCCCGCCGCCGCCCTCGGGCCGCTCCCACGGCGTGCGCACGAAACGGCCGGGTTCGCCGGGGAAGAGGTCGGCGGGCGCCGCATCCTCCAGCGCCTCGAAGCCGGCGTGGATGCGGTCTCGCAGCGTCTCGAACCAGGCGCGGGCTTCGGACTTCTTTTGATCGAGGGTGAGGTCGGCGGGAGTGGTCATGGGGCGTCCTGTACCGGCTCGGTCGACGAGGGAGAAGACATGCGTCATCGCCTTCCCGGCCCGGGGGCCGGAAAGTGCGGGGAGGTCGCGGAGCGCGGGCGGGTCGGCCCGGAACCGAGATGTGGCCCCCTGCTTTCGCGTTACGGGGACCGTGGGTGAG
>CAZFQC010000064.1:0-10830 GCA_964520795.1 uncultured Brevundimonas sp.
GTTGAGGGGTTGCCTATCTCCCTGTCGGGCCCTTGGCGGACTGCCGCGCTCGGGTTCTGACGCACGCTGGTTCATCACGAAGGACACGAAGGAGGGCACGAAGGACACAAAGGGAGGGAGGGCGGCCCGGCCCTTCGCGGGCCCTTGCCCGCAATCGGATCTTTTGCGTCGCCCTGACGGGCGCCGCGAAGGCGCCGGCCCCTTCGTGTTCTTCGTGAAACCTTTGTGTCCTTCGTGATGAATCAGCCGGCCCCGACCGTCTCACCACTCCCCGCAGGCTCAGAACAGTTTCGGCATGCCGGGGATGTTCATCCCGGCCATGGGGCCGGCGGCCTCGCGCATCAGGGCGCCGTTGGCCTCGTCCAGCTTGCGCTTGGCGTCGGCGTGGGCGGCGACGATCAGGTCGGCAAGGATCTCGCCCTCGCCGGAGACCAGCAGGCTGTCGTCGATGGTCACGCCGGTGATCTCGCCGGCCCCCTTCAGGGCCACGGTGACGAGGCCGCCGCCGGAGCTGCCGGAGGCGGTGGTTTCGGCCATTTTCGCCTGGGCGTCCTGCAGCTTCTGCTGCATCGCCTGGGCCTGTTGCATGAGGGCGCTGAGGTCTTTCATGCCCTCAGGATAGGCGCTGACGCCGGCCGGCGACAGGCCTGAAAAATAGTAACAGGATTTGTTTCGAATGCCCTTGAACCAAATCCACGCAGGGCTATTTAGCAGCTATCACTGTTGCTAATCAGGACATCCGTCATGGCCTTCGACTCCATTCCCGCCCGCGACCTGCCCCTGTCGGACACGGCGCTGGACCAGTTGTTCACGAGCGCGCGCACCCGCAACGCCTGGAGCGACCGGCCGGTGTCAGAGGACCTGCTGCGCAAACTCTATGACCTGACCAAATTCGGCCCGACGGCGGTCAACGCCACCCCGGCCCGGTTCGTCTTCATCACCTCGCCCGAGGCCAAGGCCCGGCTTGCGCCGCTGATGTCGGAGGCCAATCGCGCCAAGACGCTGCAGGCGCCGGTCAATGTGATCATCGCCCAGGACCTGGCCTTTGCCGACACCCTGCCGGTGCTCTTCCCCCATGCGCCGGGCGCGAAGGACTGGTTCGCCGATCCCGCCGCCGCGCGTGAGACCGCCTTCCGCAACAGCTCGCTGCAGGGCGGCTATTTCCTGCTGGCGGCGCGGGCCCTGGGCCTCGACGTTGGTCCGATGTCGGGCTTTGACGCCGCCGGCGTGAAGGCGGAGTTCTTCGCCGGCACGGCGGTTGAGCCGAACTTCATCGTCAACCTCGGCTACGGCACAGACGAGAACCTGTTCCCGCGCTCGCCGCGGCTGTCGTTCGAGGAAGCGGCGTCGATCCTCTAGTCCGGGTCAGTCCGCACCGCCCGGCACAGCCCTGACGGCTGCCTCCACCGCCAGATCGGCCAGTTCGACGGCCAGGCTGACGTTGGAATCCACCACCGGTTCGAACAGGGCGCGGACGGCATCGGGGTCCTCCTCGACCGAGGCCGCCGCGGCATAGCGGGCGGACATGTGGCGGTCGGGCCCCTCGGCATAGGTCTCCGAGATCAGGAGGCCCATGGAGCCATCATAGGTACGCAACACGCACTGGTGCCCGGTCAGGCCGTCCCGGTTTATGCGGCGGAAATGCACGACCGGACCGCCGAGCGGATAGAGGGCGGCGCAGGCCTGGGCATCGGCGAGGACCGTCTGGCGGCCCTCGGTCGTCGATCCGCTGTCGGTAACGGTGTTCTTGTTGTCGAAGGTGAAGCTGTAGGCCCAGTTTGCATCGCCTTCCGGCGGGACGGGAAAGGCTCCCCGTATCATGGGCTCGAGCTGCCGCGTCAGGTCGGTGACGTCCATGCCGATGGACTCCGCCAACGGCTGCAGTTTGGCGGACAGCTCCGCGATCAGCGCCGGAATCTCCTCGAGAGCCTCCGCAGCGGGCGAGGGATCGGGGGTCTGGGCCCCGGCCCCGGACGCGGCCGAGAGGGCCAGGACCGTGCAAACGGCAGCGAGCGTGGTGCGGATCTTGATCATGGCGTTCCCCCCGGCTGCGCCATTTGGGGTCAGGGCCGCGCGGAAAGCGAGGGGCCGGACCCCGCGCGGCAGGTTCCGTCAGGATCAGTCGTCGAGATCCGGGGCCTCGTCCGGGATGGCGGGCAGTTCGACGGCCGGTGCCAGGGTCTTGATCTCGCCGATGACGGTGCCGGGGAAGGCCTCCATCACCGCCATGACGAAGGGGTCGGCCTCGATTCCGGCCCGTTCTTCAGCGCGCCGCCGACGATCAACCTCGATCATGGTCTCGCCGCCGCCCTGGCCGTTGGCGGCGATCAGCCAGGTGCGGCCGGTCCAGTCCTTGAGCCGTGCCGCCAGCTTGCGGGCGAGGTCCATCGGCGCGCCGTCGAGGCTTTCATAGGTGATGGCCCCGGGCTTGAAGGCCACGGGGCGGACATAGCGCTGGACGTCCATCTGCAGGCCAACTTCGCGCTTTTCGCCGATCAGGGCGACGACCTGTTCGAACGACTGGGGGTCGGGCAGCGCTGGCGCGGCGACCGGACGGGCCGCCAGCTGGGCTGAGGCACCACCGCCACCTCCACCGCCGGACGGGCCGCGCGGGGCACCGCCGCCACCCGGCATGGGCTCACCGTCGCGCAGGGCCTTGAGCGCCTCTTCCGGCCCCGGCAGGTCGGCGGCATAGGCGAGGCGGACGATGGCCATTTCGACGGCGTCGGCCGGATTGGGCGCACGGCGGACCTCGTCCAGCGCCCTGAGCAGCATCTGCCAGACACGGGCCAGGGTACCGGCCGAGATGACCGCGCCCAGGGCCGTCAGCTTCTGGGCCTGGTCATTGGGCAGGCGGGTCGCCTGCGGCCCCAGCATCTTGGCCACCGAGGCGGCGTGGCAGTGTTCCAGCAGGTCGTTGGTCACCTGCACCGGATCGGCACCGTAGCCGTAGAGGGTGCGGAACAGCTCCAGCGCCTCCGGCGTGCGACCAGCCATGATCGATTCGAACAGGGCGATGGTCTGGCTGCGGTCGGCCAGGCCCAGCATGTCGCGGACGACCTCGGTCTTCACCGTCTCGCCGCGCTCGCCCTGGACCAGGGCCTGATCCAGCAGGCTGAGGCCGTCGCGGACCGAGCCCTCGGCGGCGCGGGCGATCAGGGCCAGGGCGTCCTGCTCGATCTTCATCCCCTCGCGGTCGGCGATACGGGCGAGGTGTTCGACGAGGATCTCCGGCTCGACGCGGCGCAGGTCGAAACGCTGGCAACGGCTGAGGATGGTCACCGGCACCTTGCGGATCTCGGTGGTGGCGAAGATGAATTTGGCGTGCGGGGGCGGCTCTTCCAGCGTCTTCAGCAGGGCGTTGAAGGCCTGGTTGGACAGCATGTGGACTTCGTCGAGGACATAGACCTTGTAGCGCGCCTCGACGGGGGCGTAGCGGACGCTCTCGATGATGTCGCGGATGCCGTCGATGCCCGTGTGGGAGGCGGCGTCCATCTCGACCACGTCCATATGCTGGCCGGCCATGATGGAGGCGTCATGGCGGCCCTGATCGGTCAGGGCCAGGGACGGGCGGTCGATGCTGTCGGTCTCGTTGTTCAGGGCGCGGGCCAGCAGGCGGGCGGTGGTCGTCTTGCCGACCCCCCGCACGCCGGTGAGCATGAAGGCGTGGGCGATACGGCCGGTGGCGAAGGCATTGGTCAGGGTGCGGACCATGGCCTCCTGGCCGATCAGGTCCTCAAAGGTGTGCGGCCGGTATTTGCGGGCGAGGACGGTATAGGCCGTGCCGTCGTCGGCATGGCCAGGGACGGGGGCGGCGGGACCGGCGTCGGCCTGGACGGGGGCGGTCTTTTTCGGGGCCGCCCTGGCTTCGACGGCGGGCGCAGGGGCCGCGGCGGCCTCGGCCTCGCGCATGCCGGCGGGTTCCGGCGAGCCGAACATGTCGTCGGTGTCGGGATCGCGCTCGACGACGTCCGCGTCGGGGGCGTCATCGTCCCACGGAGGGCCGTCGGGATTCGGGTCGGCATCGCTCATGCCTGTTCCTTAGCGCGGACCGGCCCGGACGCTAAGGGCGTCGTTCGACGACATGGGGAAAACCCGCCGCGCTCAAGCAGCGAGGCTCCGCGAGCCGAGCGTTAGCGCACCAAAGAGGAAGGTGGAGACCGCGACCCGAAGGGGAATTCGTTGTGGCTGCTGCCTTCCGGCCCTGACCAGGTTGGCGAAGCCTTCGCCCGCGATCTCCGAGGCCGATATGACGATTTCGGCTCGCGGATGCAAGCCTAGCGGAGACTGCGAGCCTGGCGTGCGCGCTCCCTGCGCGCCTCGCTGCGTTCTTCCCACGCCTCTTGCGCCTCCGGACTCGAGAAATCAGTGCGCGTTGACTCGGTCAGGTCCAGTCCGCATCCGCCGCAGCGATCGGGCAGTCCACGCGGATCGAACCAGACACCCCGGGTTCTGACGCCGACCGGCGCCTTGTCGCCGTCCCAGAGATTGGCCGCGCAACGGGGACAGGCAGACTGCCCCCGCAAAAGCTCGGTCACGATCCAGTAGGAAAGAATGAAGACCACCGGCACCGCCCACAAGAGAGCCTCGTATCGCGACGCTGCTATCGCCCCGGCGAAGGCGACAGCAAGTCCCGCGAGGCGTGCCCAACCCCGTCGGCGACGCAGATCTTTCTGGATCGTCGATCTTCCCATTCGGGCGAGACAGTAAGCGCCTCTCGGCGGTATGGGAAATCATGCCCCTCCCCGTCCTGAACACCTTCGCCGGCAATCCGCTCGATCGGGCGGGGGATCGGAGGGACGACGCCGACTGGCTGGCCGAACAGGCCGCCAGCCCGGACGCCATGGCCATGGTGCTGTGGGAGGGCCGCCCGCTGATCGAGGCGGGAGCCGAACCGCGGCTGGCCTGGCTGGCGCTGTCCCACGCGCGGGCGGTGGTTCCGGATCGGGAGCTGTTCCTCGGCCTGTGGAAGGGCGCGCCCTGTTTCGCGGTCGAGATCGAAGGGTCGGCTGATCCCGCAGAAGGGCCGCTGGCGGGCCTGGGGGCGTTTCACGAGATGCGCGAGGCGGCGGCGCTGCTGCCGGGGCCGGACGCGGCCATGGCCGGGACGGCCAAGTCGCTGTTCGACTGGCGGCGGCGGCACGGCTTCTGCGCCGCCTGCGGGGTGGAGAGTGTGAACGCCTCGGGCGGCTGGAAGCGGATTTGCCCGGCCTGCGGCGTCGAGCATTTCCCGCGCGTGGACCCGGTCACCATCATGCTGGCGATCTACAAGGGCGGGGCTGAGCCCGTCTGCCTCCTGGGCCGGCAAGCGGCATGGCCCGAGGGTCGGATGTCGGCGCTGGCGGGCTTCCTCGAGCCCGGCGAGACCATCGAGGCGGCCTGTGCCCGCGAGATCGCGGAAGAAGCGGGTCTGACGGTGACGGCGGTCCGCTATCACTCCAGCCAGCCCTGGCCATTCCCGTCGCAGCTGATGATCGGCCTGGTCTGCGAGGTCGATTCCGGCGAGGCAACGCCCGATCAGACGGAGCTGGAAGCGGTGGCGTGGCTGACGCGGGACGAGGCGCGAGCCTGTCTTGAAGGGACTCACCCCGCGATCAAGGCCCCGCCGAGGATCGCCATCGCGCGGACGCTGCTGCAGGCGTGGGTGGACGGGTTCGAGGTCTGAGGCTGCGTCCCGGCGAAGCCGGGCTTCAAGCAATCAGGATGGCCCCAAGGTCGGAAGGTTCATCACAACGAACACAACGAATTCACAAGGGACACGACGAGGGTTGTGACTGGCTCCGCTCCCGTTGTGCCCTTCGTGAATCCTTTGTGTTCGTTGTGATGAACCTTCCGGTCTTAAGGCCAATGATCGGGTTCCGGCTTCGCCGGGAAAGCAGAAGCGTTATCGCGCCAACGCCCGCGCCGCCGCCAGATCATCCGGATTGTCCACCGACAGCGGCGCCTCGTCGATCACCGCCGCCCAGATCTGCAGGCCCATTTCCAGCGCGCGGAGCTGTTCCAGCTTCTCGCGGCGTTCCAGCGGAGACGGCGGGGCGACGCAGAACCGTTCGAGCGCGGCGCGGCGGTAACCGTACAGGCCGATGTGCCGCCAGACCGGGGCGTCGCCGTACAGGGTCGAGCGGGTGAAATAGAGGGCGCGGCCGTGGCGTTCGCCCGCCTCCATGGCCACCACCGCCTTGACGACGTCGGGATTGGACCGGTCCGTGGCGTCGGCCTCGGGCGCGATGAGGGTGGCGATGTCGCAGGCCGCCTCGCCATGCAGCAGGGCGGCGCAGGCCAGGGCCAGGCCGGGATCGGCGAAGGGCATGTCGCCCTGCAGGTTGATGACGGCGTCGTGGCGGCCGTCCGGGTCAATGGCGTCGAGGGCGGCGCGGATGCGGTCGGAGCCGGACGGCAGGTCCGGATCGGTCAGGACGGCGACCCCGCCGGCCGACTCAACCGCGTCGACGATCTCGGGATCGCCCGCGGCCACGGCGACGGGCAGGCCGGACAGCTCAGCCTGCCGCCAGGCCCGCACGATCATCGGCACGCCACCGATATCGGCCAGCGGCTTGTTCGGAAGTCGGGTTGCGGCCATCCGGGCCGGAATCAGGATCAGCGGGTTCACGTTCAAATCCCAAAGTCGACGCCTGCGACGCTCAGACCGTCCTGATCTGGTTGCGAAGGCCGCGCTAGCGTGTAAGAGACGGCCACGCAAGAATTCGCTCCGCCGCCTGTGTGGCCGGGCCTCAGAAACGGGATGAGACGACGCGCATGAGCGGCGATCTGAAGTGGAACAAGATTGCGGGCGCCGTACTGGGCACCGTGTTCGTAATCCTGGTGGTGAAGGAGGGCACGGCCTTCATCTACCACAATGAAGCCCCTGAAAAGATGGGCTATTTCGTTGACGCGCCGGAAGAGGCCGCCGGTGGCGCGGCCGCAGAGGCCGTCCTGCCGCCCGACTGGGGCACGATCCTGCCGACCGCAGACCTCGCCGCCGGCGAGGCCGCCTTCGCCCGCTGCAAGTCCTGCCACACCATCGACGCGGGCGGCGCCAACGGCATCGGGCCGAACCTGTTCGGCGTTGTCGGCGGGCCGGTGATGCACGCGGGCGGATTTGCCTATTCTGACGCCATGCAAGGGCACAAGGGCGAGGCCCCGACCTGGGGCCTGGACGAACTGGACCAGTTCCTGACCGCCCCCGGTCGCTATGTGCCCGGCACCAAAATGTCGTTCGCGGGCATTCGAGACACCCAGACGCGCGTCAATCTGATCGCCTGGCTGCGTTCGCAGGGCTCGTCCGGCATGGCCATTCCGGCACCCGATCCGGCCCGCCAGCCCGGCGCGGCTCCGGCGGCTCCCGTCGAGGGTGCCGCTCCGGTCGCCGGCGCTGAAACCGCTGCCGCCGTTGCCGGTGGCCCGACCGGAGGCGCGCCTGTCGCCGGACCGGCCGGCCAGGCTGCGACGCAAGCCACGCCTGCGGCTCCGCCGGCGGCGACCAGCGCGCCGCGCTAGGGCCTGACGCATTTCGGATAGTGAAAGGGCGGTCTTCGGGCCGCCCTTTTTCGTCGCGCTCAGAGGCGGCGAATCACCGGCCCGTCCGAGCCCGCGACGCGGTGCCGGGCGTCCGCCTCGGCGAAGGGCTCGATGGCCACCCCGCCCAGCCGCCCCACGGCGTGCAGCACGCGGCCATCGTCCAGCATGAAGCCGGCGTGGCCGTTCCAGGGACCCTCGTCCGGGTCCAGCCAGATGACCAGATCGCCGCGCCGGGCCTCGCCCGCCGCCACGGCCTGACCGAGTTCGGCCAGCTGATCGGCATAGCGCGGGCCCGCACGGCCGCAGGCATAGAGTGCCTGCTGCACCAGTCCGCAGCAGTCGGTGCCCAGCGATGAGCGACCGCCCAGCTTGTACGGGGTTCCCAGCAGTCGTTCGGCCACCTCGACCGGTTCGGCCGCGAAAGCGCCGATCGGCGCGAGACCCGGCGGATCGCCCGCCTCGACCACCAGGGCGTTGAGGGGCAGGCGGCCGTCCGTCGATCCGACCCGATGGGTGGCCAGTGGGGCGCCGTCCCGGAGGTCCGACAGCATGACCCAGCCCACGACGCCGTCACGGCGGGCGCGGCCCCAGACCTGATCGCCGCGCGTATCAAGCACGTCGAACGCCTCGCCGAAGATCAGTTCGTCGACCGGTTGTTCGCCCGCCTTTGCGTCGGCGTGGATGTCGGCGACCGGAACCGCGCAATGCATCGACCGCACCGCCCGGAAGGCGGCGGCGCGCACGACCCCTTCCAGCGCCTGCTCGGCCAGGTCGGGCCGGGCGAGGGTGGTGCGGGGATCAAGGCTGGCGGCGGCTGCGGTCAAACGTGGGCTCGTCCGATTGAGACGGTATCCTGGCGCAAGAAGCCGAAAGGGCCGTTAACGGGAGGAGGGCTTAGGTCGTAGGGCTTAGGTCGAAAATGACCGGAGCCGATCCCAACCTTTAAGCCCTGCGCCCTAGGACCTCATCTCTACGCGAAGCGCCGCCCCAGCATCTCGAAACATGCCCTGATCGCCTGGGCCTCGCCGCCTTCGGGCCAGCCGGGGCGGGCGCGGGGGTTCCAGGCGAAGATGTCCATATGGGCCCAGGCACCGGTCGTCGGCGCGAATTTCTGCAGGAACAGGGCGGCGGTAACCGACCCGGCCTGGGCCCAGCCGGCGGAGTCGTTGCGGACATCGGCCAGTTCGCTGTCGATGGAGGCGCGATAACCGGGCCACAGCGGCATGCGCCACAGCGGATCACTGACGGCGCGCGCGGCCTCCAGCAGGTCCGCGGCCAGGGCTTCATCGTCGGTATAGAGCGGCGGCAGTTCGGGGCCGAGGGCGACGCGGGCGGCCCCGGTCAGGGTGGCGAAGTCCAGCGTCAGGTCCGGGGCATGCTCGCCCGCGCGCGTCAGTATGTCGGCGAGGATCAGGCGCCCTTCCGCGTCGGTATTGCCGATCTCGATGCTCAGGCCCTTGCGGCTGTTCAGGATGTCGCCCGGCCGGAAGGCGTCGCCCGAGATGGCGTTTTCGACCGCCGCGACCAGCACCACCAGCCGCACAGGCAGATTGGCCTGCATGACCAGCCGGCCGAGGGCCAGCGCATGGGCCGAACCGCCCATGTCCTTCTTCATGTTGCGCATGCCGGCGGCAGGCTTGATGTCGAGGCCGCCTGAATCGAACACCACCCCCTTTCCGACCAGGGCGACGAGGGGCAGGTCGGCGTGGTCGAGGTTCCAGCCGATCTCGATGACCCGGGGCGCGCGGTGTGGCGCGGCGGCGCGGCCGACGGCGTGGACCGCGGGATAGTTCTCGTCCAGCAGGGCGTCGCCGGCGATGACGGAGATCGTTGCGCCCGACGCCGAGGCGATCTCGCGGGCGATGGTCTCGATCTGCAGCGGGCCCATATCGGCTGCCGGGGTGTCGATCATCTCGCGGGCGAGGGCGCAGGCGGAGGCGATGCGCTGCGTCGCCTCGATATCAAGCCCTTCGGGCGCGACCAGCCGCACGCGGTCGCGGTCGGGCCGGGGTTTGTAGCGGTCAAAGACATAGGCCCCGAGAAGGAAGGCCAGGGCGGCCCTATGCGCATCCTCCGGCCCGGCCTCGAGGCGATACAGGCCCGGCGGCAGTTTCGCCGGCAGGGCCCGGGCCGACATCGGATCGAAGGTCTCGCCCACACCGACCAGAACAGCCGCGATCCCGCCTCCACCGTCCGGGGCAACCAGCACCTGGCCGGGCTTGCCCTTGAAGCCGTTGGCCGCTGCCCAGTCGCGGATTGCTGCGTCGATCCGGCCGTCCGGGCCCACGAAATGCACCGGAATCGCGCCTTCGGCCTCGGACGTCAGCAGGTCGGGGTGCAGGACGGACATGGTCGGCGGCCTTTCCGGCCCGAAAAGGCCGATCTTAACCAAGGATTGACGAGAAGGGCCGAGTCTCGGGTCGTACCCTCCGGAGCGCCTTCCATGTCGCGCACGACTGCCCGTATCGCAACCTTCGCCCTGCTTGCAGCGGGACTGGCCGCGCCGGTCCTCGCAGATCCCGTCGTCGCTCCGGCGGCCGCAACCCGTCAACCGGCCTCGGCCGAGGTCCGCGCCGCCTATGAGCGCACCGATGCGCTGAGCCGCCAGATCTTCTGGTCCGACCAGGCCGAAATCGATCCGGCGGACCCCGTCGCCGGGGTCAAGGCGGCCCAGGCCCTGCGTGAGCTCGGCCGGTTCGACCAGGCGGCCGAGATGGCCGGCCGGGTACTCGTGGTCCAGCCGACCAATGTCGAGGCCATGCTGGAGGCCGGGCGCGCCCATATCGCCCGCGGCCAGGCCTTCTACGGCATCGCGGCGCTGGAAGGCGCGCGCAATGCCCGGCCTGACGACTGGCGGGCCTGGTCCCTTCTGGGCACCGCCTATGAACAGGTCCGGCGTCCCGACGACGCCCGCGCGGCCTGGGCCCAGGCCCTGGTCCTGTCGCCCGACAATCCCGACGTCCTGTCCAATATGGCCATGTCGGCCATGACACGCGGGGATGCGGCCGGGGCCGAGCCCCTGCTGCGCCGCGCCGTGGCGCAGCCCGGGGCGTCGCTGAAGGTGCGTCTGAACCTGGCCATGGTGCTGGGCCTCACGGGCAATATGGCGGAGGCGGAACAGATGCTGCGCCGCGACCTGCCGCCCGAGGCCGCCGACCGCAACCTGTCCTGGCTGCGCGAACGCACCGGCGGCGGCGGCGTCGACCAGGCCCGGACCTGGGGCTCGCTCCAGGGCGGCTGATCGCCTATATTCGACCCATGATCGACGAGCTCTACAGCGCGCGCATCCTCAAGCTGGCGGCCAATCTGCCG
>CAZFQC010000065.1:0-10762 GCA_964520795.1 uncultured Brevundimonas sp.
AGCTCCGGGAAACACCGCCGCTGCAGGGTCTCGGTCAGATAGGCGACGCCCTCGGTGCCGCCGGTGCCGCGCCGGCGACCGATGATCCGTTCGACAGTGACGACGTGCTTGTGCCGCCAGGTCAGCAGTGCGTCGTCCAGATCGACCAGCTTTTCGGCCAACTGATAGAAGGGCCACCAGCGGGCGGTGTCGCGATAGACCTCCAGCCAGGCGGCCTCGACCTCTTCGGACGCCTCATAGGGCTTGCTGACGTCACGGTTCAGGATGGCCACGGGGATCGGCAGGCCGGCGACCGCCAGCTGCGACAGGGCGTCGTCATAGAGGCTGGGCGCGACGAGGGCGGCCTGGAGGGCGGCATGGGCCGCCGGGCGTTCCACATGGAAGCGCAGAAAGCGGTCGTCCTTCAGCCCCAGTATATATTCGATGCGGCGGAACTGGTCGCTCTGGAAGCCCGAGGAGGAGCCGAGGACGCCGCGGAAACGCAGGTAGTCAGCCGGGGTCATCGTGGCCAGGATGTCCCAACTCATGGTCATGACTGCCTGGATGCGGCTGACGCGGGCGAGGCATTTGTAGGCCGGGACGAGGTCGCCGCTGCGAACCAGCGACTGGGCCAGGGTCACCTCATGCAGGATCTGTTTGAGCCAGAGCTCCTTGGTCTGGTGGATGACGACGAACAGCATCTCGTCATGCTCGGTCGACAACGGATGCTGGGCGGCGAGCAGGTCATCGAGCGCCAGATAGCCGGCGTAGGTGATCTCGGAAGCGTTGGCGGGGTCTGTCATCCGCGACCTATCGCGCGGGAGGAGCGGAGGCTCAAGACCCGTCGGGATCGTCCGGCCGGTCGGCCCTGTCATCCCAGCCTTCGCGGCTGGATTTGAAGGCGAGCGCCATCAGGGTGCAGGTCAGGGCCATCGTGCCCAGTACGCCCAGGGACAGGGCGATCAGGCCGTGAAGGCCCAGCGGGCCGCCGCCGATCGCCGTCCATGCCAGACGCACACCCAGCGTCGCGGCCGCAGCAACGACGATAACGAGAACGACCTTGAAGATGACGTCGCGCGCGGTCAGCGCTGGACCCACTGGCCCTGGGCGTTGCGATACCACTGACCGGTGCTGATGCGAGGCAACAGCTGGGTCTGGAACATCCGGGCCGCGGCCGCCTCTGTTGTCGCGCCGTCGCCGGCGGCCTGGGCGCTGCGGGCATAGGCCTCGCGACGGGCTGCGTTGGTGATCTGGACCGCCTCGGTCAGGGGCGCGTCGGCCGAAGGCACGCGGAAGCCGATGTAGCCGTCAGCCTGTTCACCGACGGTTCCCTGAACCTTGGCGGCATCGATCAACGCCTTCTGGGTGGCGGTCTGGGCGAAGGCCGCGCCCGCGGCCACGCCGAGGGCCGCAATGGCCGCCGTCACGACGAAGAGCTTGCGGAAAGACATCTGGGTCAACTTTCGCATCAGAACAGGTTGGGGTTCTCGACGAGGAGGTCCTGAAGCTCCTTGTCGAGGCGGATCCGGACATCGGCGTCCAGCTTGGCGTAGATCTGGATCGGGTCGACCTGCAGCCGGACCGTGGGCGTGCAGGCACTGACACCGACGGCGGCGATGAGGCCGATCAGGGCGAGGCTGGTGCGCGTCCGGGTCATGAGGCAGGGTCTCCGGTCTTCGATCTGCAGCGATTTAACGCGCCTGGGCGTGAACGGGTTCTGAACGGCGAAGATGGCCTGATCACGGCGCGGCCGAAGGTCGACCATCGCGCGCGCGATTCAGCTCCAGAAGGTCGCTGATCAACTGGTTGAGGTTCAGGGTGGTGTCCAACGTCAGGTCGATGCCGGTTCCGGACGGCAGGGCGAGAGGCCGGTTGAGGAATTCGCGGCTGACGAACTCGGCCATCGGGATGCGCAATTCCTGGAACACGGGCGGATCGTGGCGGCCGCGAATGCGGAACAGCACGCCGATCCGGCCTTCGTCGAGGCTGTTTACCTCGGCCGAGAGGATATCGAACGAGAGATTCTCCATGGCCTGATAGGCCAGATCCTGAACTGTGTTGGGCGGCACGGCCTCGCCGCCTCCGCCGGCCTCGAGGCCGCTCAGCGCCTCGCGGGCGATGGACAGACGACCCGGCTGGACCGCGGCGAGGGAACCCCCCGAGATGCGGACGCCATGGGTGCGATCCGAGGTGAACGGCAACCGCCCCGAGACCACCGCATCGAGAGCGACCTTGTCGCCGAAGCCGGACCCGGCGATCACCGGACCGAGCTGAACCTCCTCCAGCACGATAACCCCGCTGATCGGCTGGTCCGGATCGAGGTACACCGCGAAGGGCTCGACCCGGATACGGCCGCCGGCCACGACGAGGTCGCCGCCCTCGATCGTCACCGCCGCCTTGTCCAGACCGAAGGTGAGCTCGATGTCGGTCAGGGGTGCGATCGTTTCCAGCCGCGCGGCGGAGAGCCGCTGGCCCGGGGCGGCCGTCAGGGGCGCAAGGTTGGTGAAATCGATCGACCCCCTCAGGCCCTCCACCGGACCGGCGGGGCTGATGAAGTCGAGGCCGGGAATGGTCAGGCGGCCGGAGCTGGTCCCCTCCGCATCGGCGCGCCAGTCAATGCGACCGTCAAAGCCGACGGAGCCGGTCGCCGGGGATCCGATGAACGCGGCCATGGGGCTGAGGTCGGCAGGCTGGAGGCCGCCTTCGGCGAAGCGGATGTCCGGAGCCGAAATGGTCATGCCGCCGACCCTGGCCTGGCCGTCGTGGGCGAGAGTCAGGCGTCCGAGCACGGTCTGTCCGCGCACGAGGTCAAAGGCACCGGTCCAGTCTTCGTCAGCCAGACGGGCGGAGCCGTTTGCGGTCAGGCTGTTGAAACGCAGGGGTGTAGTGGCGTCAGTGACGGTCGCGCGGGCGACGCGGGCGTCGAGACCAACCCCGCCGGCACCGCCCGAGGCCGTGAAGCCGCCCTCGGCGTCTCTGAAACCCAGGGCCAGGAAAGGGGCTGAGGCGTCGATGCCGCGCATCCCGCCCTCGGCCCGCCAACGACCGTCGGCGACGCTGACCAGGGGCCCGGTGCCGGGGCAGATCTCACCGGCGACGGCAACAACGTCGCTCTCATCCAGCTCCAGCCGGTCGACGGTCAGGGAACTACAGCCAGCGGCGACATAGGTCAGACGTCCACCGGAGGAGGCGAGTTGGCCCCGGGTCCGGAGCGTGATTCCGCGGGCCAGGCCGAAGTCGAGTGCGGCGCGCCCGTCGAGCGCCGCGGTGAATCCGGACGGCGTCAGCCGCCAGGCGGGGATAGCGAAGGCCGCTTCAGGCAGGCCCTGCCCTCGCGTCGCCGTGAGCGTGAGGGCGCCGCCGCCGGCCTGGCCGCGCGCAACGGAGAAGACGGGCGTCGCGGCCGGGCTCAGGGTCAGAACCCCGCCATTGACCGGGCGCAGGGTCGCCGCCCGGGACAGTGCCAGCCGGGTCCCTGAAGGGTCGGCGACGAGCTGGAAGGCAGGCACGTCGACGGCGAAGGCCGACAGGGCGCGCTTCATCCCTGACAATTCCGGCACATCATCGGCTGCGGGCGGTCCGAACAGGGGCCAGGCTCCTTGAGCCGCGCTGAAGGAGCCCGTCGCCGCCAGCCGCAGACCGCCGTCGGCTACGAGATCGAGCCCGACCGCGCCGCGAACGTCGTTCAGGGTGAGGTCGTCCTGGACCACCCGCCTGGCCGAAACGGCGACGGGTCCTTCCGCCTCCACGGCGGTGCCGCGACCGCCGATGGCCAGTCGCCGGGAGGTCACGGCCAGGCCGGCGGCGTCCACACCCGCACCGGTGGCCCTGTCCGCCGTCAGGGCGGCGGCACCGTCCAGACGCCAGCCCAGCCCCCGGGCGTCGCGCGACACCATAGTCCGGGCCGAGGTCAGTTGCAGACGCGCGGCCGTCGCCGAAAGGTCCGGACCGGTCATGCCGGTCGCGCGGGCGTCAGCGTCGGCCAGACCTTCGAAGCGGAAGGCCTCGATCCAGCCGGCGGTCTGGCCGTCGAAGGTCAGGTGCAGGTCGGCATCCCGCGCGGCTGTCCCCCCGGCGGCGATGCGGGCCGCAGCGAGACGCAGGTCCATCCGCGCCCGGCCATTGCCACGTCGGGCCTTGAGGTCCGGATAGGGCAGGTCTCCAGTCAGGATCAGCCCCGCAGTCTCGCCCTCGAACCCCGGCAGGCTGGCGTGCTCGGCTGCGGCCGTGACGCGCAGGGCGACCCGATCGCCGGTGGTGATCAGGTCGACAGCAGCCTGCAATCCCCGCGCTTCGGCACCCCCGCTCCGCAAGGCCGTGGCAGGCATCCGGGCGGTCAGCCGCACCAATTTGCCGTCGTCGACCCGGGCGTCACCAAGTATGGCGGCCGGACCGTAGTCTGTATCGAGCCGGATCCGGCCGGCCTCGACCAGAACCAGGGGGCCGCGGCTGTCTGGGCGCGGGGGGCGGCCGGTGAAACGTTCGACCAGCGGATCCAGGGAACCGAGGGTCAGCTTGCCGTTCCGGACGCTGGCGCGGACAACCGGCCGGACGAGGCGGATGCGGGTCGGCGTCAGGCCGATCCCGCCTTTCGACCAGGGCCCGCCAATCGCATAGTCGACCTCGACCCGTTCGACGGTCACATCGGGGTCGGCCGCGTCGCCGATCCGGACGCTGGCCACCAGGCCATCGAGTTCGATCCGCTCGACCTGCATGTCGGCCTCGATGCCCTGTTGCTCCAGCCAGCCGATGAGGATCTGGCGCGTCGCCGCCCGTCGGTTGAAATAGAGCAGGGCCGTCAGCACAAGGAGCACGCCGAAGACGACGCCAGCAGTCAACAACGCGCGCTGGACCCTCGAATGGGCAGGCCGCGCGGAAGGCGGGGGGACATCGATGGCGGCGCTCATGAACCGCTCATATCGGGACAGTTGGACGGGAGGAAAGGCCAGTGAGCAAAGGAATCCTCCCGATCAGCAGTTAAATCGTGTCTATGGAAACACAGCCTAGTGGCGCATCGGCCACTTTGAATGCCGCGAGGGTCAGTTCGGGACACGTTGCCGCAGGGATGAGTCAATTCATTGCCCTAACGCGCCGAATACACAGTCGACCGCCCACGATAGTCTCACGGTTCACGCAAGCTTTACCAACGACTACGGCTCCGGTTAACGCGCTGTAACGAACCACCTTCCCATGATGGGACGGACGGGCTATACGGCCTGTCTCGCGCGGGGGACTGCTCCGGCGCGATCCTTGCTACCAGTGGCTTTGGCGCCGTCCGGCGTCGTTGTTTGTCGGGGACCGATGGCTCAGTTCGATCCACGTCGCCAGCCGATGCGCATCGCGCCCCACGCCCTCACGGCGGTGGCCGCGATCTCGGTGGCGCTGCTTGCCGGTCGCGTGTACCAACCCGCGAAAGCGGAAGAGGCTCCACCCCTCACCCAGACCCAGATCGCTGCTCTGGCCGACCAGGCCTTTGCGGCCGCCGGCATGCCCGCCGGCCTCACGACGCCAGAGGCCATTCCGGTCCAGATCCGTCGCGGCGAGACCTTCGAACAGGCCGTGCGCCGCACCGGCATCGCACCGGAAGAAGCCTCGGCCGTCGCCGCCACCCTGTCGAACGCCATGGATGTGAACGCCATGCGCGCGGGCCAGCGTTTCGAGACCGCCATTTCCCAGCCGCGCGGCGGTCGGGGCGAGGCCCGGCTGATCGGCCTGACCATGCGGACCGGCCCTGCGACCCAGTTGACTGTATCGCGCAGCTTCGACGGTGCCCTGCGCCTTCGGGCGCTGGAGGAGAAGGTTACCCACGAGACCGTGGTTCTGACCGGCAAGGTCGAGGGATCGCTGTCGCGCACAGCCCGGCGTGAAGGCGCGCCCGCCGAGGTCGCCCGCGCCGCCGGTCGCCTGTTCTCGCACCGGTTCGACATGGACCGCGACATCCGCGCCAATGACGAATTCACCTATGTCTTTGGTCGCACGATCACCGAGAACGGCCGCACCATCGGCACTGACGGCCTGCTGTACGCCGAATTGAAGGGCGTGGCCTTCTATCGTTTCCAGCCCGATGGTGCCCGCGAGGCCCAGTATTTCGATGCCACCGGCAAGAACACCCGGTCGGCCTTCATGCGCACTCCGCTGGAACGGGGCTTCCGGGTCTCGTCGTCATTCGGCTTCCGTCGCCACCCGATCGCCGGTTATCGCAAGATGCACCAGGGCATCGATTTCGCGGCTGGAAGCGGCACGCCGGTCGTGGCCCCGGCCGACGGCGTGGTCGTCGAGGCGCGGCGCTGGGGCGGCTACGGCAACTGGCTTCGCATCCGGCACTCGAACGGTCTGGAGACGGGTTACGGCCATCTGTCGCGCTACGCTTCGGGCATGCGCGCCGGACAGCGGGTGCGTCAGGGTCAGGTCGTCGCCTATGTCGGGTCGACCGGGGCCTCGACGGGGCCACACCTGCACTATGAAATCTGGCGCGGCGGCCAGCGGATCAATCCGGCCGGCGTTCGCACCACCGAAGGCACGATCCTGACCGGTGCCAACCTGGCGGCTTTCAGGGCTGAAAAGGCCCGCATCGACCGCATCCGGGCCGCCGGCGGCGAACGTCGTCCGGTCGTCCAGCGCGCCGCTGTCGAAGGCCTGCGCCCCGCCCAGGGCTAGGACGGCCCTTCAACTTCCCGAGCCGGCCGCCGCGATCAGGGCGTCGTCCAATTCGCGCGCACGGATCGCTGCGGGACGCTGGGGCAGCCGGGCCGCATAAGCCTTGAAAGCGTCCCGGTCCGGCAGGCTCTTGAACTGCAGCCCCCAGCCAATCTGACTGCCGAGATAGACGTCCAGCGCCGTGAAACGGTCGCCCAGCAACCAGGGTCCGGCGCCCAGGGCAAAGGCTTCGAGCGCGTCCACCACCTGTTCGAAACTTCCGTATCCCGCCATCCCGGCCTTGTCGGCCGGCGCCAGCAGGCCCAGCGATTTGGCCGTCACCGCCGCCTCAAGCGGCCCGGCACCGAAGAACATCCAGCGCAGGTAGGGGGCTCGCGCCGGGTCACCGGGCGGCGGTGCCAGGCCAGCCTCGGGAAAGGCCTCGGCCAGCCAGGTGCAGATAGCGGCGCATTCCGTCAAGACCATGCCGCGATGGGTGATCGTCGGCACCTTGCCCATCGGATTGATCGCCAGATATTCGGGCGCCTTCATTGTCGTGCCGTAATCGAGCACCACGGTGCGGTACGGTTGGCCGATCTCCTCCAGCATCCAGCGCACGATGCGGCCGCGCGACATGGGGTTGGTGTAGAAGACGATTTCGTCAGACTGGCTCACTGCGCTCTCCCTCGCGTTCCAGAGTGAACGCTAACCCGAAGACGATATGGAACAAAGACGAAACATTCTGCGGGGTCTGCTGGGCGGCGCTCTGCTGTGGAACGCCGGATCCGGCGTCCGGGCGCAGGCGGCTTTCAGCTCGCAGCGGATCACGGTGTCTACGCGCGGGAGGGGGCCCGATGTACTGTTGATCCCCGGACTGGCCTCGACCGCCGAGGTCTGGCGCGGCGTGGCGGATCGTCTGGCGGGAAAGCGAAGGCTGCACCTTGTCTCGGTCCGCGGCTTCGGCGACCTGGCCGCCGGAGCCAACGCCAACGGCGCGGTGATGGCGGCGGTCGCCGCCGAGGTGCGCCGCTACATCCTCGAACAGCGGCTCGAGCAGCCCGCCATCATGGGGCATTCGATGGGCGGCCAGGTCAGTCTGCGCGTCGCGGCGGATGCAGGCAGCCGGGTCGGACGGGTCATGGTCGTCGATTCCTCGCCCTTCTTCCCCGCCCTGATCAGCCCTCAGGCCACGGTCGGCGATGTCGAGCCGATCGCCCAACTGGCCTATCAGGCAATCCACTTCCTCGGCGACGAGGCGCTGCGCTCGCGCGGGCGGGAGATGGGGCTGGAACTGGGCGGCGCGACCGACGCCGTGTTCGGGAGTCTCGGCTGGCAGGGCGGCGACCGTCGGGTCCTGGCCCAGTCCCTGTATGAAGTGATGACCGTCGACCTTCGCCGGCGGCTGCCCGATATCACCGCGCCGGTGACGGTGGTCTACGGCTGGAGTGCCGACGAGGCGTCGCCGCGCAGCCGGACCGACCGCCTGTTTCGCGGCGCCTATGCCCGTCTTCGCACGCCAGCGGCCTTCGTGCCGATCGAGGGAGCCGAGCATATGGTGATGATCGACCAGCCGACCCGCTTTATGGCGGCGGTGGAGCGATTCCTGGCCTGAGGATCAGTCTGCGTCAGGCTGGGCGTCCGGGTGGGCGGCGACAAAGGCCGGATGCACAACGGCGGCGTCATCGATCGCCAGCAGCCGCGGGAAGGCGTCGAGCGAGACATTGAAGCGGCGGGCCGAGTAGATCTGCGGGATCAGGTAGCAGTCCGCCAGCGTCGGCGCGTCTCCGAAACACCAGCCGGCACCGTGGCGGGCGACCAGGGACTCGAGCGCCTCGAAGCCGGGAATGATCCAGCGGGCGGCCCAGGCGTCGACGGCGGCCTGGTCGGCGCCGAAGCTCTCGCGCAGCGCCTTGCCGACGCGCAGGTTGTTCAGCGGATGAATGTCGCAGCCGACAAGCGCGGCCATGGCCCGGACGTGGGCCCGTCCGACCGGGTCAGCGGGCAACAGGGCCGGGGCGGGATGTGCCTCCTCCAGCCATTCCAGAATCGCCGGGCTCTGCGTCAGGACATCGCCGTCGACCTCCAGCGCGGGCACCATGCCCTGGGGATTGAGGGCGACGAACGCCGCAGATCGTTGGGCACCGGTGCGAAGATCGACGCCCTTCTGGTCATAGGCGAGCCCCTTGAGCGCGAGGGCGATACGGGTTCGGTAGGCGGCACCGGAGCGCCAGTAGCCGTGCAGGATCATCGCGGTCTCACCGTGAATTTCAGGGGCTGGAGGCCGCCGATCGACGCCGATACCCGGTCGCCGGGCTGCAGCGGGCCGACGCCCTCCGGCGTGCCCGTGAAGATCAGGTCACCGGGCCGGACGTCCCACAACTCGCGCGCCTTGGCGAGAATCTCTTCAGGGCTCCAGACCATGTCATCGAGTCGGCCGGACTGGCGCGGCTCACCGTTGACAGACAGGTCTATAGGTGCCGCCGGGTCGGGAAGCGCGCCGAGGGTCAAGGCTCCACACGGAGCCGATTGGTCGAATGCCTTGCCGGCGTCCCACGGACGGCCCTTTTCCTTGGCCGCAGCCTGGAGGTCGCGGCGGGTCAGGTCGCAGCCCACCGCCCAGGCAGCGATCTCGCTGTCGGCGCCAATGGCGCAGACCAGCTCGACCTCATGATGCAGATTGGACGTCGCGGTCGGGAAGAGCGGGTCGGCCCCGTCGACGACGACCGCATCGGCCGGTTTGGTGAAGAAGAAGGGTTCGGCGCGGGCCTGTCCCATCTCCCGGGCATGGGCGGCATAGTTCTGGCCCACACAGAGGATACGGCGGACGGGAAACCGTTCACTCCGCCCGAAGATCGGCAGCGAGGCGGTCGGCGCGGGAGGGATCAGCCAGTCGGTCATGGGTCCTGTCTATGCCCGGATGCGGCGCTTCGCCACCGCAAGGTCATGTTGCATTGCGGGAACCGTCGCCGGACAGTGGCGTTCCAGCTCAGGGTTCTCTATCTAACCGTCAAGCTTGACGAACGGAGCGCGCATCATGGCGACGACCAAGACGGCACGGGCGACCGTGAAAGACGACATCAACACGCTCAAGGACGACCTTAAGGTACTGGGTGCCGAAGAGAAGGCCCGGCTGCGTGAGAAGGCCACGGCGGCGGAAGCCCGCCTGCGCGCCAAGGCGGCCGAGGCCGAGGCCCGACTGCGCGAGGAAGCCGACGTCCTGCGCGAGCGGGCCCGCGGCTACTACGACACTGCCCGGGTGCGCGGTCAGGAATATTACGACGAAGCCAGCGAGCGTTTCGATGAGGCGCAGCGCTATCTGGTCGAACGGGTGCAGGAGCGCCCGATGCAGTCGACCGCCATCGCCCTCGGCGTCGGCGTCGTGCTGGGCCTGCTGCTCGCCGGTCGTCGGCGCTGATGTTCGGCGGGGGAATGGCCAGGGATCTGGTCAGGAAGGCCGTCGCGGCCTCGGTCGCGGCGGGTGCCGCCCTCGTCGCCGTCCTGGCGCTGGGAGCGACGATCTTCTTCGCCCTGCAACTGGTCTTCGTTCCGCTCGCGGCCGCAGCGATCACCTTCCTGTTGTTCGCCGTGATCGCCCTGGCCGTCGCCCTGGTCTTCGTCGCGCGCAGCGAGACGGATGATGCGACGGATGAAGAAGACGTCTCGGGCCTGGGCCAGCGCGCCTATAAGCTGTTCCGGCAGCGGCCCATCCTCGGAACCGTAGCCGCCCTCGCCGGCGGCTGGATATTCCTGCGCAATCCGGCGCTGGCCACCATGGTCGCGGCCGCCTTCACGGAAAAATCCCACGGCGGACGCCGCCGCCGCTGAGACGGAACAGCCGGGCCTTCGGAACGTTGATCGAACAGGCGCGCCTGCGCCTGGATCAACCGCTCTGGAAGGAAACCTCATGCTGCGTTGGGCCGTCATCTTTCTCGTACTCGCCCTCGTGGCCGGCGCCCTCGGCGCAGGTGGCGTGGCGGGTCTGTCGATGAACATCGCCTATGTGTTGTTTGTCGTCTTCCTCATCCTGCTGGTCGTGCATTTCTTCACCGGCCGGGGTCGACGAATCTAGCCCGTCAGGGGCGAACAGTGGCAAGGCCGTGGTCGATCAGACCGCGGCCTTTTCCATGTCGCCGGCCTCATGCGGGTC
>CAZFQC010000066.1:0-4567 GCA_964520795.1 uncultured Brevundimonas sp.
GTGGCGGCCCAGACTGCGGTCGGCGTCAATGCCGTGGTCGAGAACAGCGTGCAGACCCGAAGCGCCGGCGAGCGTGGCTGGCGGCCTTCGGTCGTCGACGGGACTGTGCGTCAGGCTGACGCCATCGTCACCGGTGCCGACAGCCGGTTGCTGATCCGGCTGAGGGACCAGTCGGTTCTGACGGTCGGGGCGAATGCGGCCCTGAACGTGGACCGGTTCGTGATCGACACTGAAGCGGATCCCGCCGGGGTGCTGGTCTCGATGGTGCGCGGGGCCTTCCGCTTTGTTTCGGGCAGTCGGGGGGCGGAACGCGAGCGGGTGGCCTTCCGGACGCCGACGGCGACGATCGGGATCCGGGGGACGATCATCGAGGCCGCGGTCGGATCCGAGGCGCTTGAGCTGTTGGACGGTGCGGCCAGCACGACCCTTCCGGGCGATGATCCTGACCAGACGGCGGTGATCGTGCTGGTCGAGGGCGAGATCGAGATCGAGGTCGAGGGCGTGCGCCGTACCGTGAGCGAGCCCGGACAGGCAATTGCTGTGCGGGGCCGTCGGGTCTCCGAACCGTTCCGGCTGTCGCCCGAAGCCGGGCAGCGGCTGGCGGGCCGACTGCCGCCTCGCGAACCGGGGGGACCGGGAGCCGGGCCGCAGGGGCAACAAGGTCAGGGGCAACAAGGTCAGGGGCAGCCGGGTCAGCAGCCCCGGGGCCAGGGCGCGCAAGGGTCAGGCCCTCAGGGACAGGGGCAGGGCTCGCAAGGGCAAGGACAGGCACCGCAGGGGCAGACGCCGCAAGGCGAGGCCTCCAAGGGTCAGGCCCCCCAGGGTCCGGCACCGCGCGGTCGAGAGCCTCGCGGTCAGGGGGATCGGGGCGCGGCACCGGGTCCGGGGTCCGCCGGGCCGGGGTCGATGCCGGGTCCGGGCGGTGGCCAACGGCCGGGATAGGCCGGTCGCCTCAGTTGGCGCCGGCACCCCGGCAATCGATCCAGTTCAGGGCGGCCGTCATGCCCATCAGGGAGAAATAGGCCTCGGCGGGTCCGTCGGCGGACCTGTAGTCCCAGCGGGCGATGCGCTGGCGACGCAGACCCGAGACCAGGGAGCGGGTCAGGATGGGGTCGCTGACCCGATACTCATTGGAGCCCGGGGAGGTCGGGACAAGCCAGGGGCCGGGATCGACGGTCTGGCCGGGAGTGGTGAAATTCATTGTGCCGGCCACGGGCATGGGATCCGTGGCGGCCAGTTCGACCAGATAGTCCGCGCCCGGGCTGGGGCGGGCGACGCGCAACTGATGGCGCCAGGCGGCCCGGTCGGACGGATCGGGCAGGGCGACGACCGCGGAGCAGTAGCCGTCGGGACGGCAGGCCGCGAGCGTATTGCCGAAATAGGCCCGCGTTTCGCCGAACCGCATATGGGTCTCGGCCCCGCAGCGGTCGGCGGCCTGGACGGCGCCGGCGGAAACCAGGGTGATGAGGGTCGTGGCGGCGAGGAGTCTGGACATCGGCATAATCCCAAGCGTGACCGTGGTTAACGCAGATCACGCTGATACGTGAGTGTCAATCACGCGCAACTTCAAGGGTTTCAGCGCTCGGGCGGTCGGGTGAGGGCCCAAGCAGGAGCTGATCGGGCACCGTAGCCCCTCACCCTTTGGCTGCTTCGCGCCGCCCTTCAGGTCGCGCAAGGACGCCGCCGGAGACGGCGACGTGCGCTCAAGCCCTCTCCCGCCGGGAGAGGGAAATCCTAGCAGGAGATAAGATGAAAGAGACCAAAACCGTCTCGGGCACGCCCGAGGCGCGCGCCGCCATGCATGAGATGATGGCGGCGTTCGAGGCGTTCAAAGGGGCCAATGACGCCCGGCTGGACGAGATCGAGCGGAAGCGCTCGGCGGACGTGCTGCTGGAGGAGAAGGTGGCGCGGATCGACCAGGCGGTGGCCAGCGCGCAGGCGCGGCTGGACCGGGTGGTGAGCGAGGGGCGACGGCCGGAGCTGGGGCTGGCCCCCTCCGGCGTCCCGGCTCAAGGCCGGGATGACAAGGAGACGAAGGCGGCGTTCGACGGGTATCTGAAAACCGGTGCGTCGTTCGGGCTGGAGCTGAAGGCGGGGCTTTCGACGGCGTCGAATTCGGCCGGCTATGTGGTGCCCGAGCAGACCGAGCGGGCGATCGAGCGGCGGCTGATGGCGGGGTCGCCGATGCGCGAGATCGCCACGGTGCGGACGGTCGGCGCGGGGGTGTTCAGGAAGCCGGTGTCGACGGCCGGTGTGGCCTCGGGCTGGGTGGCCGAGACGGCGGCGCGGCCGGAGACGGATCCGGCGACCCTGGCACTGCTGGAGTTCCCGTCGGCCGATCTGTACGCCAATCCGGCGGCGACCCAGTCGCTGCTCGACGACGCGATGATCGATCTGGACGAATGGCTGGCGGCCGAGGTCGAGGACGCCTTCGCGGCGCAGGAGACCCAGGCCTTCGTCACCGGCGACGGAATCAACAAGCCGCGCGGCTTCCTGAGTTATGACATCGTCGCCGAGGCCGACCATGAGTGGGGCGAGATCGGCTATGTCGCCTCGGGCGCGGCCGGGGCGTTTTCCTCGACCAGCCCGACCGACCGGCTGATCGACCTGGTCTATGCACCGAAGGCCCAGTACCGGCCGAACGGGCGGTTCGTGATGAACCGCAAGACGGTCTCGGCCGTGCGCAAATTCAAGGACGCCGACGGCAACTACATCTGGCAGCCGGCGCAGCGGGCGGGCGAGACGGCGTCGCTGCTCGGCTATCGGGTGACCGAGATCGAGACCATGCCGGACATCGCCGCCAACAGCGCGGCCATCGCCTTCGGCGACTTCCAGCGCGGCTATCTGATCGTCGATCGCGCGGGGGTGCGGGTGCTGAGGGACCCGTATTCGGCCAAGCCCTATGTGCTGTTCTACACCACCAAGCGCGTCGGCGGCGGGGTGCAGAATTTTGATGCGATCAAGGTGATGAAGTTCGCCGCGAGCTGACGCTCGCCAGGTGATTGGTGGTTGGTGACTGGTGACTTGGAAGGGGCGGCGCGATGCGCGGCCAATCTCAAATCACCCGCCACCAGCCACCTCCTCTCCAGACATTCGAGGTTCCCATGACCGCACCCGTCTCGCTGGCGGAAGCGAAGCTGTTCCTGCGCGTCGAGCATGAGGCGGAGGACGGACAGATACAGACATTGATCGATGCGGCCCGGGCGCGGGTGGAGGGGGATGTCGGGCTGACGTTGACCTCGACCTCGCCGGCACCGTTGCGGCTGGCGATCCTCATGCTGGCCCTGCGCGCCTATGAGCGGGGCGATCCCGGCTCTTTGGCCGGGATGACAATGCCGGTCGCGGCCGTCGAGGCCTGGATCGCGCCGTATCGCGTGGTGCGGCTGTGAGGGTGTTGGCCGGTCTGTTCGAAGGCGTCGAGAGCGAGACGCCCTATGGCGGGCGAGCGGTCAGCTGGGAGCCGCTGGGTTCGGCCTGGCTGAAACCCGGCGCGCGGCGGCGGCGCGAGAAGAACGAGCCCGGCGGCGCGCGGGCGGTCGAGACCGTGACGGCGGAGACGCGGTCGGATGTGCGGCTGATCACAGGCCGGGTGCTGAGATTCGGGGGCGGCGACTGGCGGATCATCTCGGGCGAGACGGTCGGCGGACGGGCGATCCTGAACCTGGAGCGGATGCGATGAGCGCGCATGAGCTGGCGCTGCAGAAGGCGTTGATCGCCCATCTGAAGGCGGATGCGGGGGTGCAGGCGCTGCTGGGGGAGCCGGCGCGGATCCGGGACGTCGCCCCGACGGACACGGCCTTTCCGCATCTGCTGATCGGGCGGTGCGAGAGCCGACCGGTGGGAGCGGACGGCGGCGGGGTCGAGCAGGCGCTGACGCTGACGGTGGTGTCCCGGTTTCGCGGGACCGAGGAGGCCAAGGCGGTGCTGGCGGCGGTGCGGGTCGCGCTGAACGAGGCGGCGCTGGAGGCCGACGGGGTGCGGACGGTGAACCTGAGAGTGACGTTCGCGGATGTGTTCCCGAGCGCCGACGGGGCGCGGACATTTGCGGTGCTGCGGGTGCGCGCCGTGACAGAAGAGGGGTGATTGGTGGTTGGTGATTGGTGGGGGCGTCTTCGGCGATCACCATCCACCAATCTCCCGCCACCCCGTTCCGACCAAACAGACAGAGGACAGGGGCATGGCAGCACAACGCGGCAAGGACATATTGCTGAAGATCGAGGGTGCGCCGGGCGTGTTCACGACCGTCGCGGGGCTGAGGGCGCGGACGATCTCGCTGAACGCCCGGACGGTCGATGCGACCGACGGCGACAGCGCGGGGCGTTGGCGCGAGCTGCTCGGTGGGGCGGGTGTCAAGTCAGCGGCAGTGGCCGGACAGGGCATCTTCCGCGACGCGGCGTCCGACGCCCTGATCCGCGAGGCCTTCTTTGATCAGTCGGCGCGCGTGTGGCGGCTGATCGTGCCGGACTTCGGCGTGCTGGAAGGGCCGTTCCTGGTGGCGGCGCTGGAATACGCCGGCGAGCATGAGGGCGAGGCAACGTTTGCGATCAGCCTGGCGAGCGCCGGTGAG
>CAZFQC010000066.1:4667-10759 GCA_964520795.1 uncultured Brevundimonas sp.
ATCGAGACGGGGCTGGGGCTGGAGGGGCTGTCCGGGCTGGCCGAGCGGATGCGGGCGCTGTCGGCGCGGGATCTGACGGTGGTGCTGGCGGCGCTGCTGAGAGGCGGGGGCGAGCGAGCGCTGGCCGAAGAACTGGACCGCGCGGGGGTCGATCCGAGGGAGGCGGCGGAGGCGGTGGCCAGGGCCTTTGCGGCGGCAGCGGGATGACGCCCTGGGGCGAGATGTTGCGGACCGCGGCGAGGCTGGGCGTGGAGCCGGAAGGGTTCTGGCGGCTGTCGCTGCGGGAATGGCGGATGCTGACGGCGCGGGTGGACGGGGCGGTGCCGATGGGGCGCGGTGAACTCACGCAGATGGCGGAGCGGTGGCCGGACTGAGGGCCGGTCACCGCGCCCTCCCCACCCGGTCGTCGCTGCGCGCCGACTACCCTCCCCCAGGGGGATGGAGAGGAGATAAGATGACTGACAATCCTGAACCAACCGGTCTGGATGGGATGCCGCGCAAGGCGGCCGAGGCGGCGGCGGCGCTGGAGGCGCTGAGAGAGCCGGCGGCGCGGGCGGCGGCCTCGATCGAGGACGCCTTCGGCCGGGCCGGAGACGGGCTGGCCCGGTCGCTGGCGCGGGCGGCGGCGGACGGGGAGATCAGCCTGGCCGAACTGGCGCGGGCGGTGCTGGCAGCGGTGAACGCGGCCTCGGGATCAGGCGGCGGCGGACTGGGTGAGGCGATCGCCCAGGCGGTGCAGACGGTGTTCGCGGGCTCACGCGCCGACGGCGGGGCGGTGTCGGGCGGCGGTGCCTATCTGGTCGGCGAACGCGGGCCGGAGGTGTTCCGACCCATGGGCGCGGGCGTCATCGAGCCGGCCGGGGGCGGCGGCGTCACGGTCAATGTGCGGGTCGACGGCGGCGCGCCCGCACTGCTGCGCTCGGAAGCGCAGATCGCCCAGATGCTGGCGCGCGCCGTTTCGCTGGGCGCGCGCCGGCTCTGAGATCGATGGTCAGCCCTTGGGGCTTGAACCGTATTTGTTCGAACCGGGTTTGCCGTCGACCAGGCCTACCCAGAGCAGGAAGCCGAAATTCACCAGAAGCAGGAGGCCTAGGATGCCGAAGGCCGGTCCAATCAGGGCCAGGATGGCGGCCGGGTCTTCATTCTCGAGCGCGGTGGCGTTCATGAATGCCGATGCGCCGACGCTGACGAAAATCATGACGATGCCGATGATGTTGGCGACGAACGGAACGGCAGCGATCCAGCCACTCATGCCGAGGTCATGCAGGCGCTTCACGGTGATGGCCAGGTTGGGCCAGATCAGCGCGATCGAGATGAAGAAGCCGATCAGGGGAATCCATCCAGCCACGACTCCGGCACCGAGGCAGATCAGCCAGCCGATCCAGAAATGCGAGCGGCGCGTGCGGCCCTCGAACGAAAACAGCAACTTCTGCCAGTCGAGTCCCTGACCCGTGGCTGAGGATTCAGTGCTCATGGCGCCCTCCCGCGCGATTCCGGGCCCGACGCCCGATGGGGAGAATGGCGTAACGCTGATCGCTCGACAAGCGAAAGCGGGGCCGTGAAAGAACCGGACAGGAGAGTGAGGCCATGGCCTTTCATGAGGTGCGGTTGCCGACCCGACTGGCGTTCGGCTCGACCGGCGGAGTGGAGCGGCGGACGGAGATCGTGACGCTGGGGTCCGGCTTCGAAAGGCGGTCGACGCCGTGGGCACAGGGGCGACGGCGCTATCTGATCGGGGCCAATCTGCGGTCCCTGGACGACATGGCGGCGCTGACGGGCTTCTTCGAGGCGCGGCGGGGGCGGTTGTACGGCTTCCGGTTCCGGGATTTCGCGGACTGCAAATCCTGCGCGCCGGGGTCGGTCGTCGGGCCGCTGGATCAGGTCCTGGGCGAGGGCGACGGGACGCGGACGGCGTTCCAGCTGGTCAAGCGATACGGCGACGACGATGTGGTCGAACGATCGATCACCAAGCCGGTCGAAGGGACGGTGCGGGTCGCGGTCGACGGCGCGGAACTGGCGGCGGACGGGTTCACGGTCGACGTGGTGACGGGTCTGGTGACGCTGGATACGGCACCGGTCGCGGGGGCGACGGTGACGGCCGGTTTCGCGTTCGACACGCCGGTCCGGTTCGACGCTGACCGGATCGAGGTGACGCTGGAGAGTTTCGACGCCGGACGGATGGCGGCCGTGCCGCTGATCGAGTTGCGGGTCTGAGCCATGAGAACCATACCGAGTGAACTGGTCGCCCGTATCGAGAGCGGGGCGGCGAGGCTGTGTCACGCCTGGGTGCTGAAGCGGGCGGACGGGGTCGAACTGGGCTTCACGGATCATGACCGCGACCTGGTCGTCGAGGGCGTGACCTGCCGGGCGGCGAGCGGCTGGACGGCGGGAGCAGCGGACAGCGCTGCGGGTTTCAGCGCCGGGTCGGCGGCGGTTGCCGGGGGGCTGGACGATGCCGCGATCACGGACGCGGACGTGGAGGCCGGGCTGTATGACGGAGCCTCCGTGACGCTGTGGCGGGTGGACTGGGACCGGCCGGACCTGCGGGTGCGTCTGTGGACGGCGACGCTGGCGCGAATTCGCCGCGAGGGGTCTGGATTCACCGCCGAACTGGACGGCCCGCTGGCGAAGCTGGAACGGGTGATCGGCCGGACCTATGGCCGCGACTGCGATGCGGTGCTGGGGGATGGACGGTGCAGGGTCGACCTGGCGGCGTTCCCGGGCGCCGTCTGTGACAAGCGCTGGACGACCTGCATCGGAACCTTCGCCAACGGCGTCAACTTCCAGGGCTTTCCCGGGATTCCCGGCGACGACTTTCTGACCGCGGCGCCGCTGGAAGGCGGGCGGCATGACGGCGGGAGCCGGCGATGAGAACGGCGGTGGTCGAGGCCGCGCGGGGCTGGCTGGGCACGCCCTACCGGCATCAGGCCAGTCTGCGTGGCGAGGGGGCGGATTGTCTGGGTCTGGTCCGCGGCGTCTGGCGCGAACTGCTCGGGGCCGAGCCGGAGATTCCGCCGCCCTATCGACCGGATTGGGCCGAGGTCGGCGGCGAGGAGACCTTGCTGGCGGCCGCGCGGCGTTGGTTGGAGGAGGTTCCGGTGGAGACGGCCGGAGCCGGCGATGTGGTGCTGTTCCGCATGGCGCCCGGATGCCCGGCGAAACACTGCGCGATCCTGAGCGACATGAAGGGCACCGAGCCGCGGATGATCCACGCCTATTGGGGCCGGGCGGTGGTGGAGAGCTGGATGGGGTCCTGGTGGCGCGCCCGGCTGGTCGCGGCGTTCCGCTGGCCCGGCGTTGAACGAGTCGGAGGGGCCTGATCATGGCGCAGATGATCCTGAGCACTGTCGGCCAGGCGATCGGCGGCCCGGTCGGATCCGCGATCGGATCGACGATCGGCCGGATGATCGACCAGCGGGTGATCTCCAGCCTGGAGCCGGCGCGGCAGAAGGGTCCGCGGCTCGAGACACTGAAGTTGCAGGGGGCGGCGGAGGGCGCGCCCATGGCCTGTGTGTTCGGCCGGGCGCGGGTGACCGGTCAGGTGATCTGGGCGGCACGGTTCCTGGAAGGACGCAGGACCTCGTCCGGCGGCAAGGGTGGACCCCGGACTGTCGAATACGACTATTCGCTGAGCTTCGCCGTGGCCCTGTGCGAGGGGCGGATCGACGGCGTCGGGCGGGTCTGGGCTGACGGGCAGCCGATGGACCTGTCGCGCGTGACCCTGCGGGTCCATCACGGCGGGGAAGAACAGGCACCCGATCCGTTGATCGAGGCGGTCGAGGGCACCGCGCCGGCCTATCGCGGCACGGCTTATGTGGTGTTCGAGGACTTGCCGCTTGCGCCGTACGGCAACCGGCCGCCGCAACTGGCTTTTGAGGTGTTCCGGCGGGCGCGGGGGTATGAGCCGCAGCTGGAGGACCGGCTGGAAGGGGTCTGCCTGATCCCGGGTGCCGGCGAGTTTGTGCTGGCGACCGAAGGCGTGTTGAGGCGCGAGGGCCTGACCCGAACGGTGCCAGAGAATTTGCATGCCGGCGAGGGGCGGGCCGATCTGACCGTGTCGCTGGACCAGCTTCAGGCGCAGTGCCCGAACCTGAAGCGGGTCAGTCTGGTGGTCGGCTGGTTCGGCGACGACCTGCGGGCCGGGCATTGCCGCATTCGGCCGGGGGTCGAGCGGGTGGACAAGGCGACGGAGCCGCTGCGCTGGTCGGTCGCGGGGCTGGACCGGGCGGGCGCCCATCCGATCAGCCAGGTCCCTTCCGGGGGGCCGGCCTATGGCGGGACGCCGTCGGATGAGAGCGTGCGGCAGGCGGTGGCGGCGCTGAAGGCGCGCGGGCTTGAGGTGACGCTGTATCCTTTTGTGCTGATGGACGTACCGACGGGGAATGGCCTGCCGGACCCCTACGGCGGGGCAGAACAGGCTGCCTATCCCTGGCGCGGACGGGTGAAGGGCGAGGACGGGGCCGGCGCGGCGGCGGACGTCGCGGCGATGTTCGGGACCCTGGACGGCTGGGGCCTGCGGCGGTTCGTGCTGCACCATGCGGCGCTGGCAGTGGAGACGGGGGCCGACGGGCTGTTGATCGGCTCGGAGATGCGAGGGCTGACGACGACCCGGGATGCGGACGGCGGCTTTCCGGCGGTGGCGGCTTTCAGGGCGCTGGCGGCCGAGTGCCGGGCGGTGGTCGGGCCGGACGTGGCGATCAGCTATGCCGCTGACTGGTCCGAATATGCCGGTATGCGGCGCGGGGAAGAGGTCCTGTTCCACCTGGATCCCCTGTGGGCCGATGCGGCGATCGACTATGTCGGAATCGACTGGTACCCGCCGTTGGGCGACTGGCGGGCGGGGGATGGAGGCGTCGACGCCGCGGTCTTCACGGGGCCGGATGACGCAGCCGGACTGGCGGCGCAGGTCGCCGGCGGCGAAGGGTTCGACTGGTTCTATGCCTCGGACGCCGACCGGGCGGTGCAGGCGCGGACCCCGATCGTGGATACGGCGCATGGCGAGGACTGGGTGTTCCGGGTCAAGGACCTGAAGGGCTGGTGGTCGAACGCGCACCATGAGCGGCCCGGCGGCGTGAGGACGGCGACGCCTACGGCCTGGGTGGCCGGGATGAAGCCGGTCCGGCTGACCGAGTTCGGTTGCGCGGCGGTGGACCGCGGCGGCAATGCGCCCAACCTGTTCCAGGATCCCAAGAGCGCCGAGAGCGCCCTGCCGCCGTTCTCGACGGGCGCGCGGGAAGACCGCATGCAGCGGAGGGCGCTGGAGGCGGTGCTCGGGCATTTTGCCGAGGCGGGGAACAACCCCGTTTCGACGGTCTATGGCGGGCCGATGCTGGCGGCGGCGGACGTCTGGTGCTGGGACGCGCGGCCATGGCCGGCGTTCCCGGCGCGCGAGGATGTGTGGGCCGATGCCGGCGGCTGGCGGACCGGCCATTGGCTGAACGGTCGCCTCGGCGGGGAGACACGCGACCTGATCGCGGCGGTGCTGAGGCGGGGCGGACTGGCGGACGGCGAGTTCGAGATCGGCGGCTTCACGGGCGAGGTCCAGGGCTATGTCATCGACCGGCCGATGCGGACGCGGGACGCGCTGGAGCCGTTGCTCGTCGGGCTGGGGTTGATCGCGGCCGAGCGGGACGGCCGGGTCGCCGTGATCGGGGACGAACCGCCGGTCGCGGCGCTGACCTTCCCGGCCCTTGCGCTGCCGGATGAGGGCGCGAGCCTGACGGCGGAGCGGGTGCTGGAGCTGAGGCCCGGCGCGGCGCGGGTGCGCTACATCGATGGCGAGGCGGGATATCAGACGGGTTCGGTGGTCGTGCGGTCGGCAGGCGAGGGCGGCGGGGTCGATCTGGACCTTCCTGCGGTCTGTTCCGCCGCCCTGGCGCGGGCGGCGGCGGAACGGGCCCTCGAGGCCGGCGGCGCGGGCCGGCTGACGATCCTGCCGGGACCGGTCGAGGCGCTTGCGCTGGAGCCCGGCGATACGGTGACGGTCGAGAGCCGGAGCGGTTGCTGGCGGGTGATGCGGCTGGACATGGATGAGACGCCCTCGGTCGTGCTGGAGCCGGTCTCCGGGGTGCGTGTCGGGGAGGACGACAGGC
>CAZFQC010000067.1:0-10748 GCA_964520795.1 uncultured Brevundimonas sp.
CGATCCGCGAGCATCTGGGCCTGAACAAGCCGATCTATGCCCGCACCGCCGCCTACGGACATTTCGGGCGCGCGCCGGAAGCCGATGGCGGCTTCAGCTGGGAGAAGACCGATCTGGTCGACCAGCTGAAGGCGCTGGCCTGATCGGTATTCCTTCTCCCCTTGCGGGAGAAGGTGGCTGAGCGAAGCGAGGTCGGATGAGGGGTCGCCCGGACGGTTCCTTCATCATCGACCTGAATCGCTCATCGGACAGGCTGGCGTGACCCCTCATCCGTCAACCTTCGGCTGCCACCTTCTCCCGCAAGGGGAGAAGGGATAGGTAGCGCCCATGTCTCCTTCCGACGACCCTGCCCACCGCCCGCTCCGCTCGTTCGGCCGTATCAAGTCGCGCGCGATCAAGCCGCGGCAGGCGGCGCTGTTCGACACCCTGCTGCCCGGCATCGCCCTGCCCGATCCGAAGGCCGGGCCGATCGATCCGCGGGCCCTGATGCCGGAAGCGAAGGCCGTCTGGCTGGAGATCGGCTTCGGCGGCGGCGAACATCTGGCGGCCCAGGCGGCGCGCCACCCCGACACCCTGATGATCGGCTGCGAGCCCTTCCTGAACGGCGTCGCCTCGGCCCTGCGCCATATCGAGGAGGGCGGGCTGAAGAACGTCCGCCTCCACGCCGACGACGCCCGGGACGTGATGACAGCCCTGCCGGACGCCTCGCTCGACCGGGTGATGATCCTGTTCCCCGACCCCTGGCACAAGGCGCGGCACAACAAGCGCCGGCTGGTGCAGGTCGAGACGGCGGCGGAGATCGCGCGACTGCTCAAGCCGGGCGGCGGGCTGCGCTTCGTCACGGACTGGAAGGACTATGCCGACTGGGCGTTGGAGATGTTCGAGCGCACGCCCGGTCTGGTCTGGCAGGCCGAGGCCGCCGATGACTGGCGCACCGCCCCCGCCGACCATGTGGTCACCCGCTATGAAGAGAAGAAGCTGGGAGACACCCCGCCGATCTTCCTCGATTTCCTCCGAACCTGAACCGAAGGACCGCCCCATGAGCCTCGCCCTCGACACCCTTTCGACCTCCATGTTCCGGCGCGGGCTGAATGTCCTGTCCGGACTGATCGACCGCGCCGTCGAAGCCGGTCTGGACGAAGCGGTGCTGATGGAGGCGCGGCTGGCGCCGGACATGCGGCCCTTCCCCGATCAGGTCCGCATGGCCAGCTTCTCGGCCCGCAGCTGCATCGCCCGCCTGACCGGTCAGGAATGGCCGAAAACCGACGACGCCGAAGCCAGCCTGGCCGAGCTCAAGGCCACCGTCGCCCTGTCGATCGCCTTCATCGAGGGCGTGGAGGCGGCGGCCTTTGCCGGCGGCGAGACCCGCCGCATCGAGCTGCGCTTCCCCGGAGTCGAGCTGAATTTCGAGGGCCAGGGCTATCTGACCAGCTTCGCCCTGCCGAACTTCTACTTCCACCTGTCGATGGCCTACGCGATCCTGCGCCATCTGGGCGTGCCGCTGGGCAAGCGGGACTTCCTCGGACAGATCGAGCTGATCTGAGCCTGGTGGTCAGCCTCCGTCGTCCACGAAGTGACGACGGGGGCTGACAAAGGGTCCCGCGGGAGCTATACGCCCTCCCACATCGTTAGACCGGCGTCCTAACGGCGCCGTTTGAGCGGCGGCCGTCGGGCCCGCCGCTTTTTTATTGGACCGCGCCCCGTTGAAGGCCAAGACCGTTGAAGACCGCGCTCTGCTGGAGCTGATCGAACCCGTGGCGGAGAGCCTGGGTCTCGACATCGTGCGCGTGCGCCTGATGGGCGGCACCCTGCGCCGGCGGCTGCAGATCATGGCAGAGCGCCCTTCGGATCACGACATCGCCGTCGAGGAGTGCGCTCGCCTGAGCCGCGCCGTGTCGGAGGTGTTCGACGCCGCCGACCCGATCGCCGGCGAATATCTGCTGGAAGTGTCGTCGCCGGGCGTCGACCGCCCCCTGACCCGCCTGTCCGACTTCGACCTGTTCGAGGGGTTTGAGGCGCGACTGGAAAGCGATCGCATGATCGAGGGCCGCAAGCGGTTCAAGGGCGTGATCGCCGGCACGGAAGGCGACAGTGTCGCCATGGATCTGGAAGGCGAGGAGGACACCGCCCTCATTCCCTTCGACTGGCTGGTCGACGCCAAACTGGTGCTGACCGACGAACTGATGAAGGCGGGCGCCGAGAAGCGCGCCGCCCGTAACGACAACTCTGTTGAGACCGAGGACTAGACCATGGCTGTAGCCGGCGTTTCCGCGAACCGACTCGAACTGCTGACGATCGCCGATGCGGTCGCGCGCGAAAAGAACATCGACAAGGAGATCGTCGTCGAGGCGATCGAGGAAGCGATTCAGAAGGGCGCCAAGTCGCGCTACGGTGCCCATCACGACATCCGCGCCAAGATCGACATCAAGTCGGGCGAAATGGCCCTGACCCGTCACGTCACCATCGTCGCCGACGACTGGCAGCCGGAAGACGAGCTGGAAGAGTTCAACGACTCCGCCATGGTCCGCCTGACCGACGCCTCCAAGCGCGATCCGGAAGCCTTCGTCGGCAAGGAGTATATCGAGAACCTGCCGCCGTTCGAATTCGGCCGGGTGCAGACCCAGATGGCCCGTCAGGTCGTGACCGGAAAGGTCCGCGACGCCGAGCGCGCCAACCAGTACGAAGAGTTCAAGGACCGCGTCGGCGAAATCGTCAACGGCACGGTCAAGCGCGTCGAATACGGCAATACCGTCGTCGACCTGGGCCGGGGCGAAGGCATCATGCGCCGCAACGACTCGATCCCGCGCGAGGTGTTCAACATCGGCGACCGGATCCGCACCTACATCTATGACGTCCGCGCCGAGGCCAAGGGCCCGCAGGTCATGCTGTCGCGCTCGCACCCCGGCTTCATGGCCAAACTGTTCGCCCAGGAAGTCCCTGAAGTTTACGACGGCGTCATCGAGATCCGCGCCGCCGCCCGAGACGCCGGCTCGCGCGCCAAGATGGCCGTGCTGTCGAACGACTCTTCCATCGATCCGGTCGGCGCCTGCGTCGGTATGCGCGGCTCGCGGGTCCAGGCAGTCGTCGCCGAGCTGCAAGGCGAGAAGATCGACATCATCCAGTGGAACAACGACGAGCCCACCTTCATCGTCAACGCCCTGGCCCCCGCGGAAGTCTCCAAGGTCGTGCTTGACGAAGAGGCCGACCGCGTTGAGGTCGTTGTGCCCGACGAGCAGCTGTCGCTGGCCATCGGCCGCCGCGGCCAGAACGTCCGCCTCGCCAGCCAGCTGACCGGCTGGCAGATCGACATCATCACCGAGAGCCAGGACTCCGAGCGCCGCCAGCGTGAGTTCAGCGAGCGCACCACCCTGTTCCAGGAAGCCCTGGACGTGGACGAGGTCATCGCCCAGCTGCTGGTCACCGAAGGCTTCGCCACGGTTGAGGACCTGGCTTTCGTGGAATCCTACGAAATCTCCGACATCGAAGGCTTCGACGAGGACACCGCCGAGGAACTGCAGGCCCGCGCCCGCGACTTCCTCGACCGTCAGGCCGCCATCCTCGACGCGAAGCGCGTCGAACTCGGAGTCGAGGACGCCGTCATGGTCGTCCCCGGCGTCACCGGTGCCATCGCCGTCGCCCTCGGCGAAGGCGGGATCAAGACCGTCGAGGACCTGGCCGATCTGGCCACGGACGAAATCCGCGGCGGCTATGAGGTCCGGAACGGTGAACGGACCAAGGTCCCCGGCGTTCTCGAGAGCTTCAACCTGCCCCAGGAAGAGGCCGAGATGCTGATCCTCCAGGCCCGTGTCGCGGCCGGCTGGATCGACGCCTCGGAACTGCCGCAGCCGCCCGAGCCCGAATACGAGGAAGAACTGGCTGAAGGCGAATACGACGCCGACGCCGTTTTCGCCGCCGCGCCGGAAGGCGACGAGGGTGAAGTCGCCGCTGATGCGGAGGTCCTCGCCGAGGACCCCGAACAAACCCCCGACGCGTGATGGGAAGCCGGATCGTTCATGAGTCTGCGCGAAGCGACGATCGATAGAGAGAGACGCGACCTCGTTACCCACGAGGTCATGGACGAATCTCGCCTGATCCGCTTCGTCGCCGCTCCGGACGGTTCGGTCGCCCCTGATCTGGCGCGCAAGCTGCCGGGCCGCGGCCTCTGGGTCGCGGCGGACCGCGCCTCGATCGAGACGGCGGTGAAGAAGAACCTGTTCTCACGCGCCGCCAAGGCGCCGATGAAACCGGCCGCCGATCTCGCCGACACGGTTGAAAGCCTGCTCGTCCGGCGCTGCCTGGACCAGCTGGGGCTTGCCCGGCGCGAGGGCGTACTTATCTCAGGCTTCGAGAAATCCCTGGCCAATGTTCGGTCAGGCAAGGCCGCCTGGATCATCGAGGCGGCGGACGGTTCCGCCGACGGCCGCGGCAAGCTGCTTTCGCTGGCGAAACACATCACGCCGCGCCCGAAAGTCTGCGGCGTCTTCACGGCGGACGATTTGAGTTTGGCCCTTGGGCTGGAAAATGCGATACACGCCGTCCTGCTTGAAAGCGGGCGGGCCGATCGCTGGACTATAGAGGTCGAACGACTGGCGGGATTTCGACCGTTGACGCCTCCGCAGTGGGGCGACGAAGCGGCTGGGATGCCGAACAAGGATTTGGACGGGCGGGGTTCTGCTCCCTGATTGGGGGCCGGGCGACGCACGGCTTTTTGTGTTTGAACGAGACGACGGCGGATCACCCGCCGTCACGAGTAAAGCGACCGGATGACTGACGAGAACGACAAGACCAACGACGGCGCACCGCAGGCGCCCACCGGAACCCCGTCCACGACGGGTCCGCGGGCGCCGCTGAGCCTGAAGCCCCGGCAGGCGGGATCGGTTTCGACCGGCACCGTGCGCCAGAGCTTCAGCCACGGCCGCACCAAGACCGTGGTGGTCGAGACCAAGCGCCGCGCCGGTGCCGTGCCGGGCCATCAGCGCCCGCAGGGCTTCGACGTGGCCGCGCGTCCTCGCACCGACGCGACTGCACCCCAGGCCCCGCGTCCGGCCGCGCCCGTCGGTCCCGCCGGCGGCCGCCTGTCGAACGAGGAACAGGAAGCCCGCCGCCGCGCCATCGAACTGGCTACCCAGGCCCAGGCCCAGCGCGCCCAAACTGCCGCTGCCGAACAGGCGCGCCGCGACCAGGCCGCGCACGAGCAGGCCGCCGCCGCCGCCCAGGCCGCCAACGCCGCCCAGGCCGAAGCCGCCGCTGCCCGCGCCGCCGCCGAGGCCGCTCGCGCCGAAGCTGCCAAGCTGACCGCCGCCGCGCCCGCTCCCACCCTGGCAAAGCGCGCGCCTGCCGCCGCCGCTCCGACGCCGGCACCGGCCGCACCCGTTGCGCCGACCCCGGCTCCGGTCGAGGCCGCTGCGCCGACCCCGGCGCCCGCCCGTCCGGCCCCGCCGGCTCGCCCGGTGGTCAATTTCGGCCAGCGCGTGCCCAAGGCGCCGAACCCCTCACGTGCGCCGGCTGGTCCGGCCTTCGGCGGCCGTTCGGCCCGTGAAGAAGCCATGGGCGGCGGCGAGCGTGCCTATTCGGATCGCCCCGCCGCGCCGGCCCGTCCGACCGGCCGTCCGGCCGAGCCGGTCCGCTATTCGGCCCTGACCCCGCGCCCCGCGCCGGGTGCCGCCCGTCCGGGTCCGCGCACCGGCCCCGGCGGACGTCCGACCCCGAACGCCCCCCCGGCCCAGGCCGAGGTCGCCCGTCCGAGCCGCGCGCCCGGCGGCGGTTTCGCCCGCCCGATCAAGCCCGAGGACGATCGCGACAAGCGGTTCTCGGACGCCGGCAAGGCCGTCAGCCGCACACGCGGCGAGCCCAAGCGCCGCGAAGGCCGCCTGACCATCCAGTCGGTTGCCGGCGACGGCGACACCGCCGAGCGGATGCGCTCGCTGGCCTCGGTCCGCCGCGCCCGCGAACGTGAAAAGGAAAAGCGCAAGGGCGGGTCCACCGACACACCGAACCGTCCGCGCGAGGTTGTCATCCCTGACGTCATCACCGTCCAGGAGCTGTCCAACCGGATGGCCGTGCGCGGCGTCGACATCATCAAATTCCTGATGAAACAGGGGTTGATGATGAAGATCAACGACGTCATCGACACCGACACCGCCGAGCTGGTGGCCGACGAATTCGGCATGGCCGTGAAGCGCGTCTCGGAGTCCGACGTCGAAGCCGGCTTCCTGTCCAACGCGATCGACGACGAGGCGACCACGCCCCGCGCGCCGGTCGTGGCCATCATGGGGCACGTCGACCACGGCAAGACTTCGCTGCTGGATGCCCTGCGCACCACCGACGTCGCCTCGGGCGAGGCCGGCGGCATCACCCAGCACATCGGCGCCTACCAGGTCCGTCTGCCGAACGACGACCGCGTCACCTTCCTTGACACCCCGGGCCACGCTGCCTTCTCGGCGATGCGCGCGCGCGGAGCCAATGTGACCGACATCGTGGTTCTGGTCGTGGCCGCCGACGACGGCGTCATGCCCCAGACCATCGAGGCCATCCAGCACGCCAAGGCGGCCAACGCGCCGATCATCGTGGCGGTCAACAAGATCGACAAGCCGGACTCCAACCCGCTCAAGGTCGTCAACGAACTGCTGCAGTACGAAGTCATCGCCGAGAGCCTGGGCGGCGACACCCAGATCATCGAGGTCTCGGCCAAGAACCGCACCAACCTGGACGGCCTGATCGACGCCATCCTGGTCCAGGCCGAAATGATGGACCTGAAGGCCGATCCGGAACGCTCCTCGGAAGGCGTGGTCATCGAGGCCAAGCTGGACAAGGGCCGCGGTCCCGTGGCCACTGTCCTGGTCAAGCGCGGCACCCTGCGCCGCGGCGACATCGTCGTGGCCGGTTCGGCCTGGGGCAAGGTTCGCGCCCTGCTGAACGAACGCAATGAACAGCTGACCGAGGCCGGTCCGTCGGTTCCGGTCGAGATCCTCGGCCTGAATGAGGCTCCCAGCCCCGGCGAACCCCTCGCCGTCGTGGAATCCGAGGCCCGCGCCCGCGAGCTGACGGAATACCGCGACCGCGTGAAGCGCGAGAAGGCCACAGGCGGCATCAACCAGGTCAGCCTGGTCGACATGATGTCCAAGCTGCAGTCCAAGAAGGTCTCGGAACTGCCGGTCCTCATCAAGGCCGACGTACAGGGCTCGGCCGAGGCCATCGCCGGCTCGCTCGAGAAGATGGGCAACGAAGAGGTCCGCGCGCGTACTGTCTATTCGGGTGCCGGCGGCATTACCGAAAGCGACGTCCAGCTGGCCAAGTCGGCCGGCGCGCCGATCCTCGGCTTCAATGTCCGCGCCTCGAAACAGGCGCGTGACCTGGCCGAGCGCGAAGGCGTCGAGATCCGCTACTATTCGATCATCTACGACCTGCTCGACGACATGAAGGGCGTGCTCTCGGGCATGCTGGCCCCGCTTCAGCGGGAGACCTTCCTGGGCAACGCCGCGGTGCTGCAGGTGTTCGACATTTCCAAGACCGGCAAGATCGCCGGTTGCCGCGTGTCCGAAGGCGTGGTCCGCAAAGGCGCAAAGGTCCGGATCATTCGCGACGACGTCGTGGTTCTGGAACTGGGCACGCTCACCACGCTCAAGCGCTTCAAGGACGAGGTCAACGAGGTCCCGTCGGGCCAGGAGTGCGGCATGCATTTCCAGGGATTCCAGGACATCAAGGCCGGCGACTACATCGAGTGCTTCACGGTCGAAGAGATCAAGCGCACCCTGGACTAGCGAGAAGACTGGAACGGCGGCGCGAGAGCGCCGCCGTTTCGCCTTATGAGTCGAGGATCAACGCCTCATGCGTCCTTTCCTGATCCCCCTGCTCGCCGTTTCAGCCCTGGCCGGACCCGCGGCGGCCGAGACCCGTTATCTGTCCTATGACGCCTCGGACCGGGTCACCCAGGCCCTGACGCGCGGCATCACTCTGGAGGCCGACCGCGGCCTGTTCGGCGCGATCAGCGTGCGGCGGATCATCTCCACCTCCAATCGCGGCTCGGCCGATATCCGGCGTGGCGGTCCGGACGCCGTGCGGCAGGCCCTGCCCGCCGGCTCGCGGGAAACCTCGGTCTATGCGATCACGCCGGAAGGCGGGGGGCGGGGCCTGAGCCGCGCCCTGTGTCCCGGCGCGGAGGAAGCCTGGATGGTTCTGGGACGGGTCCGACTGGGCCGGCCCATGACGGTCCACGCAGTCGGCCGCTGGACGGACGGCGGTTACCGGCACTGTGTCCAGCTGTCCTACAACTGGCGTGGCGAGTGGGCCCTCCCACCCGCATCCGGCCCGGGCGGGGACGCTGCCGCGCCCACTCCCTGAGGCACCTGTGGCGCGATAGCCATTCCCGCCGTCACAGACCCTCGCTAGGGTTGCGGCCATGTCGGTCGCCGAACTCCGCAGCACCGCCCCGCACCAGACGGGCACGAAGGGCCTCGCCGGCACCCTGGCCTTCCTGTGTCTGGTGCTGTTCCTGCTGGCCGTCGAACAGAAGCAGGCCGTGGCGGCCTGGGCCGCGATCCGTGACGACGCCGCGCCGGCCGCAGGACGCGTTCTGGATTGGGCGGGTCGACTGGCCTCCGGAGAAGGCGACGGCCTGACCGGATTCAAGGCCGCCCTCGCCGATGACGGCAATCCGCGGGTCGCCGCTGCGACCGACGCGGTTCTGGCCGGCGAATTCGGCCCGGCGGACGAGACCGCGCGTGCGGCCCTCGGCAGCGCGACATTCGCCGGCGCCGTGGTGCGGTTCGACACCGGCGACAGCTTCCGGACCACCCCTCTCCGGATCGCCGCCGGACGCGAGTCCTTCGTCTTCGGCCAGACCTTTGCCGACCAGCTGGAAGCCCCCGCCGACGCCCAGATCGAACTGCGCCGGATCGTCCCGATGAACCGGGGCGAACCCGTCAAGGGCTCACCCCTGTGCGGAGGCGACACGCCGGGCCTGATCGCCTTGCTGCATCGTCACGACCGCGTCGACCTGATGCTGTTCCGCGCCCCGGCCCGGCCGGGCCCGGACGCGCCGGTCGCGATGCTGTGCGGGGCCTGGCGGCTCAAGGCGCGATGAGACGGCGACTCAAGGGTTTCGGCTTTGGGCCGTTGATTGCGGTCGCGGTGCTCGGCGGCGCGGCTGCCCTGTGGACCTGGACCGCGCCCGGCGACCCCGCCCTGTGGCCGGCCGCCGCGACCGACGCAGGGGTCGAGGTGAATGTGCTCGACAACGGCTTCCACACTGATCTGGCCGTGCCACGGGTGGCGCTCGAGGCGCGGACCGGACCGCTGGCGGAGGCGGTGCGCGGCCTGCCGCCGGGCGACTGGATCCTGATCGGCTGGGGCGACGCCCGGTTCTATGTCGACCAGAGCCCGATCGGTGATCGCCTGCCGGACGGCGCGCGCGCCTTCTTCCGGCCCGGCAACGCCTCGGTGATCATGCTCGACCCGACCCGGCGCGATCCGCGCGATCTGGTCGCCGCCGACCGTCGCCGGACGCTGCGCCTCTCCGCCGCCGGCTTCGAGGCCATGGCCGACCATATCGAGGCCTCTCTGGACCTGTCCGACGGTCGCGTCCGTATCGCGGCCGCCCGCGCCGGCGACGACGCCCGCTTCTTCGCCAGCCATGAACATTTCTGGATCGGCCGTCTTTGCAATCACTGGAGCGCGGGCGTGTTAAACGCCGCAGGCCTGCCCGCCCGGCCGCTGCGCGCCATCACCTCATCCGAAGTGATGGCCACGGTCGAGCGGGCGCAATTGGACACAGCGGCCCCACGGGACTAGACCCCGCGCTCATTCAATTTCGCCGCGCTCGAAAAGCTTCGCCTTTCCGATCCGACGCGGCGTCGCTTTTTCGAGCCGGGTCCGATCCCCGACAGGCGACGAGGACAAAACCATGAGCAACCGTAAAACCAAAAAGCCCGCCGCCAGGGCCGGTACGGTCAGCCAGCGCCAGCTGCGCGCCTCCGAAATGATCCGCCACGCCCTCGTCGAGGTCATGCGCGAGAACGAGATCCGCGACCCGGCTTTGGTCGGCGTCTCCGTCACCGTGACCGAGGTGCGGCTATCGCCGGACCTGAAACACGCGACCTGTTTCGTCGAGCCGCTGGGCGCCGGGGTCGAGACCGCTCCCGTTGCTGGCCATATCGAAGAAATCGTCAAGGCGCTGAACGTCCACGCCAAATTCCTGCGCGGGGCGCTGGGGCGGCACATCGACATGCGCTTCACCCCCGACCTGCGCTTCCGCCACGACGAGAGTTTCGCCGCCGCCGAACGCCTGAACCGCCTGCTCGACGACCCCCGCGTCCGCGCCGACGTCTATGTCTCGCCCTTCGAGGACGACGAGACGGACGACAGCGCCGGGACCCACTAGTGGGCCGCCGCAAGAAGGGCGAGATCGTCAACGGCTGGGTCTGTCTCGACAAGCCGTTTGGCATGGGATCGACCGAGGCCGTCTCGAAGGTGCGACGCCTGTTCGACGCCCGGAAGGCGGGCCATGCGGGCACGCTTGATCCGCTGGCCTCCGGCATCCTGCCCATCGCCCTCGGCGAGGCGACCAAGACCGTCCCCTTCATGATGGAGGCGCAGAAGGTCTATCGCTTCACCATCAACTGGGGGATTTCGACCGACAGCCTCGACCGCGAGGGAGAGATCACCGCCCGTTCGGACGTCCGGCCCGACGTCGAGACGGTGCGTGCCGCGCTGGGGGCCTTCGTCGGCGAGATCGATCAGATCCCGCCGCA
>CAZFQC010000068.1:0-10651 GCA_964520795.1 uncultured Brevundimonas sp.
CGTAGGTCTTGGCCAGCTGGTCCTTCGGCGTGGTGAGCTCTTCCTTGCGGGTGCCGGACTTGAGCACGTCGATGGCCGGGAAGATGCGCTTGTCGGCGACCTTGCGGTCGAGGACGATTTCCGAGTTACCCGTGCCCTTGAACTCCTCGAAGATCACCTCGTCCATCCGCGAGCCCGTATCGATCAGGGCGGTGGCGATGATGGTCAGGGAGCCGCCCTGCTCCACATTGCGAGCCGCGCCGAAGAAGCGCTTCGGCCGCTGCAGGGCGTTGGCGTCGACGCCGCCCGTCAGGACCTTGCCCGACGACGGGACGGTGGCGTTGTAGGCGCGGCCCAGGCGGGTGATGGAGTCGAGCAGGATGACGACATCCTTCTTGTGCTCGACCAGACGCTTGGCCTTCTCGATCACCATTTCGGCGACGGCGACGTGGCGGGTGGCCGGCTCGTCGAAGGTCGAGGCGATGACCTCCCCCTTCACTGTCCGCTGCATGTCCGTCACTTCTTCCGGCCTCTCGTCGATCAGCAGGACGATGAGGAAGACCTCGGGGTGGTTCTTCTCGATCGACTTGGCGATGTTCTGCAGCATGACCGTCTTGCCGACGCGCGGCGGGGCGACGATCAGGCAGCGCTGGCCCTTGCCGAGCGGGGCGACGATGTCGATGACCCGGCCCGAGCGGTCCTTCAGCGTCGGGTCCTGGATTTCCATGTGCAGCCGCTCTTCGGGATAGAGCGGGGTCAGGTTGTCGAACAGGACCTTGGTCTTGACCGTCTCGGGGTCCTCGAAATTGATCGTGTCGACCTTGAGCAGGGCGAAATAGCGCTCGCCCTCGCGCGGGCCGCGGACGGCACCGTGGATGGTGTCGCCCGACCGCAGGCCGAAGCGGCGGATCTGCGACGGCGAGACATAGACATCGTCCGGACCCGGAAGATAATTGACATCCGGGCTGCGCAGGAAACCGAAGCCGTCCGGCAGGATTTCGAGCACGCCGTCGGCGATGATCTCGACTTCCTCATCGGCGAGGGTCTTCAGGATGGCGAACAGCAGATCCTGTTTGCGCAGATTGCCGGCGTTCTCGATCTCGAGACTTTCGGCGAAGGCCACCAGGTCTTCCGGCGTCTTCTCGTTCAGCTCCTGCAGGGTGATGCGGCCGTTGGGGACGATCGGCTCGCCGTCGTCGTCCTCGTCGCCCTGCTCCTGGTCGACCATGGGCAGGTCGGCCGCAGCCATTTCATTGCCGGCCTCGGGCGCCTCGGCCTCTACGGTCAGTCCGGTTTCGGGCGTGTCGGTGGCGTCGGTCATGGCGAGCAATCACAAGTTTCGCCGCGGGACAGGGCGTCGCGCGAGCGGAAAAGGTCAGCAATGTCTGGCCTTGCGGCCGGGTGGGAAGGCGACGGGTCGTCCCGGCGAGATCGGCGGGCGTCGCAGAGAGTGGGACCGCCCCAGACTCCTGCAGGGCGGCTCGCCTGAGCGAAACCACGCGAGGGCCTTCAGGTCAAGCTGAGCCGGCCTGGCCGAACGTCCATTGCGTGGTCACCGACAGGACCATGACGATGGCGATGAGGAACGGGACCTCATTGGTCATACGCCAGAATTTCCCCGACCGGGTCGAGGTCCCGGCCTGGACGCGCTTCAGCTCTCCGGCGAGGAAACCGTGCCAGGCGCTGAGGGCGACGACGCCGGCCAGTTTGGCGACCATCCACGGCTGGGCGAGGAAACCCCAGCCCTCGCCGTATTCGAACATATGGATGCCGATCATCCAGACGCCGAAAATCCAGGCGGCGATCATGGACGGATTGACGATGATCTTCAGCAGCCGGTCCTGCCAGGTCCGCAGCAGGCCCCGCATCTCCGACCGCAGCGGCTCGGCCTTGTCGGCCTGTTCGGCGTCATAGGCATAGAGGCGCGGCAGGAAGAGCATCCCGGCCATCCAGGCGATAACGGCCAGGATGTGCAGGCCACGGACGATCTCGAATGTCATGCCGCCCTCCGCTCGCAGGTCCGGGGACAGGCCTTCCAGCCCACCCGGCAGCCGGGTCCCCAGGGCGCCGTTCCGGTCCGCGGCAAGGCGTCGACCACGGCATCCGCGAGGGCCTTGATGAAGGATGGGGCCACGCCGACGGCAGGGCTGCGGAGATACGGCGTCACCCCGAGATTGTGGGCCAGTTCGGCGTATTCGATGTCCAGTTCGACAAGGGTCTCGATGTGCTCCGAGACGAAGGCCACCGGCACCACGACGACGCCGACCCCGTCACGTCCGGCCTGGGCGATGGCGTCCGGAGTCGACGGCCCCAGCCATTTCATCGGCCCGACCCGGCTCTGGTAGCAGATCGCCCAGTCGCGCTCGGCCAGCCCGGCGCGGGCGGCGATGGCGGCGCAGGTCGATTCGATCTGCTCCTGATAGGGATCGCCCTTCTTCGTGATCAGGCTTTCCGGGATGCCGTGGGCCGAAAACAGGACGCGGACCGGCCGGTCACCGGCCTCCGTCCGTTTCGCGCGCACGCCGTCGGCCTGGGCCTCGATCCAGCCCGGCGCCTCGGGATAGCAGCAGACCGTCCGGCTGACGCCCGGCCCGGCATAGACCTCGGTCCATCGCTTCAGCGAGGACTCCGTCGTCGTGGTCGAGAACTGGGGATACAGCGGCAGAAGGACGATCTCATCGGGGGCGAAGGCGGCCACCTCGACCGCCGTTTCCTCCGACATCGGCCCCCAGTAGCGCATGGCGATGAAGGCCCGGACCTCGTCGCCGGGCAGCATCCCTGTCAGGACGCCGGCCATGGCCGCCGCCTGACGCCGCGTCTCCGGCAACAGGGGCGAGCCACCGCCCATCAGGGCGTAGTTGGCCTGCGCCGCGGTTTCCCGACGGCTGGAGATCAGCCGGGCCAGAAGCGCGCGGAACGGATTGGGCAGGCCGATAATGGCCGGATCGCTGAACAGGTTGAACAGGAAGGGTTTGACCGAGGCCTGGCCGTCCGGCCCGCCGAGATTGAACAGGACCACCGCAATGCGGCGGCCCTTCGTCGACGCGGTCATTGGGCACCGATCCGCTTCAGAACCTGTTCGACATGGTCGATCGGCACGTCCGGCAGGATCCCGTGGCCGAGGTTGAAGATCCACGGTCCCTGCCCCCAGGCCTCGAGCAGCTGGTCGACCCGCCGGTCCAGCATCGTACCGCCGGCACGCAGCAGCAGGGGATCGAGCGCGCCCTGGATCGGCTTGATCGCCTGCACGCGCTTTCCGACCTCGAGCGGGCAGGCCGTGTCCAGCGCCACGGCCTGGACGTCGACCTTGGCCGCATAGCGCTTCGCCAGGGCCGCCGAGCCGCGCGGAAAGCCGATCAGCGGCGTCGTGACGCCCAGTTCGCGCACGCGCCGGACCAGTTTCTGATGCGGTTTGAGCACAAGGCCGTCGAACAGATCATCCGGCAGACCCTCGGCCCAGCTCTCGAAGATCTTCAGCACCTGGGCCCCGGCGTCGGCCTGCATCTTCAGATAATGGGCCGTGGCCTCGACCAGGACGTCGAGCAGGGCCGCGACCTTCTCCGGTTCGGCATAGGCATAGGTCCGGGCCTGGGCCCGTTCGCCCTTGCCGATCGTCCGGGCCACGCCGTCGAGCATATAGGTCGCCACGGTCCAGGGCGCGCCCGCAAAGCCGATCAGGGCGCGTTCAGGCTCCAGCTGACCCCGCACCAGCGACAGGGTCTGACCCACCTGTTTCAGGGCCTCCCCGGCACCGGCGGCGAGATCCCGCATGGCATCGATGGAAGGCAGGGCGCCGAGCCGCGGCCCCTCGCCGGCCTCGAACCAGACCTCCTGGCCCAGGGCACGGGGGATCAGCAGGATGTCGGCGAAGACGATGGCGGCGTCGAAGCCGAACCGTCGCATCGGCTGCAGGGTCGCTTCGGCGGCCTTTTCCGGATCGAGGCAGAAGGAGATGAAATCGGGCGTCGTCGCCCGCAGGGCCCGGTACTCCGGCAGGTAGCGCCCGGCCTGACGCATGAACCACACCGGTGGTCTCGACGTGGTCTGGCCGGCGAGAACCTTGAGGAGCAGGGGCGTATCGGGGGAGACGGTCATGTGACCCCGGTCCTACCGGGGCACCGGGTCCTGCTCAAGCCTGTCCTGCGTCGCACCCTTCCATTCCTTATCAAGAAAAGAGTCTTGAGGTTTTGAAGTAGAAGGCAGGACCGGGGACGACGGGGACAAACCGGCGGGTTCGGACGGTTACGGACGGGTTTTCCGCAAATTGTCACGGGCGACCGACGCGGCCCGCACCGGGCTGGTGAAAACGGGGATAAATCCTGACGAGGCCTTAACCGAAAGGTTTGGGGCCAGGCAGGGGACTTTCGCGGCTGGGCGCCGTTAACGTCTCGTTAAGGATCTCCACAGGCGGACTGACGACCATGGGCGACCTTGGGATGAATGGCGGCCAGGCACGGCCCCCCGTCCACCTCTGTCCCCGCTCGCGGCCCGCCTCCGGCCCCGCTATAGGAAAGAACCCACCCTTCGGTCCCGACGGCGCCCCGGCGGCGCCCGGCCCCGTCCACAGGAGTCTCGCAATCATGGACAGCCGTCGATGACGCCCGGTTCATCGGGCCGCGGCTCGGGCCCGACGCGGCTGGCGACCTATTTCCACGTCCATCTGGTCTCGGACTCCACCGGCGAGACCCTGAACGCCATGGCCAAGGCCGTGGTGGCGCGGTTCGACGGCGTCATCCCGATCGAGCACATCTATGCCCTGGTCCGGTCCGGCAAACAGATGGAACGGGTGCTGGAGGAGGCTGCCGCTTCGCCCGGGGTGGTGCTGCACACCCTGGTGGATCGCGAACTGCGCGAACAGCTGGAAGAGGGCTGCCGCAAGCTGGACATGCCCCAGATCGCCGCCCTGGACCCCCTGGTCGGGGCCCTGTCCCGCTATCTCGGCGCGGCCCTGTCGACCCGGGTGGGGGCCCAGCACGCCCTGGACACCGATTATTTCAACCGCATCGCCGCCCTCGATTACGCCATGGCCCATGACGACGGCCAGGGCACCAGCGTCCAGCTTGAGAGCGCCGACGTCGTCCTTTGCGGCGTCAGCCGCACGTCCAAGACCCCGACCTGCATCTATCTGGCCCACCGCGGCATCCGCGCCGCAAACGTCCCCCTGGTGCCGGGCCAGGAGGACGGGGAGCGGCTCGTCGGGCTGAAGACACCGCTGGTGGTCGGCCTGACCGTGTCGCCGGACCGGCTGGTGCAGATTCGCAAGAACCGGCTCGACGGCCTGAACGCCAACCGGGCCAGTGCCTATGTCGACCACGACGCCGTGCGCGAGGAGACGGTCAAGGCCCGACGCGCCTTCGAACGACGCGGCTGGCCGGTCATCGATGTCACGCGCCGCTCGGTCGAGGAGACGGCGGCGGCCATCATCAATCTGCTGAACGAGCGTCGCACGCGCCGGCTGGGAGCGGCCTGGTGACCGCGCCCACGGAACGGTTGATCCTCGCCTCAAAAAGCGCCGCGCGGCGGTCGATGCTGGCCGACGCCGGCGTAGCCTTCTCCGTCCAGGTCGCGGACGTCGACGAGGATGCGGTCAAGGCCGTCCATGACCCGGCCGATGCGGTGGGACTTGCCGTTGAACTGGCGCGGGTCAAGGCGCTGGCGGTCTCGCGCCACGACGGCGACGCCTGGGTGCTGGGCGCGGACCAGACCCTGGAGTTCGCCGGCGGTCTGGTCTCCAAGGCGGCTTCGCTCGCTGACGCCCGCGACCGGCTGGCGGCCATGCGCGGCAAGCTCCACCACCTGCATTCCGGCGCGGCCCTGGCCCGCAACGGCCAGATCGTCTGGTCCGGGGTCGATACCGCCGCCATGCGGGTGCGAGAATTCTCCGACGCCTTCCTCGACGCCTATCTGGCGGCCGAGGGCGAGGCACTGCTGCACTGTGTCGGGTCCTACCGGCTGGAGGGCATGGGCTCACAGCTGTTCGAGGCGGTCGAGGGCGACTATTTCACCGTCCTCGGCCTGCCCCTCTGGCCGGTACTGGCAGAACTGCGCCGGGCCGGGGTGCTGAAATCATGACTCTCGATGCCGGCGTCGTTGGCCAGCCGATTGTTCACTCGCTCAGCCCTTTCATCCACGACGCCTGGATCAAGGCCGCGGGAATCGACGCCTGCTACGGCAGCTACGGCCCGAAGGACCCCGAGCAGTTCGGGGCCCTGATGGACCGGGGGCGGCGCGGCGGTTTGCGGGGTCTCAACGTCACGGCGCCCTTCAAGGAACTGGCCCTGTCGCTTGCGGATGAGGTCGGGCCGGCGGCCGCCGCCTGCGGCTCGGCCAATCTGCTGCTGTTTGACGACGGAAAGATCAGCGCCGACAGCACGGACGGTATCGGTCTGATGGCCGCCCTGGGGGAGCAGGCACCCGATCTGGCTGTCGTGGATCGTCCGGTGGTGGTGCTGGGCGCGGGCGGCGCGGCACGGGCGGCAGTGGCGGCCCTGCTCGCGGCCGGAGCGCAGGTCGGGGTGCTGAACAGAACCGCCGCCCGGGCCGAGGATCTTGTCGCCGACATCGGCGGGACTGTGGTCGGCCCGAAAGCGCTGGGCGAGGCGACGCTGGTCGTCAACGCGCTCAGTGTCCGGCCGGACCTCGATGTATCAGTGCTTCCGCCAGAAGCGGTCCTCATGGACATGACCTACAGACCTCTGATGACCGGGTTCCTGGGAGCGGGACACGCGCGGGGCCTGACGGTGGTGGACGGGCTCGCGATGCTGATCGGTCAGGCCCGGCCGTCGTTCCGGGCCCTGTTCGGAATCGAGCCGCCGGATGTGGACGTACGGCGGATCGCCTTGCGTGTGCTGGAGAGCGAAGCATGATCGTGCTCGGCCTGACCGGCTCCATCGGCATGGGCAAGTCGACGACGACGGCCATGTTCGCCGACGCCGGCGCCCTGGTCTGGAACGCCGACGACGCCGTGCATCGCCTCTATGCGAAGGGCGGGGCGGCCGTCGGCCCGGTCGGCGAGGCCTTTCCCGGCGTCGTCGTCAACGGGGCGGTCGACCGGACCCGGCTGGCAGACGCCCTGGGACAGGACGGCGAGGCCTTCCGGCGGCTGGAGGCCATCGTCCATCCGCTGGTTCTCAGGGGCCGGCTGGAGGATCTGGCGGCGGCGGAGGCCCGGGGCGTGAAACTGGCGGTGCTGGACATCCCCCTGTTGTTCGAAACCGGCGGCGACGCGGCCGTGGACGCCGTGGTGGTGGTGACGGCCCCGGCCGAGGTCCAGGCGGCGCGTGTCCTGGCCCGGCCCGGCATGACCCGCGAACGGTTCGAGGCCATTCTGGCGCGCCAGCTGCCCGACCCCGAGAAGCGCCGCCGGGCGGACTTCGTCATCGATACAGGTCTTGGACTGGAGGCGGCCCGGGCGCGGGTGGATGAAATCGTGGGGATGGTTCTGGCCGAAGGGTGGACGCCGCCCCGTCGCCGTCTTCCGCAAACCGGCGAACCATCGCAGTAAGGGCCCATGTCCCGCGAAATCGTTCTCGACACCGAAACCACCGGCTTCGATCCCCGCACGGGCGACCGGATGATCGAGGTCGGCTGTATCGAGATCGAGGACCTGCTGCCCACCGGGCGGACGTTTCACCGGCTGATCCATCCCGAACGCTCGATCCCCGCCGACGCCATCCGGGTCCACGGCATCACCGATGACAAGGTGAAGGACGCGCCGAAATTCGCCGAGATCGTCATCGACCTGTGCGATTTCATCGGCGACGCCCCGATCATCGCCCACAACGCCCAGTTCGACCGCAATTTCATCGACCATGAGTTCGGCCGCTGCGGCCGGGCCCTGTTCCCCGAGGATCGCTGGATCGACACGCTGAAACTGGCCCAGGCCCGGTTTCCCGGCATGGCCAATTCGCTCGACGCCCTGTGCAAGCGGTTCAAGGTCTCGCTGGTCGAACGGACCCTGCACGGTGCCCTGATCGACGCGCGGCTGCTGGCCGAGGTCTATCTGGAGCTCAAGGGCGGCAAGGAGCGTCGGCTGGACCTGTCGGCCTCGCGCGGGACCGTCGCCGCGGCGGCGGCCGTGGCCGCCCAGGGCTATGGCCCGCGCCCCCGGCCCCTGCCCGTCCGGGCCCACGAGGCCGAACAGGCCGCCCACCGGGCCTTCCTGCAGGCGAACCTGAAGGATCGCTCGCTGTGGGAGGCCTATGGGGTGGAAGCGGGGGCCTAGGCCTGACCCGCTTCTGCCGGTCCGCGCGCGATCGACTGCTGGCGGGCGACATAGATGCCGGCGAAATCGATCGGATCGAGCATGAAGGGCGGATAGAAGCCACCGTCCGAGGTCGCGCGGGCAATGATCTCGCGGGCGAACGGGAACAGATAGCGCGGGCATTCGATCAGCAGCAGCGGCTCGATGTCCTTCTCGGGCACGCCGTGGAGGGCGAACAGACCGCCGTAGAGCAGCTCGACGTTGAATACCGTCATGGCCTCGGTGGTGGCCTTGATGGTCAGGCGCAGGTCGACCTCGAACAGGCCGTCGGGACGGCCCTGGGCGTTCATCTCGACGCCCATGTCGATGGCCGGCTTGCCGTCGACGCGCAGGCTGTCAGGGGCCTTGGGGTTCTCGAAGGACAGATCCTTGACGTACTGGGCGACGATGCGGAAGCCCGGCCCGGTCGGGGCCTGGGGGGCGGCACCGTCAGGCGCGGCGGTCTTGGCGTCGGTGGGAGGCGCGGCGTCGGTCATCGGTCGGGTCTGTCTGAATGAGTGGTCGACGCCGGAATAAGGCGCCGGGAAGGCGCGGCGACTAGCACGAGGCGCCGGGTGCGGCAACGATGCTGACCTGCGGCAGGGGGCGGTAGCGGTTGCGCGTCCCTATATGAGCCCCTAATCGTCTCTCGTCGCGTCCGGTCCCTCCCGCCGGCCGCCAGTCAAGGATCGCCAGTGCAACAGGATCACATCCTGATCGTCGTCTTCGCCGTGATCGCCGCGGTCGTCCTGTTCCAGCTCTACAATGTGTTGGGCAAGAAGGTCGGCCGCCAGCCGGAGGAAGACGCCCGTTCCAGACCCGCCGCCGCCCCGACCGCCGCCGCGCCGGACCAGCCGGCCGGCCGCCCCAATGTGCTGGACGCCGTCACCCTGGCCTCGATCGCCGGGCTGAAGGCGCGCGATCCGGCCTTCGACCCCGTCCGCTTCCTCGAGGGCGCGCGTCAGGCCCATGAGACCATCGTCCGCGCCTATGCCGCCGGCGACCGTGAAACGCTCAAGCCCCTGCTGACCCCGACGGTCATGGCCTCGTTCGAGGCCGGCATCGCCGCGCGCGAGACCCGGGGCGAGACCGAGGTCGCCGAATTCCTCCACCCGGCCCGCGCCGATCTGGAACAGGCCTCGGCCGAGGAGAATCGCGCCACGGCCAAGGTCCGCTTCCTCGCCGAGCTGCGCAATACGGTGACCGCCGCCGACGCGGCCGCCGAGCCGCAGATCGAGGAACGCCGCGTCGCCGAGCTGTGGACCTTCGAACGCACCCTCGGCGCCAGCGATCCCAACTGGGTTCTGGCCCGTACCGAGCCCGCCGCGGCATGATCACCGGCGGCGCGCGCCGTCGGGGTCTTTCCGGCGCAGCCGTCCTGTTCGGCCTCGCCCTGACGCTCGCCGCCTGCACCACCACACCCGTCGCGCCGCCGGTTCCGACCGGGCCTGGCCCGTCCGGTCTTTCGCCGACTCCCGAGGGGCTGAGCCCCGCGACCCTGCCCGGCTGGAATGACGAGGACCACCTCGCCGCCTTCGAGGCCTGGGCGACCGGCTGCACCGTGGCCCGCGACGCCGCCTCCCGGACCTGGTGCGACCGGGCCATGCACATCAAACAGACCTCGAAGCCGGTGACGCCCTCGATGGCGCGCGCCTTCTTCGAGGACGGTTTCACCGTCGTGGCGGCGCGCCGGGAAGACGGCATGCCGGGGCTTCTGACCTCCTATTTCGCGCCCGACTTCGCCGCCCGTCATGCGCCGGACGCGGAGTTCGACATGCCCGTCAGGCCGCGCCCTGCGGGCTGGACACGCGGTCAGGTCCTGCCCGTGCGCGCCGACATCGAGGCTGTGCCGGCGCCGGACGCCCTCGCCTGGATGCGGGCCGAGGACCTGTTCTCCATGCAGATCCAGGGCTCCGGATATCTGACCTTCGAGGACGGGACCCGGGCCCGCGCCGCCTATGCCGCCGACAACGGACAGCCGTTCACCGGCATCGCCCGGCCGATGGCGGAACAGGGGCTGTTGCCGGCTGACGGAACCTCCGGCGCGGCTATCCAGGCCTGGCTGGCGGCCCATCGCGGGCCCGAGGCGCGGGCGATCATGGCCCTGAACCCGCGCTACATCTTCTTTGCGGTCGACCCGGACGACGGCGGCCAGCCGAACGGGGCGGCCGGAATCCCCCTGACCGCCCGCCGCTCCATCGCGGTCGACCCGGCCCACTGGCGCTATGGCGACCTGGTCTGGATCAGTGCGGACGGCGGCAATCTGGTCGGCGCGCGGGCCAGCTATCAGGGACTGGTGGTCGCCCTGGACACCGGCAGCGCGATCCGCGGCCTGGTCCGCGCCGACTTCTACATGGGCCGTGGCGACGCCGCGGGCGAAGAGGCGGGGGCGGTCCGCCATCCGCTCAGGATGTGGCGGCTGGTTCCGCG
>CAZFQC010000069.1:0-4103 GCA_964520795.1 uncultured Brevundimonas sp.
GAACTCCCAGTCGTCCTCGTCCTGGGCCAGGGCGGCGGTCGCCCCCGAACAGAGAAAGGCGCACAGCGCCGCAACAAGCGTCGGTTTCATGGTCTTGCTCCCCAGCATCCCGCCGTCAGATGACGACAGCAGGCCGCGTCTGGTCAAGACCTCGCGCACGGGCCTCGCCCCGAACATGGGAAACGCGTTCTTAACCGGAACAGGGTGCAAGGGATGGTGTCTCCGGAGAATCCCATGCGCCTGATCCCCGCCGCCGCGGCTGCCCTGCTCCTGTCCGCCGGAGCGGCGATGGCGCAAACCTCGGAGCCCGGCGTCGCCATCGGCGCGACCGTCGGCACCTCCGGCGTCGGCCTCGACGCCCAGATCAAGCTGGGGCCGATCTTCACCCTCCGGGGGTCGACCGACCGGCTGACCCACAGCGCGGACGAAAGCTATGACGGCGTCGACTACAACGCCGACCTGACCTTCGACACGGTCGGCGCCTTCATCGACATGCATCCGCTGGCCAATGGTCTGCTGATCTCCGGCGGGGCCTATCTCGGCGACCGCGACATCGCCCTGGCCGGCACGCCCACGGGGCCGGTCAACATCGGCGGCCAGACCTTTTCGCCCGCCCAGATCGGCACGCTGGGCGGGGCGATCAAACTGCAGGACGTCGCCCCCTTCATCGGCATCGGCTGGGACGACACCTTCTACCGCAGCGGCCGCTGGGGCATCCGCGCCATCGCCGGGGTGGCCTGGAGCGACAAGCCGGAGGTCGTCCTGACCTCGACCGGCGGCAGCCTGTCCAATGACCCGACCTTCCAGGCCCGGCTGCGCGACGAAAGCCGCAACATCACCGAAGAGGCTGACGGCTACGGCCTGTTCCCGATCATCCAGGTCGGGCTGAACTACAAATTCTAGGCGGCGGCGGGGGCGGCCGCGCCCTCGTGCTCCAGCAGCCAGCGCTTGCGCTCCAGCCCGCCCGCATAGCCGGTCAGGGTCCCGTTCGCGCCGATCACCCGATGGCAGGGCACGATGACGGCGACCGGGTTCTGGCCGTTGGCGAGGCCGGCGGCCCGCACCGCCTTCGGCGAGCCGATCGCCGCCGCCAGCTGGCCATAGGTCCGCGTCTCGCCCGCCGGAATGGCCCGCAGCGCCTTCCAGACCGATCGCTGGAAATCCGTCCCGCCGGTCGTGACGGTCAGTCCGTCCAGCGCCCGGACCTCACCGCCGAAATAGCGTTCGACCGCGGCCCGCACCCGCTCCGGTGCCCGCCCCTCGGCGAGGGTCGCGCCCGGTGCATGGCGACGAAGCAACCGCGTCATCCGGTCTACGTAGTCGGCGAAGTCCAGCGCCCGCACGGCGCCCTCGCCGTCCGTCACCAGCAGCACCTCGCCCACCGGCGTGGCGACCCGGTCGAGGGTCAGGGTCTCAGGCTGCGCGCTTCGCATCGTCGTTCTCCATCAGTTCCGCGCCGCTGATGCCCGCCAGGGCGAGATGCAGCGCGCCATAGGCCCGCCAGGGACGCCAGCTTTCAGCGCGGGCGGCGAGCCTCTCATCGTCCAGCCGGTCGTTCGGTGCGTCCGCCCCGGCATCGATCCAGTCACCGGGCAGTCTCAGTCCCGGCCGCGCCGCAACCAGCGGCCCCAGCACCGGATCGGTCGACAGGTCGCGCCCTATGGCCTCGGGATCGGCCGACAGATCGAACACCCGCCGCACCCGCGCCAGCACGCCCGGAAGCGCCTTCAGATCGTCCGCCTCGACGCAGACCGAGACCCGTCCCGCCTCCGCCGGTTCGACCGTGACCGCGCCGTCCGCGCCGTCGACCGCCTTCGTCAGAACCCGCGACCAGCGACGGCCCTCGACCGCATCGCCGCGCGCCGTCAGGGCGGCGAACATGGCCTCCCAGTCATAGGGCGGGCGGAACGACAGGCTCAGCCGCACCCCGCCCTCATGCACCCGCTCGCCCCGCCGCCGCAGCGCCGACGGCGGGCGGCCATAGAGGGCCTGAAAGGTCTCGTTGAAGCGCCGCACACTGCCGAAGCCCGAGGCCAGCGCCACCTGCGCCATCGACAGGTCGGTCTGGTGGATCAGGGCCTTGGCCAGCAGGACGCGCCGGGTCTGGGCGACGCTGACCGGCGCTGCGCCCAGATGCTGGCGGAACAGCCGGCGCAGGTGCCGCTCGCCGACACCCAGCCGCCCGGCCAGTCCGTCGACGTCGCCCTCATCCAGCGCCCCCGCCTCGATCAGGGCCAGGGCCCGGCTGACCGTGTTGGAGGTGCCGCGCCAGGCGCCCATGTCAGGGGCCGTCTCCGGCCGGCAGCGCAGACAGGCGCGAAAGCCGGCCTCCTCGGCCGCCGCCGCCGAGACCACGAAGAACATGTTCTCCCGCTTGGGCGTCCGTGCGGGGCAGACCGGGCGGCAGTAGATGCCCGTGGTCTTCACACAGCCGAAGAACCGCCCGTCGAACCGCGCATCGCGCGTCAGCACGGCGCGGTAGCAGGCCTCCTGATCGAGTTCGCCGGCGTTTTCCATGACCGCAGAATGAGCGCTGCGGTCATGGAAGTCTCGCGGTTTTCGGACATTGCCGTCGCGGACCCTATCGTCCCCGGCCCACCCGCCAGAGGTTCAGGACCACGCTGCAGGCCAGGCTGATCGCCGAGAAGGCCAGCACCCAGATCATCACCACCGACAGGGTCGAGGCGATCCCGGCCAGATCCCGCCCGCCGTCGCCCAGACTGCCGAGCGTCTCGAGGTTCAGCATGGACCACTCGCCTTCGATCCGCGCCGTTTCGTCCCCGCGCGTCAGGGTGAACCAGTGACCGGCCTGGAAGATGGCCCAGGTCAGCCACAGGCCGCCGGCGGCGACGACGATCCGGGCCGCCGCCCGGGCCCGGACCGCATAGGGACGAACGAGGCTGGCAAGGTCCACGGCCATCCGGGCGAAGGCGTAGAGCAGGATCGGCCCGAACAGGATCGTCCAGATCGGTGCCCCGCTGACCCGGGCGTCCTCGCCGCGCAGCTCGATCGACACCAGGCCGGGGAAATGCAGCACTCCGATCCACCACAGTACGAACATGCCGACGGCGAGGAGGGAGAACAGATAGTCCCCGCCCGGCCAGGCCCTGGCCCGTGTCTTCGGCATCCACGACGTCTTCGCCGCCTGCGCCGTCTCCGTTCCGGTCATAGACATGCCCCAGGCCGCCGGGTCGGCCAGACCGAAGGCTCCGAGGTCCTTCACCCGCCATTTCGTCATCCAGCCCGGCCGGATGCCCTGATGCTCGAAGATCGCCGCCGCCAGCGTCGCCGCCCCGATCAGGGTCAGGCCGGCGCCGAAGAAGCCATGGAAGGCCTGGGCGATATCCTGACCGAAATTGTCCGATCCGCTGATCACCCGAATGAACAGGGTGATGGCGAAGACCGCCCCCAGCACCATCAGCCCGGCCTTCACCCCGAACAGCCAGTAGGGAAACAGTTCCGGCCCGACCAGCGAGTCCGGTCCCTTGCGATAGCGGGCCGCCACGACCAGCGGATGGCCGATCTCGCGCAGGATGGCCTCCTGCTCATCCTCGCTCAGGGCGCGGCCAAGCTCCTCCTCCTTGGCCTCGAACCGGCTCAGGATCAGGTCGCGCAGTTCGGCGACGATGTCGGTCCGTTCGTCCTGCGGCAGCTGCGCGGCGACGGCGTTCAGATAGCGGTCGATCAGGTCCATGGCGTTTCCCCTTCAGCCCGGAAATCAGAGAATCTTGTCGAGCGAGGTGTTGATCCCCCGCCATTCATCGGTCAGCGCGGCCAGCATCGAGACGCCGCCCGGCGACAGGACGTAGAAGCGCTTCTTCCGCTTCTCCTCCTCGCGCCATTCGCTGTTCAGCAGACCCTGGCTCTCCAGCCGGCGGAGCAGCGGATAGAGGGTGGATTCCTCCATCTCGAGCCCGTCGGCGGCCAGGGCCTGACGCAGGGTGTAGCCGTAGCGCTCGGTCCGGAGGCAGGCGAGCACCGCCAGCACCAGCGACCCGCGCCGCAGTTCCAGCCGCATCGATTCATAAAGATCCGGATCGAGGCTCATCCCGCTTCCCTGCATCTCACATAGTGTGTGACACACAGTGTATGCGACATACTGT
>CAZFQC010000069.1:4203-10615 GCA_964520795.1 uncultured Brevundimonas sp.
CCCGCTTCCCTGCATCTCACATAGTGTGTGACACACAGTGTATGCGACATACTGTGCGACCGAGTCAATACAAGGCGGTCAGATGCCGATCATTCGGGTATGCGCGCGCCGTCCCAGGCAAAGACGCCGCCGCTGTCCGCGGGCGTCAGTCCGTCAATCACGGCCAGCAGGCGCTCGGCCGAATGGTCCGCCGAGAACAGCTTCCCGGGCTTCACGCCCTTCTGGAACGGCGCGCTGAGGCCGGTGTCGACGGTGCCGGGATGCAGGCCCGCGACCACCGCCTGCGGATGGGTGCGCCCCAGCTCGACGGCCAGGTTGCGGAGCAGCATGTTCAAAGCCGCCTTGGACGCCCGATAGCTGTGCCATCCGCCCAGCCGGTTATCCCCGATCGACCCGACCCGTGCCGACAGGGCTGTGAACACCGCCCGCCGGTCGCGCGGCAGCAGCGGCAGGACATGCTTTGCGACCAGCGCCGGCCCGACCGCATTAATGCGGTAGTCGCGCAGCAGATGGTCCGCATCGAGCGCGCGCCAGCTGCGTTCCGGCTCGAAGCCGTGGTGCAGCACCCCGGTGGCGATGAACACCAAGGTTGGGGTCGGTCCCTCGGCCACCTTTGCGGCCGCGGCCATGATCGAGGCCTCGTCCTCCAGATCGAATCCCGTGCCGGAGCGGGAGAGGGCGTGAACCACGGCGTACCGCCCGGACGCCTCCAGTCGCGCGGCCACCGCGGCTCCGATCCCGCCTGAAGCGCCGACGACGACCGCCGCCTGGTTCACTGAGTCTGTCATGCCGCGACTGTCGCCGTCGCCTGCGCCGGGTCAAGGCGATGGGCGACGCGGGGGCGTTATGCCTCAGCCGTCGAACCTCGCGACCTCGCTCCACAACCACTGGACAGCGAGTCCCATCGGGTGTGTCCTGATGAGTCCGGCGCAAGAAAAACAACAAGCCGGTTCGAGTGAGGAAACATGTCCAATCGACCGAGCCATATCCGGCTCAACTCCCACCCCGGTGCGGGGACCGAAAGCCGCTTCCCGATCGAATGGGGCGCAGCCACCGCGAAGGAACGCGGACCCGTCATCGGCACCGTCAACTCAGGGTCCGACCGCAATGCCATCGGGGCCCACGGCGGGGCCTATTCGGTCTATCGCGCCCTGGCGGTGTCGTCGGGGGCCATGGCCGCCAACAACCGGCCCGACCTGACCAATACCTCGCCGACCACGCCCATGGGCCCGTTCCCGCAGTGGACCGACGCCTCGAAGATCGTCTCGCTCGATCCCTGGGGCGCGCGGGTCGCCGAGGATTTCGCTGGCGAACTGGCCGAGGGCGTCGACATCCGTCCGACCATCGCCGTCACCCGCGCCCGGCTGCAACTGGGCGAGATCGGCGAGGCCATCAGCGCGGGCCGGCTCAAGGCCGACGGCCAGATCGTGCATGAGAGCGGCGACGTCGCCGTGACCAAGGCCGCCATCGACCCCGTCTGGTACCTGCCGGGCATCGCCGAACGCTTCGGCGTCACCGAGACCGCCCTGCGCCGCACCCTGTTCGAGCAGACCGGCGGCATGTACGCCGACCTCGTCACCCGGCCGGACATCAAGGTCTTCCTGCCCCCGATCGGGGGCATCACCCTCTACATCTTCGGCGACCCCGCCGCGATCGCCGACCCGAACCGCCGCCTGACCTGCCGCGTCCATGACGAGTGCAACGGCTCCGACGTCTTCGGCTCGGACATCTGCACCTGCCGCCCCTATCTGACCCACGGCATCGAGGAATGCATCCGCGAGGCCCAGGACGGCGGCGCGGGCCTGATCGCCTATAACCGCAAGGAGGGCCGGGCCCTCGGGGAAGTAACAAAATTCCTCGTCTACAACGCCCGCAAGCGCCAGCCGGGCGGCGACCAGGCGGCGACCTATTTCGAGCGCACCGAATGCGTTGCCGGGGTCCAGGACGCCCGCTTTCAGCAACTGATGCCGGATATCCTGCACTGGCTGGGCATAACGAAGATCGATCGCTTCGTTTCGATGTCCAACATGAAGCACGACGCCCTGACGGAATCCGGCATCGAGATCGGCGAGCGCGTGCCCATCCCCGACGACCTCGTTCCGCCAGACGCCTCGGTGGAGATGGAGGCCAAGAAGGCGGCCGGCTATTTCACCCCCGATGCGCCGCCATCAGCCGAAGACCTGACCCGCGTGGTGGGCCGCGACCTTGAGCAGTTCTGAAGCCCAGCAGGCGCACAGCCTGCTCAACGCCACCGCCGTCCGCGAACGGGCCCATGAGATGCTGGAGATCGGCGTCGCCGGCGGCCTCGATCACTGGGCCGTCGATCTCGACCGGCTGCCGGAAACCGCGCGCTATGTCGCCGCCGTGATCCGCGACCAGTATCCGACCCTGGCCGTGCCCTTCCACGCCCGCTGGCGGCATTTTGCCGTCGACGGCGTCGACCTGTGGGGCCCCGTCGCCGAGGCCCGCGACTGGCTCGACCCGGCCTCGCGCGCCCGGACCGAGTTCGACCTCGCCATCGTCTCCGTCCTGCTCGACGCCGGCTCGGGACCGGACTGGTCGTACAAGGACGCCCGCACCGGCCGTACCCTGACCCGCTCCGAAGGCCTGGCCATCGCCTCGCTCCGGATGTTCGAGGCCGGGGCCTTTTCCATCACCGAGGACGATCCCTGGCGCGTCGACGCCGTGGCCCTGACCTTCCTGACCGCCAGCGATCTGGCCAAGGGGTTCCAGGTCTCCGACAGGAACCCGCTGGTCGGGCTTGAGGGCCGCGCGGCCCTGTTGCGCCGGCTGGGTCAGGCCTGTCTGGCGGAACCGGACCTGTTCGCGCTGGAGGACGAGCCCCGGCCCGGCGGCCTGTTTGACGCCATGGTCGACCGCGCCGACGAGGACGACCGCCTGCCCGCCCCGGTGATCCTTGAGGTCCTGCTGGAGGCCCTCGGTCCGGTCTGGCGCGATCGGCTGAACCTCGGCGGCGTTGATCTCGGCGACTGCTGGCGGCATCCGGCGATGAAGCGCGACGACGCCACCGACGGCCTCGTCCCGATCCACAAACTGTCCCAGTGGCTCAGCTATTCGCTGGTCGAGCCGCTGCAGACGGCGGGGGTCGAGGTCATCGATCTCGACGGCCTGACGGGCCTCGCCGAATACCGGAACGGCGGCCTGTTCATGGACCTCGGCGTGCTGACGCTGAAGGACCCCGCCGACGCCGCCAAACCCTGGCCGGTTGCTGATCCGCTGGTGGTCGGCTGGCGCGCCATGACCGTGGCCCTGCTCGACCGGATCGCCCCGCTCGTCCGCACCGAACTGGGCGTCAGCGCCGAGGCCATGCCGCTGGCCAGCGTGCTGGAGGGCGGCACCTGGGCCGCCGGCCGCCGCGCCGCCGCCGAGCGCAGACCCGGCGGCGGACCGCCCCTGACCATCCTCTCCGACGGGACCGTATTCTGATGACGACCAGGCCTTTCAAGATGGACGGCGTCACCGTCGTCACCCACCCGCTGGTCCGGCACAAGCTGTCGATCATGCGGGCGAAGGACACCTCAACCGCCCGCTTCCGCCACCTGCTGCGCGAGATCTCGACCCTGCTCTGCTATGAGGTCACCCGCGACCTGCCGCTGGAGGACTATCCGGTCGAGACCCCCGTCGGCCCGACCACCGGCCAGCGCATCGCCGGCAAGAAGATGGTCTTCGTCCCCATCCTCCGGGCCGGCCTCGGGCTGGTCGAGGGCATGCTGGAGCTGGTCCCTTCGGCCCGCGTCGGCCACATCGGCCTGTACCGCGAGCCGGTCACGCTTGACGCCGTCGAATACTATTTCCGCGCGCCCGAGGACGTGGCCGAGCGGCTGTGCGTGGTCATCGACCCCATGCTGGCCACCGGCAACACCGCCGTCGCCGCCATCGAACGGCTGAAGGAGCGGGGCGTCACCAACATCCGCTTCGTCTGCCTCGTCGCCTCGCCCGAGGGGCTGGAGCGGCTGCGCGGCTGGCACCCCGACGTGCCGATCTGGACGGCGGCGGTCGACGAGCGGCTGAACGACCACGGCTACATCGTCCCGGGTCTGGGCGACGCCGGCGACCGGCTGTTCGGGACGCGATGAAGGCGAGTGGCTGGTGGTTGATCAGGGGGCACGCCCCCTGCGCAATCCCCCAGTAGCCACTCCCCACAAACCGCCGGCGCGGAGCGCCTACCCCACCGCCCTGACGTTGTCGTTCGAGTCGCGGTCGATCCATTTGTTGTACGGATCGACCCCGGCGAAGCGCGGCTCACGCGTGGTGATGAAGCGCAGGGTCTGCACCCCCGACCGGATCGGCCGGCGCTCCAGCAGGACCACATCGCCCTGGTCGAAGCCGCCCTTGCCGGGCTCGGCGGTGAAGATGCCGACGTCGAACATCTCGTTCAGCGGCGACGCCGTCTCGACCCCCTTGCCGTCCGCATAGAGTTTGCGGGCGTCGACGGTGACCGCGACGTCCCAGCGGCCGTCGGCCCGACGCGTGGCCGTCACCCCGGTCGTCTTGACGTCATACAGGGTGATCTTCTCGAACAGGTCGGTGATCAGGGCCTGCTTGTCCGCCGGAGCCTCGGCCCGGATGGCGGCGATCAGGTCCAGCGAGCGCGGATAGGGCGCGCCCCGGAAGGCGTACTGCGCCAGGACCCGACGCAGGGCGCGGTTGACCGCATCCTCGCCGATCTGGTCGCGCAGCAGATACATGACCAGCCCGCCCTTCTGGTAGTGGATGTACTGCTGGTTCTCGACCCGCATGAGCGGCATCTCCTCCAGCCGCTCGGTGCCGCGCGAGCGCAGATAGCGGTCCAGCTCCTGTTTCAGGAAGCGGCGGATCTGCTCCTGGCCATACATCTTCTCCATGACCATCAGCGCCGAATACTGGGCCAGGGTCTCGGACAGAACGGTCATGCCCTGCTGGTCGGAGCCGACAATCTGGTGCGCCCACCATTGGTGCGCGAACTCGTGCGCGCCGACATAGGTCACATAGTCGACCTTGGCCGGGTCGCTCAGGTCAGCGATGAAGCCGAGGCCTTCGGACCAGGCGAAGGTGTTGGGATAGGACTGGGCGAAGCTGGCGTAGTCCGGGAACTCCACGATCCGCGCCTGCCGGAACTGGTAGGGGCTGAAATTGGCCTGGTAGTAGTCCAGCGAGGCTGACAGCCCGTCGAGCATCCGCGGCACATTGCGGTCGTGGGCGGGGTCGTGGAAGACGACCATCTCGACGCCCTTGTGCATCCGCGCCGTCCGCTCATAGCGGGCCGACTGCACCGAGAAGAAGTTCAGCACCGGCGACTCGGTCACGAACCGGCTGGTGCGGCGGTCGCCGTTGACGACGTCCGAGACCATCTGACCGGGTGCCACCACCGTCTGGTCGGCTTCGGTCGAGACCGTGATGTCGGCGGTGACCCAGTCGGCACCGATGTAGTTGCGGCGACGGGCGGATTCGTCCTCCAGCTTTGCCGGACGCAGCTCGGCCGGCAGACCCGCCTTGCGCCGCTTGCTGCGGTCGGTCAGCAGACCCTGCCGGTCCATGCCGACCATGGGGGCGAACTCCATGTTGTTCACGAAGGTGCCGTTGTCGACCAGACGGGTGGTGTTGCCGTTGGCCTTGAACCCGCGCTGCTCCAGCACCGTCTCGAAGGTGACGGTGCGACGCTCGCCCGGCTGCATCGGGGTGGCGAAGCGGTAGATGCGGTACTCGAACGCCTCCCATTCGCGGGCGACGGTGGCACCCTCGACGGCCAGGTTGACCATCTCGAGGTCGCCCTGCCAGCGCAGGTGGACCTCGGGCAGGGGCGCGCCGGTGTTGTTGACCAGAACGTACGAGCCGCGCGTGGTCAGCTTCGGCTGATGCGGGCGCAGGTCCATGACCAGGCGCACGTCCGCCACCGACGGCTGGGGCGTGATCTCATAACGCAGCAGGGCCTTCTCATAGGCGGCCTGCTCGGCCTCCTGCTGGGCCTGCGTCCGGTATTCGTTCCAGACATTGGTGTTCATGAAAATGAAGACGCCCAGCCCCGCGAAAGCCGCCAGGGCGGCGCCGCCGATCAGGCCGGCGGGACCCGCCAGTCGATGCGGCAGGCGCTTCAGCCGGGGCCACAGGCGGCTTTCGGTTCCCCGCCGCCACAGGCCATAGGCCAGCACCAGCAGAATGACCCCGAAGGCGCTCCAGTAGGCGTCCAGCCAGGCCGCGAATCCGGCGAAATCGCCCCGGCCGTTCATGTCCGACAGCGGCACGCCGATGCCCGCGCCGTAGCGGTACAGGATGTGGTCAAAGCCGAGGTTGGACAGGACGATGGTCGAGATCAGATAGACGACCATGATCGCCCAGCCGACGAATTTGTTGGGCGAAAGCGACTGGACGAAGATCGCCAGCACCGCCAGCTGGGCATAGCTGAGCGCCTGCG
>CAZFQC010000070.1:0-10515 GCA_964520795.1 uncultured Brevundimonas sp.
AATGTGATGGAACGCCACGGGTTTGGCGGGCAGTCCAATCTGTGCAAGGCGTAGACAGGCCGACCCTGACGATGCCTTCGGCATCCGGCGTCGCTTGAGCTACGCTCGGGCGCGCAGGATGACGTCCAGGTAGGCCGCGCCCATCTCTTCAAGAAAGTCCGGGGCGTAGTGAAAATGGTCCGCGCCGCCGCCGTCCAGTGCCTTCTGCCTACCCGCGTTTGTGACGATCGGGGTCGGGTCGAAATACTCAAATCCCAGCCCGGCTACGGACGTATTCAGCACTCTGGCCAGCTCGCTACGCCGCTCCGACATGACCGGACTTAGGCCTTCCACATTGAAGATCGGCGCGAAAATCCACCGCTTTGACCGGTCAAAGGCCATGCCGGACAGTCCGTCAGCGAACTCCGCCTGCGACAGGTCGCTCTTGCGAAGGTTGCGCAGGATCTCCTCAATCGACGCGGTGATTGGTTTTCCCGCTGCTTCCAGTGACGCCATGGCCTCGGCGACGGAGGCTTCGTCGGGAGCGCCTTCGCCGAGGGAGCGGAACCAGCTGAGCACGCCCAGCCCTCCGCCACGCACGAACTGCTGTGAGAAGTAATCCTGGTTGAAGTACCAGCGACCGCATTTGAGAAAGTCGATGCTCGACATTTCCACCAGGATGACATCGCAGGTCTCGACCAGCTCCGGCAGGCGATCATCGAGGACGGGCGCCGCGTCCTGGCGCAGGATGTAGGGTGCGAAGCCGCGCGGGATGTCGAGCCGGTTGCGACAGAAGTTGATGTGCTGATCAGCCTCGGGCGGACAATGGGTGAAGGTGTTGTGCGCTGACCACTGAAACGTACCGCGGCCAGCCTTGACCTGCGCCTTGATCGGATCATGGACGCGGCAACTGCCGACGATGCCCAGGCGCAATGTGCCGCCATCAGGTTTTGCAAGATCAGCGATCAGCATGAGCGCAGGGCGACTCCCGAATGCGGCACAATCAGATGGTGCAGAAAAAGCGCGAGGGCGCCTAGCCGCCGCTGACAAGGTCTACGAGGTCGCCGATCGTGGCGGCGCGATAGGTCCTGTCCATGTCGATCTCGGCACCGGTGCGCGCCTCGAGGTTCATCACGATGCGGATGTGCGCCAGCGAGTCCCAGCCTGGAACTTCGGAAGCCGTCATGGCGAGCGTGAGGTCGGACGCGGAGCCCCCGGTCTCGTCAGACACAGCGGCCTTGAGCGCCGCAAAAATTTCGTCCCGGGTCACGTCGTAGCTCCCGCCGCCTGCTCCTCAAGATAGCGCTTGAGGTTTTCCTTGCGGCTGATCTTGCCGCTGGTGGTCTTCACCAGACGGCCCTCGTCTAGCAGATGCACGACGCCGGGCGCCACATTGAACACAGAGTGGACGGCCAGCATAACTTCGCGCCGCACGGTGGCGTCATCGACCGGTTGGGACGTATTGCGCTCGGCCATGATGATCAGGCTTTCCGAGCCGACGCGCCGATCAAAGGCGGCGACTGCCACGGCACGGCCAGGCTTCACGCCCGGCACCCTGTTGACCACCGCCTCAACCTCGTGTGCGTAGAGATTGCGCCCGTTGACGATGATCATGTCATCCATTCGCCCGAGGACGAAGAGCCTGCCGTCCCTCAGGAAGCCGAGATCGCGCGAGAAAAACGTTCCGTCCACCAGCATTTCATCCGTGCGATCCGGATCCCGATTGTATCCCGAGAACAGGAAGTCACCGGAAAGGCCGATCTCGCCAACCTCGCCGTTCACCAGCAGGCGGCGCTGTTCGTCATGGATGGTGGCGACGATCCCCGGGATGGGCGTTCCCGTCTCCAACAGTTCGACCCCCGCCTCGCCGACTTCGGTCGGGACCTGCCCGCGTTCCAGACTGTCCTGGCTGACCCGAAAACGCATCGGGAGTTCGCCGAGCGGACTCTGGCTGACGGCAAAGACGGTTTCGGCCATGGCGTAGCAGGTTTGCAGCTGCTGCGGACGGACGCCGGCGGACGCGAAGGCTGCCGCGAAGCGATCAAAACTGGCGCTCTTGCAGACTTCCGAGCAACTGATGAAGGCACGCATGCCCGACAGGTCGTACTGTTCGGCCTTGCGGCCAGCGACCGCGGCCAGATGCTCAAACGCGAAATTGGGCAGCCAGGTCAGTGTGCCGTTGCGCAGTTTGATATGGTCAAACAGGCTGTCGGGGCGGCTGATCCACTCAAACGGGTCCAGGTGAACCACCTCGATCCCGGCCCAGGACGGCAGCATCAAACAGGCGATCAGACCCATGTCGTGATAGAGCGGAAGCCAGGAAACGATGACGTCCTTCGACGTCAGGTCCAGCGATCCGGCATAACTTTCCAGCTGGCGGGCGATCGCGCCGTAGCTGAGCGCCACGCCCTTCTTCAGCCCGGTCGTGCCGGACGAATGCTGCAGCAGGCAGATGTCATCCTCGACTGCGTCCGGAGCCTCCAGCGCTGCCGGCGCGAGGTCCGCCGGATCGATACGAAGACTGTCGCCCAGGTCGAGACCCGCATCGGCCATCTCGGCGAAGGTGTCAGCGTCAGCGACAATCACGGCCGGTCGGACGCGGGCCAGCAGCTCCCGGTGTGACGCCCAGTACAGGTTGGGATCCTGGCGGGGCGAGCTGCACGGCATGAAGGCCGGGGTTACGCCCGAGAACATGGCACCAAAGAAGGCACCGTACATGTGCGGCACATGGCGCAGGAAGATCAGCGCCTGCGCACCCCGGACCAACCCCAGGGCCCGGTAGGCGGCGGCGAAGCGCCCGCAATCGGCCTCCAGGTCGGCCCAGGTCAGGGTGATTTCGCCGGCCTTCTTCACCTGACGGCAGAAAACGGCCTCGGGCCGATCCCGCATATGGGTCAGCAGGGCAGTCAGGAAGATCGTCGAAATGGTTCCGGCTCCCGCATCGAGCCGGGATCAACCGGCTGATCCCGGGTAGGTATCGTCCCCGGCAGGAAAGGTGAAGGGGGCGCTTCGCAGTGGTCGAACGGCCTGATAGCGTTGAGGTCAAAATGCGACGGACAACCGATGAACGACTCGCCTCAGAAGGCTCCACACAATTCCGTTTTTCTGCCCAAGGACGTCGTCGATAATATCTACGACGCACAGGACTATATGCCCGCATATCGCGAGCATATGGACCGGTGGGTCGATCATGATCCCAAAGCCGCTGTCGGCGACCTTTGGGAAGAACTGGGACAGCTTCAGTTCGACTATTTGCTCGGGAAGGGCCTCAACCGGTCCGACCGAATGCTCGACATCGGCTGCGGCACCCTGAGGGCCGGGAGGCTGTTCATCCCGTGGCTCGACCGCGGCGGCTACACTGGCACGGACATTTCCCAAAGAGCCCTCGCATACGGTGAACAGCTAATTCAGGAGGAGGGGCTTCAGGACAAGGCCGCTACTCTCGTTCTTGAAGCCGACCTGAAGCTGAGGTTCGAGGAGTTCGACGACGGCGCTTTCGATGTGGTGCTGGCCCAGTCCGTTTTCACTCATCTTCACCAGCCAGAGATCGAGGAGTGCTTCGCCCATATAGGGCGGATAATGGCACCGAACGCGCGGTTCTTCTTCACCTTCGTACATGCGGACGAACCGACCCAACGGAATCGCATGACCTTCAGTTACCCCTTTGAGTGGCTGCAGGAGGTCGCAGCGCGAGGCGGGCTCAAGGCGACCCGCCTGTTCGACTATCCGCATCCACGCGCGATGCAGATGGCCGTGGCGGAACACGGATGACCCCGCAGGAGGCCCTGGACCGACTGACGGTCTTTCCGCTGGCCGCCGAACGACGCGAGCCGGATTGGACACCTGACAAGCGAGCGCTGGACGCACTGGCCAGTCTGCAAACCCGGATCATGATATTGGCCCCGGCCCGATCCGGTAGTGAGTACCTGTGCGGCATGCTGGCCGGACTGGGCATTGATGCGCGCGAGTACTTCAACCCGGACTCCAACACCGCCGATGGAGCCGCGATCGGCAAGACCGAGGATGAGGCGGGCTTTGTGTCCCGGCTTTGCCAGTCCGTCCCCAATCGTATCCTGTGCGTGAAGGGTGGCGTGCACCGTATGACGTTGTTGTTTCGGTTGGGCGAGCTGCCGGAAAATGCGGGTGCATGGCGGTTCGTAGCCATGCGGCGGCGCAACCGGGTGCTTCAGGCCATTTCCGCGCTGGCCGCGCTGCGGACCGGTTCCTGGCGCTCGGATCAAGGGAGAGGGCAGCCGCTGTCGGATGCGGATCTTGGCTTTACTGCAGTTACCCGGATGATCGATCAAATCTACCGCACAGAAGATGCGATCGTGCGCTTCTGCGACCTGCTGGACGTCCAGCCGCTGTGGATCGACTATGAGAGCCTCGTGGCCCAACCGGGTGTCTGGCTGGAACGGTTCGCTGCTCACTCAGGGTTGGAGGGCGACCGCTGCCCTGCACCAACGCGGCCAATGCCTCGGGTGCAGCGGACGTCGTTCAGCACACGAATCGAACATGCCTATCGTGCCGAACTGTCGCGCTGTTTGACCACCGGTGATGCACCGCGCGAAGAATTCGCCAAGGCCCTGGCCTAGTCGGGTTTCGCCGAAGTCCGTCGACGACTCTTGGATTGCTTGCCGGCATACACGCCCACCAACGTCTCCAGCATGGCGTCCACGCTGAAGGTCGCCGACGTAAAGGCGACGCCCGCCTCGCCATAGCGCCGGCGCATGTCGGCGTCGGCGATGATCGGCATCAGACGATCCGCGATCTCCGGAATGGCCCCGTTGTCGATGACCACGGCGGTCTGGTCTTCCAGCACGGTCTCCGGAGCCCCTCCCACGCGCATGGTGGCGACCGGCGTGCCCATGGCCTGTGCCTCGATCAGCACGTTCGGCAGACCCTCGGTCAGCGAAGTCAGGAACAGAAGGTCAAAGGCCTGCATCCACGGTTCGATCGGGGTCTGGCGTCCGGCGAACCAGATGCGGTCCGACAGTCCTTCTTCGGCGACCAGGGCCTCCAGTTCATCCTTCATCGGGCCTTCGCCGACCAGAACCCCCCGCACGCGCGGGTCGCGGCGGCACAGTTCGATCAGGGTGTGCGTCCAGAGTTCGGGGCGCTTTTCGAACGAGCAGCGCATGACACCGCCAATGACGACGTCGTCGGGTCCGGCGTTCACGCGGGTTCGTACCCCGGCCGAAGCCGTCGGGTCGCAGCGCGCATGCATCGCCGCGAAATCATAGCCGTTGTAGATCGGCGTGATCTGCGCGGCGTCGATGCCGAGCCAGTCGCCATAGTCGCGCGCGCCGTTCCTCGAGTTGTTGAGCACGGAAGTGCCAGGATAACGCATCAGGGCGTGGTAGCCGGCGTGCAGCCAGGCCCGGGCGCGCTGGCGCTCGATCGGCCGCGTCGACCGGGCACCGATGATGATACGGGGCGTGCCGGCCAACATGGCGGCGATCCCGCCGGCAATGGCGGTGGAGTCCTGCCACAGGTGAACCACCTGTGGGCGGTAGGCGCAGATCAGCTGGTAAAGTGGCAGGGCGACGGTCGAAACGTCTCCGGGCATCGCCGAAAGCAGGGCGACATTTTCCCGGTGTCGCCTGTCCAGCGCCACGAGATTTCGAACGGCCCCATTGGCTCGAACCTCGCTGAGCTGCTCTACACGGGCACCCGCCGCCCGCACTGCAGGCAGAAAGAAGTCGCGTCCGGTCAGCGGATTGAGGTCCTGGCCGACCAGGACGGGTCTGAAGCCCAGGTCCGCGCGGCGCATCAGACCCTCGACCGTCGCGGCCACCTGGCGTTCGGCACCACCGGCGGCGAGTGAGCCGGTGACATGCAGCACAACGGGCTCGAGGTCTGCCTCCGATGCGGGAACCGCGTTGCGACTGAGCCGGTCGAAGACAGCGTGCGGGAACAGCGCGTCTTCGGCTCCTTCAAGCGGGTCGGCGTCCACATAGGCGATAGCACCGCCGACCCGGGCGAAACTCGTCACCGTGCGACCCGTCAGGGGGGCCAGTTCCGACAGTTCGAGAAGGGTCGACCAGGCCTTGCGGTACTGCCCCTTGCCTTCCCACAGGCGGGCAGCGAGGACCCGAGGGGCAATTGCCGAGGAATCGAGCGATGCGGCGCGTTCGGCCAGTTCGACGGCCTCGTCGGCATGGTCACCGGCCGCCAGTATTTCAGCGAGAGCCACGAGGTCGCTGACGGTCTCGCCGTCAAACACCTCGCGGGCCCGGGCGATCAACCGCTCGACTTCCCCGACTTCATTGATCATCAGCAGGTTCGCGGTCGCCGACTGCCAGAAGGCGGACTGGCGCGGATGCTGGCCGGCACCTTCCAGCAGCACGGCGATCGCCGCGCGTCGATCTCCCAGACGGATCAGCAGGTTGGCCTTCTGCCGTAGCAAGCCCTCGTCGCCTTCCCGATGCGCGAGGTAGCGATCAAGTACCGCAAGGGTGGTGTCCGGCGCATCGGCGCGGCCCACGCTGAGCCGAAGCAGACGCTGGAGGTAGGTCGGCCGGTCTGCACCGAGAGACTCGGCCTCCTGCATCACCTGACCCATGGCGACCCAGTCGCCGCCGTCGGCCAACATGTCCGCCCAGCGAAGCCTCAGATCGAGATCACCCGGCCAACGTTCAGCGCCCGCACTGAACAGGGCATGGACGGCCGCCAGATCGCCCCGAGCCTGGGCCAGCACCGCTGTCAGCCATACTGATTGCGGGCTCTCTCCGGCCGCCGCTGAATACCGGCCCAGGCTGGCCGACGCATCGTCGAGGCGGCCTTCCGCGACGGCATGGCGGATGAGGTATTGCGCGGCCTCCGCGTTTGCCGGCTCCAGGTCGAACGCGGCCAGATAATGGGCAGTGGCGTCAGCGCGACGATCCTGGTTCAGGGCGATCCGTGCGCGGTGAAGCGCTGCGGCGCGAACCTGGCCGGGATCGAGCTCGGCCGCCTCGGCCCACAACTGGTCGGCTTCCTCCCAATCTTTGGCTCTGTATGACGACAGTGCCGCCGCCCGCACGATGGCCGGGGTGCGGCCGTGGGTATCGAGCCCGCGGTGAATCCACTCGCGCGCCGAGTCGATCCGGCCCGCGCTCGACAGGACGTGGATCACGTCCTGGGTGAAGCCATCGCGGGCAGCCAACGGGTGTTCGGACATGTCCTTCAGGGACTCAGCAATGCGGGCCTCGTCACGGCTGGCCAGTACGGCTTCCAGGCGAAGCTTCAGGACGCCTGGATTGTCCGGTGCTGCCTGGACCATACGCTCAGCCACGTCGCAGGCCGCGGCGTGAGCCCCGCTGCGCATCAGCGACCTTACCAGGGCCACCCGGGCTGTGCGGTCGCCGGGGCGGACAGCCGCGATGGCGGCACGGTAGCGGACTGCGCTACGCCAGTCTTGCCGACGCGCGGCCAGCTCGGACGCCATCTCCAGAAGTTGGGTCGATGCGGGCTCGAACCTTAGCAAGTCCTCCGCGACACTCAGCGCGGCACGAAGATCGCCAGCGTGCACGGCTGCGGCCATTTCGTCGGCCTTGTCCAGGTGCCATTGTCCGGGATCGACGATGGCTTCAGGGTCGGCTGCGACAGCCGCGCTCATCCCGCCAGCCTCACATTCGCGGCACCGCCCATGACATTGATGTCCAATGGTCCGGCCTCGGAGCGGTCGATAAAGGTCTGATACCAGAGCTCCAGACACAGCAGGCCCCACAGACGGGTCCCGTGGTCCTCGCCATGGTTCATGTGGCGGTCCAGCATGTGAGATACGAAACGCGCATTGATCAGGCCGCGCTCCCGAAATTTCTGACTGGTCAGGGTCTCGATCATGAAGTCGCGGATTTCGTGTCGCATCCAGTGTTTCACCGGCACCGAGAAACCCTGCTTCCTGCGGTAGAGAACCTCGTGGGGCAGGTGCGGCTCCATGGCCAGCTTCAGCAAGGCCTTGGTTTCAAGCTTGCCGTTGCGCTCGAAAACCCGTTTGTTCTGGGGCAGGCTTGTGGCCCAGTCGGCCAGCTGATGGTCAAGCAGCGGACTGCGGCCCTCCAGCGACACAGCCATGGTGGCGATGTCGGCCTTCACGTTCAGGTCGTCCGGCAGGTAGCCGCCCACCTCAACCCTGGCCGCGAGGTCCATCGCATCCTCCGGGCTGGCGTTTTCGAGCAACAGGCCGAGCCGGTCGATCGACGACGTGAGCAGATAGGGTGCCAGGGCCGGCCCGTATGCCGAGTGCTTGTGCTCCTCGCGGAACGATCCGACCCAGCGGCCATAGTGCTCCCGCAGGTGGCTCAACGGTTCGCCGGTGGGCACGGCCTCGTAGGGCAGACGCGGCTGCACGCCGGTTCTCCAGCGTGAGACAAAGTCCCGAAAGCGCAGATAGCGGCTGTAGCCGAGGAACAACTCATCGCCGCCGTCGCCGGTCAGGGCCACAGTGACGTGGTTTCTGATCTCTTTGGACAAGGCATAGGTCACGAGCGCTGAGGAGTCGGCATAGGGCTCGCCATAGTGCCAGATCAGCTTGGGCAGCACGGAAACCAGATCATATCCCATCATGAAGGGATGGTGCTCGGTCTCGTATCGCTCGGCGACCTGCAGCGCGAACGGAGTCTCATCGAAGCCCGCGATGTCGAAGCCGACGGAAAATGTCTTGACCTTGTCCGACGAGTTCACCGCCATCCGCGCCACGACGGCGGAGGAATCGACCCCACCCGACAGAAAGGCCCCCAACGGCACGTCGGCGATCATTCGGCATTTGACCGCGTCGTCGAGCCGATCGACCAATTCAAGCGCCAGGTCATCGATGGACGCGCCCGCAAGCGACACGTCGATCTGCGCCTGACTCCAGTAGCGTTCGGTTCGCGGCGCTGCGCCGGGACGGACCAGCATCCAGTGAGCGGGTGCCAGCTTCCGGACGCCCTGGAAGGCCGATTCCTCCCCGAAGCAGTAGTGGAAGGTCAGGTAGTCGTGGATAGCCGACAGATCGACCCTGCGCTCGAAGCCCGGCCATTCCAGCATGGCCTTGATCTCCGATGCGAACAGTAGAACGCCACGGCTTTCGGCATAGTAGAGCGGCTTCTTTCCGAACCGGTCGCGAGCAAGGAACATCGTCCTGGATGCCGGCTCGTAGATCGCGAACGCGAACATGCCGCGCAGCCGGGCGACCATGTTCGTGCCCCAGACACGCCAACCTTGCAGGATGACCTCGGTGTCGCTCTCTGTACGGAAAACGCAGCCGGCGGCCTGAAGCTCGGCGCGTAGCTCAAGGTAGTTGTAGATTTCGCCGTTGAAGATGATCCAGGCGTCGCCTTCCGTGGTCTTCATCGGCTGGGCCGACCGGGGGTTCAGATCGATGATCGCCAGGCGACGATGGCCGAAGCCCACTGGGCCAATGACCTCCACGCCTGCGGAGTCCGGCCCTCGATGGGCGATGGGCCCGATCATCGCCAGGGTATTGGCGCGGAGCGTCTCGGCCGAAATCGAACCTGTGAGGTCAAAGGCACCGGCGATTCCACACATCAGTGTCTTCCCTTGCCGACAGGGGTTGATGAGGCCGCCGCGGGTTGGGCGATATCCCCTCGGCTTTGTGCAAGCGCCAGGGCCTCGGTGTGATCCGGGACGATCGAAAGGAGTCGGGCCAGCGCTTCGCCTTCAAGATCGAGTTGTCCCAGGCGTTTGGCACAGCGCGCGATCTGCAACCAGGTTTCGGCCGTCTCCGGCGAGGCCGCCGCCAGCGTCTGCCAGAGTTCCAGCGCTTCGGCCGGGCGCTTGCGACGCATGAGGGCCTTGGCCAGTCGGGCCGCCACCCTGGCGTCAAAGCCGTAACGGAGAACGCGCGGGCCCAGGGCCATGGCCAGGGCGTCGTCGCTGCTCGGGGCTGACTTCAAGGCCTTTGCCGAAAGGACCGTCAGTTCCTCGATCTTCTCCCTTAGGGGTGCCTCGCCGTTCGACAGGGAGACCAGATCATCCATGGCCGCCCAAGAGTCCGGCAGATCACCTTCTGTGATGCCCTCTTCGACCATGGCGAGGCCGGCGCGTCCAATATCGGCAAAGGCCTCCGCAGACAGGGCTTCGAGCTCTGCACTGCCGTCCATGAGGGACTGGAATTCCAGCCAGGCGGCGAACGCTTCACCGAGCCGCTTCTGTGTGGCGAGTTCGCGAATTGTCTGAAGGCGCGACTGACCCCTTTGGGTGGTCCCGCTCGCCGCCTTCATTGCCATCTCCGCAGAACTCTCAAGCGCGCCCTGCTGGATGTCTGCACCTGCCGAAAGTGCGCGAGTCAGTCCGTCCGCATAGTCGAACTCGTCAGGTGCCAATTCCCGGAGCCGCCAGAACGAACGCGCCGCGGTAACCGCATCACCGTCGATCTCGGCGGTAAAGGCATCGGCGGCGAGAGACGCGCGCAACTGAAGCTGCTGGCGCGCCAGTTGAGCAGGTGTCACGTCAGGCAACTCAAGCGCGGTCCCGGGCTCGTCAGGGCCGGCCCGCCCCCTCTCCGCCATCACCTTCTGACGATGGGCCGGAGCAGCTTCCTTATGCACC
>CAZFQC010000071.1:0-10454 GCA_964520795.1 uncultured Brevundimonas sp.
AACCCGGTTGTTTTCCCGCAGCCGACCCGGCCGGTGCAGATGCCTCAGATCCAGCTGTTCCAGAGCAGCTCCGTACGACGCCAGACGGTCGGTCGTGATCGTCTGCGGCTCGACCGGCTGGTTGTGCAGGAGGCGCTTCAAAAGTCTGAGCGCCGCCCCTGTGTCCCACCGGCGCTGGACCACAAGGTCCAAGGCTCCGCCTTCGTTATCGACCGCCCGCCAAAGATACGTCCGCTTGCCGCCGATGCAGCAGACCAACTCGTCCAGGTGCCAGCGCGGCGAGGGAGCCGGCCGACGACGCCTCAAACGCCTGGCGATCAGAGGCCCGAACTTGATGGTCCAGCACCGGATCGTCTCGTAGCTGACCTCGATCCCGCGCTGCGCCAGCAGGTCCTCGAGGTCCCGAAAACTCAGGCTGAAGCGGAAGTACAGCCACACGGCGTGGCGGATCACGTCCGCCGGAAACCGGTGACGTTTGAACGAGATCTGCTTCACGAAACATCATCTCCATCAGCGGCTTGGGCCGCCCTAAGTGGAGACAAGTCAGCGTTTACCTGACAGCACCTCTGCGCGGACACTCGCGTTCCGGCGGACAGGGTCCCGAGTGCCGCTTCGACCAGAAGATGGCGACGCTCGATCATGCGACGGGACGGCCAGATGCGAGGCGTCCGCCCTCGGCAAGCAGGGCATGCGGCAGGCTGCGCCCATTCACCACCGCGTCATTGAACATCGGTCGTGCCGACGAATGCGACGGAGTCTCGATCGCCAGCGAACGCCCGGAGGCCAGGCTGACACGGGCCGACCCGACCAAGGGTCGACCCAGCACATAGTCGCCGCGAAACGGATCGGCCGGATAGAAGCCCAGGGTCGCAAAGACGTACCAGGCGCTCATCTGTCCGCAGTCGTCGTTGCCGGTAATGCCGCCCGGCGTGTCGTTGTAGAAGCGTCGGGCGATCTCGCTCACGAGTTCGGGGCCGCGGTCCGGGCGGTCGCTGTGCGCATAAAGCCAGGCGATGTGATGGCTGGGTTCATTGCCATGGGCATACTGGCCAATCAGCCCTTCCTGGCCCTGATGCGGATCTGCGCCCGTACCGTCCATGGCGAAGAAGCGGTCGAGCATTGTGGTGAAGTCACGCCGGCCGCCCATGGCCGCGATCAGGCCGTCGACATCGTGCAGCGCCGGCGTCCAGCTGTACTGCCAGGCATTGGCCTCGGTGTAGTCCCCCGGCGTCCCGAGCGGTGAGGTCGTCTGCAGGGGATCGAAGGGCTTGCGCCAGACGCCCGCGCTGTCCCGGCCTCGCGCGAGTCGCGTCTCCGGATCGACAAGATTTCGGTAGCTCCCCGCGCGAGCCTTAAACCGGCTCGAGGCGCGTGTATCGCCGGCCAGCATTGCCATATGGGCGGTTGCGGCATCGCCGATACCGGCTTCGAGAGTCCTCGATACCGCCTCGTTGGGAAACTGATCGTTCGGATAGTAGCCGAAGCGCTCGACCGCATTCCAGTCCGCCAGCCGGTGACTGGTGGTCGAGGTCGTAATCATGGCCGCGAGGGCTTCGGCCCCGTCGAAGCCGCGGAACCCCTTGGTCCAGGCATCGGCGATCACCGGGAGCGCCGGATTCCCGATCATGCACCAGGTCTCCCGACCCCATATCGGCCAGAGCGGCAGATGCCCCTGGGCCCGATGATGGTCCAGCAGGGTCAGGATAAAATCGTCGACCCGCTCTGGTACCAGCAGGGTGTAGAGCGGATGGGCGGCGCGGAAGGTGTCCCACAGCGAAAGCGTGGAATAGTAGACCCGGCCCCTGGCCGTGGCGACCGCGCCCGTCGCCCCGCGATAGCGCCTGTCGAGGTCCGAGATCGTGCTGGGCTGGAGCATGAGGTGATAGAGCGAGGTGTAGAAGATCCGGCGGGCCTTCTCATCGCCATCGATCTCGACGCGGCCGAGCAGGGCCGCCCATTCGACGTCCGCCGCGCGCGCCACGGCATCGAAGTCCCAGTCGGGCAGCTCGGCCATGTTTCCCCGCGCGCCGTCGACGTCGACCGTCGACAGGGCCACCCGGGCCTGCAACAGGCCATCTTCGCCGACATCAAAGCCGAGCAGGTAACGCGGCGCGATCTGGCCGGGGCGTTTTGGCAACTCGCGAACCGAGACGACCGGCCGATCGAAATCGAGCGCGAACGCCATCGTCCGCGTCGTCCAGTTGGAAGAGTCCACGGTCCCGTCCACGCCGTCCGCCCGGGGCGTCACGCTGGCGGCGGTGACCCGCTCGCCTTCGAGAAACCGGAGCCGATGGTGGGTATCGACCAGCACATGGACCCGCCCGCCGCGCCCGAAGCGGTAGCGATGAAGCGCCACGCGAAGAGTGGACGTCAGCTCCACGAAACAGGCGTTGTCCGTCAGACGAACGGCATAGTAGCCCGGTCGCGCGACCTCGCTCGCCTTGTCATAGGCGCTCGACAGATCGTCCCGGGGCTCAGTGACAGGCTGCAGCAGGACGTCGCCCAGTTCCGGGATGCCCGTGCCGCTGGCCCGGGTCTGGGAGAAGCCGAGGATGCGCGGCGCGCGGTACTGGTAGCCGCTGGTAAAGTCCCAGCCGGTGTCAGCGTTGTCCGGGCCCGGCTGGATCATACCGAAGGGGCGGCACGGGCCGGGAAAGGTGTGACCGGTGCCGTCGGTGCCGATGAAGGGGTCTACGTAGCGGGTGAGCGAGCCGCCCGACTGCGCCCGTGCCGAAGTCGAGCCGAGCATCGGGGCCGCCGCCAGGGCACCGAGGATCCCGCGACGGTTGACCCTCAGGGTCATGCGGTCGCCCGTTCAAACAGAATCGGGTTGCCCGGAGAGTCGATGATCGCGCCCGCGTCGACACCCCCACACCACATGGCGCGGTCCGCCTTTTGCGGCTCGTTGACTGGCTCTGCCAGCCGCATCGCGGCGTCCATATAGATGATCGTCATCACCGATCGCGGCGTCTTCGAGACGTTGGGACCCGCCTTGTGGAACAACCAGCCGGCATGAAAGCTGACATCGCCCAGATCAAAAGCCTCATCCACAATCGGAAACGCCTGCGCCTCCATGGCGGCAGTGATTGCGGTCTCGCTCTCGTCGGAGATGGGCAGATCGCGGCCCAAAGCCGAGCGATGGCTGCCGGCATAGAATGCCAGCGGGCCCATTTCACGCGGGATGGGCTGCAGGGGAATCCATGCGGTCACGGTCCGGTCACTGGCCAGTGGCCAGTAATACTGGTCTGCGTGGGCCGGCGTGATGCCGCCCCCGGGCTCCTTGTAGAGGGACTGGTCGTGATACAGCCGCACGCCCTCGACCTCGAGCAGGTCTGCGGCGATCCTGGCGAGGGTCCGGCCAAACACGAAGTCGCGCACAACCGCGCTGTGCTGCCACAGGTTCATGACCTGAAGAAACGCCCTGTCATAGGTCGTGCGCTCCTCCAGCGGCAGGGTTTGTGTATTGAGCGCAATCGTCAGGCGCGTGATCTCGCGGCCATAGGCTGCGAGCACATCAGCTGGCAGGACATCGCGCAGATGGACGAATCCCTCCCGACGAAAGGCCTCAAGAGTGGCGTCGTCGATCGGGTATTCGCGATGGATATCGCTGGGGGATGCAAGCAGTCCGGTCATGTCGGAACCCTAAAGGACGAACCCGGCTAGCGGACCGGTCGCAAATATCGAGCTTGCGGCCATAAACTGACAGCATCTTGCGCTCATGGGCCCGGGATCGCCCAGATGGCGGAACGGGGCGCAATCTGCGCCGGTGTCGAATTCCGGCAGGACGCAAATACAGCCCGCCACCCGTCGAGAACCGGGATCGCCACCGGCTCAGCTCCGAGATTGAAGACGCATCGCACCGGCATGCCTTGGTCACCTCGATCGAAGGCAAGGATGGGGTGCTCCGCGAGCACCAGCCGGAAGTCGCCATGTCTCAAGCCGGGATGAGCCTTGCGCAAGGACAACAACCGCCGGACGCTGTTCAGCGCCGAGGCCGCGTCCGCTTCCTGGTTGGCGACCGCCAGTGCGAGATGGCGCGGGTCGACCGGCAACCATGGCTTGCCCGTCGTGAAACCGCCTGTGGGGGCGTCCGACCGCCAGGCAATGGGCGTGCGAGCACCATCGCGGCCCAGGCCGTGCGGCCAGTTGGCAATGGCCTCGGGGTCCTTCAGAGCCTCGAAGGGAACCTTGGCCTGGGGCAAGCCCAGTTCTTCGCCCTGATATACGAAGGCGTTGCCGCGCAGGGAGAATAGAAGTGCGAGGGAGAACTCAGCAGGAAGCAGCGCGTCCTCTCCGGTTGCCCAGCGCGAGGCGACACGTGGCGCGTCGTGGTTCGAGAACGCCCAGCTGGGCCACCCTTCGCCGATGACGCCGGACCACTGTCCGACCGCCTGACCGACAAGGTCCGGGGTCAGCCGCGCGGCGGAAAGGAAGTCAAAGCTGTAGACGCTGTGCAGATGCAGATCGTCGGCGGTGTAGTCCTTCATTTCAGTGGCGGACCATTCGCCACCGATTTCGCCGACCAGAAGGATCTCGCCATAGCTGCTTGCGAGGCCCCGGATCCGCTGGAGAAACGCCAGGATTTCGGGTTGGGACTGGTTGTGAAGATGAACCTGGAAGTCGAAGGGCCGCGTCCGCAGCTGGCCGTCCGGCGGCCGAGCCGGATTGTCGGTCAGTCGGGCGTCGTGCATCGCATAGTTGATCGCGTCGAGCCTGAAGCCGTCGACGCCTCGCTCCAGCCAGAAGCGCATCACCTCAAGCAAGGCATCCTGGACGGCGGGTTCGTGACAGTTGAGCTGGGGCTGCTCCGCGAGGAAGTTGTGCATGAAATACTGGCTGCGGGCCGCATTCCACGTCCATCCGGGCCCGCCGAAGACCGACTGCCAATTGTTCGGGGGCGACCCGTCGGGCTTTGGATCCGCCCAGACGTACCAATTGCCGTGCGGTCCTGCGGGGACGTCACGGCTTGACGTGAACCAGCGATGCTGGTCCGACGTGTGCGCAAACACCATGTCGACGATGATCCGCAGGCCGAGGTCATGGGCCCGGGCGATCAAGGCGTCGAAATCGGACAGTGTCCCGAACAGGGGATCAACATCGGTATAGTCAGCAACGTCGTAGCCGTAATCCTTCATCGGCGAGACGAAAAAGGGCGACAGCCAGATGGCATCGACGCCGAGCGACGCGACGTGATCAAGACGCGCGGTTATTCCGGCGAGATCGCCCACCCCGTCGCCGTCTGTGTCCAGAAAACTGCGCGGATAGACCTGATAGATCACCGCGCCTTTCCACCAGGGCGGGGCGGCTGGGTTGACCGCCTGCAGCATCGCAAGCTCCTGACAAGCGGACGGGTCGGGCCGGTCCTGTGGGCGTCGGCAAAGCATAGGCGGGGCAGCGGGGGAGCGTCGCGATCAAAGCCCCCGACCGCAAATTCCTGTCAGTATATGTCGGGCGGGTGACATAGTCCGATCCGGACCCGGCCCCGGAGGATGGCTAGGATGACGACAAGTCCGGGCCGCCCCCAGGGGGTTGAGACCCAATGCCGCGGGGATTCGGAGGGGCCAGGGTTTGAGCGGCTTGTCGCAACGCCCACGCTATGAAAGCGACGGCTATCTGATCGTCCGCTCAATGCTGGCAGATGAGGCCGTTGCCGCTCCCAACGCCGAAACGGCCCGGGTTGCCGACCCCTCCGTGTTGGCGGTGCATTTTCCGCACAAGTTGTCCGCAACGTTCCGGGGGGCGCTCCATCACCCGGCGATGGTCGCCCTTCTGACCCAACTGATCGGCCCGGACGTCAAGGCGATCCAGTCGATGCTGTTCGTCAAGCGGCCGGGCAAGCCGGGACAGGCCTGGCGTCAGGACGAGCATGTTCTGCCGACGCGCGATCGTTCGCTGTGCGGGGTCTGGATCGCGCTGGACGACGCGACGATCGAAAATGGCTGCCTGTGGGTTCACCCGGGCTCGCGTGCGAACGGCATCTTTTATCCGACCCATGCCCACGACGATCCGCGCTTCGACGCCAGCGACGAGGCCCACGGTTATTTCGAGGATCGAGAGGGCGGCATAGCGGTCGAGCTCGCCAGAGGCGATGCGGTCTACTTCCACGGCTATCTGCTGCATCGGTCCCTGCCCAACCGCTCGCCGGATCGGTCGCGCCGGGCGCTGGTCATTCACGCCATGAGTGCCCGTTCGCTGCTGCCGTGGAACCACGCCGGCGTCAGCCCGACCGAGGACTTCCGCGACATCGTCATGATCGCCGGCACGGACCCCTGTGCATGGAAGGGGAGCTCCGACCTGTCACGCCCGTTCGTCCGGCTGGAAGGAGCGCTCTGATGCTGGCCTTCCAGCGCCGCCGGGGTCTGCCGTTTTTCGTCCTGATCAGCCTGCCGGCGACGGCCATGGGCTTTGCCCTGTCGGTGCAGATCTCGGTGCTGAGCTGGATGCTGTCGACTCGTTACGGCCTCGCCATCGAGGAGATCGGACTGGTCTGGGCGGCGGGTCCACTTGCCGGAATCCTCGGCCAGGTGCTGGTCGGTGGCCTCAGCGATCGAACCTGGCGGTGGGGCGGACGACGGCGGATTTTCATCCTCGTCGGCGGTGCGGTCGCCGCCGTCTCGATCCTGCTGTTGCCGCATATCGGTGTGATTTCCGAAGCTGTGGGTCTGCCAGGCGTGTTCGGCATCGCGATCACTGTGGCGTTGGCGCTCGATCTGGCCGTCAACGTCGGCTTCAATCCCACCCGCGCCCTCATCGCCGACCTCACCGAGGCAGGGGCCGAGCGCGCCGGTGCCTACAGCATCATGCAGCTCGTGTCGGGCAGCTTCGGAGTCGCCGCCTACGCCATTGGCGCGCTGCTCGGCAATGACGTCCTGATCTATGTCGCGGTCGTGCTGGTGCTGCTCTTCGCGATCATTCCTTCGCTGCTGGTAACCGAACCCGCTGCGCTGTCTGCAGAGGTGCCCGGCGAGGCCCAACCGTCACCCGGGGCCCACCCTGCCCCGTCCGCCACTACCCCGGAAACGGACTGGGTCGCGACCGTGACCTCCCTGTCCCCGCTCTGGGCCATTCTGATCTACGACATCTACGGCCTTGGCATCCGGACGACGGATGCGAACCTGTCGGGCGGCACAGCGGAACTGCTGTGCACGCTGGCAACCCTTGGGCTAGTCGCCCACGCCCTTTTCGGCCGGGAGGATCAGCACAGCAGCTTCCGCCGCATGGTCGCAGCCAGCGCCTTCTGCTGGCTGGGGGTGCAGCCGATCTTCGTCTACATGGTTAGCTTCCTGCAGGGTCGCATGGCCGAGCTGGACGATGCGCCCCTCGGCCAGGTGACCGCCTTCGCATTTCTGGCGATGAACGGGACTGCCGCCCTGGCCCCGCTGGTGCTTGGCCGCCTGGCGCGCCGCGCCGGGGCGCTTCCGGTCCATGTCGGAGCCGTCGGCCTTATGTCCGCAGGATGCCTCGTGATCTGGCTGTTCGTCACAGTGCCCTGGCAGCTCTATGCCCTCATGGCCGTCTGCGGAATCGGATGGGGCTCGATCGTAAGCCTGCCGTTCGCGATCATGTCGGACCGTGTGGCGCCGACGCGCATGGGTCTGTTCATGGGTCTGTTCAACCTCTCGGTCGTCTTGCCCCAACTGGTGACCAGTCTGGGGATCGGCACCCTGGTGGCATCTGCCGACGACAAGGGCGTGGTGTTCGGCCTATCCGGCCTGTTCCTCGGTCTCTCGGCGCTGCTCTGGTCCCTCACCTCTCGCACTTCCCTCCGTCTGAAAGGCGCGACGCGATGACCCGCTTGCTGATTTGCCTGGCGATCCTGTTCGCCCTGTTCGCCAACTCCACTGCGGCCGCGCGGGTGCCCGGCCCGGACAACGTCGCAGCTCCCGGCAATGTGCTCGAAAACGAGGTCGTCTATCACATCTTCCAGCGGAGCTTTCGCGACAGTGACGGCGACGGTCACGGTGATCTCGGGGGTATCCGGCAGGGCCTGCCCTATCTGCAAAGCCTCGGCGTCACTGCCATCCTGCTGACCCCGCTCTATCCCAGCCGCGTCTACCACAACTATTTCGCTACGGACTTTGTCGGCATCGATCCCCGCTACGGGACAATGGAGGACTACCGGTCCCTGGTCGCAGCCGTCCACGCGGCGGGGATGAAGATCTATCTCGACATGGAGTTCCAGTATCTGGCCGAGGGTCACCCGTGGTGGACCGCCGCCATGGCCGATCGCACCTCGCCCTACGCCGACTACATGCTGTGGGACGACCGTGCCGCCGGCATCGCCGAGGAAGGACCATTCGGTCTGCGCGAGATCTACAACTTCAACCGCGACACCCACGGCGTGACGACGGTCAACCTCAAACATCCGGCCGTTCGGGCTTATTTCGACGACTATCTGCACGACTGGGTGGATCCGAACCGCGACGGCGACTTTTCCGACGGTGCCGACGGCTTCCGGCTTGATCACATGATGGATGATCTCGATTCCAAGGGGCTGCTGACCGAGCTGTTCACAGAGTTCTGGAAGCCGGCCTTCGACAAGCTGCGCGCGGTCAATCCTGACCTCGCCTTCATCGCCGAGCAGTGGGACTGGCAGTACGGGGAAGACTATCTGACCCGCGCCGACACCAGCGCGGTGTTCGCCTTTCCCATCCATGACGCCATCCGTCGCTGGGACCGGTCCGCCCTTGCGGCGGCGATCAATCGCACGGGCGGACTGACTCCGCCGGACAAGGCGCAACTCGTCTTCGCGGAGAACCACGACGTCAGCCGCATCGCCTCCGATCCCGGGATCACGCCCGAAAAGTTGCGCTCCGCGGCGGCTCTTGTGCTTCTGCTGCGCGGCACGCCGATCCTTTATTATGGCCAGGAGCTGGGTATGCGCGGCCAGCTGGACGCAGGCTACGAAAGCGACGAGGCCGGTATCCCGGTGCGCGAGGCCTTTAAATGGTCCGCGACCGACGACGGCCCGGGCCAGGCCATCTGGTACCGCCGGCCGGGGGAGCGGTTCTGGGATCAGCGCCATGCGCGCGACCAAGACGGGATCTCGGTCGAGGAACAGGAGCTGCGCGCGGGGTCCCTGCTCAACCGGTATCGTCGACTCGCGGCCCTTCGCCGCGCCCATCCCGCCATCGTAGCCGGGACCCAGGCAGTGGTCGAAGGCGACGCGCGCTTGCTGATCGTCGAACGAAGCGGTGCCGACGAACGCCTGATGATCGTCAGCAATCTGTCGGCGGAGACGGTCGACTACACCGGTCCGGGTAGCGAGGGGCCGGACCTTATTGCCGGAAGCACGGCAGCCCTACGGCCCTGGCAGACAGCGCTGTTCCTCGTCCCCTGAACCGTGGGTGGTTGCCCTTCCAGACAGAATGCCGACACATGTCGCGCCATGATGTTGCAACCGATCTGCGAGCCAGTCAGGCTGCCGCTGGGGATCAATGCGCTGGTCACGCGCGTGGCCGTGTCGGGAATGGCCCCATCCCCGGCACGCCTTCTGCACTTTCATGATGTCGCTGAGATTGTCCTGTTCGGGGACACCCATGGTCGGTTCGAGTGCGACACCCTGAGCTTTCCGATCAGCCCCGGCTGCGCGGTTTTTGCCCCCACCATGCGTTATCACGATTTCCTCTTCGATTCCGGGCCCAAAAACTGGACGCTCATCCAGGTCGACCCCTACGTCCTGGCCAGGGTGACCAATGTCCCCATCCCGGCCAAGCCGTTCTGCGTGAGACCGACCGAAGCGGTCAGAGCCCGACTGGCCGTGCTGGCCGACTGGCTGGCCGCCATCGCTGCCGCGGACCCCGCCGATCCGCTGATCGATCAGATCGTCGGCCTGATCATGCACGCACTGTGCAGGATTCCGCAGGTGATGGCGGACGCGATGCCGGACCAAGGCACTCAGCTCGCCCGCTTCATGCCTGTCCTTGAGCGATTGCGCGCTGATCCCGGAAACCCGGTCCCCCTGCGGGATGCCGCCGCGCTGAGCCACCTTTCGCCGGCATATTTCTCCCGCCGGTTCGCGGCTGTGTTCGGCTGCGGCTATAGCGACTATGTCACTGCGTTCCGGCTGCACATTGCCTCACGCTGGATCGCGACCACAAATCTGCAGTTGTCAGAAATCGGATATGCGCTGGGCTTCTCGTCACCATCTCATTTCTCGGCGAGGTTCAGAGAGCGTTTCGGCGTGACAGCGCGTGAATACCGCGACCGTTTGAAACGTTCGCATCCAGAGACTCCGGAGCAAAGGTAAGGTGCCTCCTTGGCGTACGGCGCCGTCCATGCCGCCTCCGACAACCACTTCAACCGGTATCGTCGCCTCATCAGCAGAGTCAGCTTCAAAGTCCGACCCTGAACTGCCCCGGTGGACCGGAAGTCGCTCGCAGCCTGGCGAATGCCTCCCCTGCGTTCGGTGCACGTGTCGGGGACGACTTATTGTTGGACTGACCGCACCGCCA
>CAZFQC010000072.1:0-3533 GCA_964520795.1 uncultured Brevundimonas sp.
GCGTGTGAAGCCGCCTTACGCCCCCAGATCGAGCGAGTACCCCGCCGACCGCACCGTTCGGATCGGATTGACCGTCCCCTCGACGTTCAGCGCCTTTCTCAGCCGGCCGACGTGCACGTCCACCGTCCGGGCCTCGACATAGACGTCCGAGCCCCAGACCGCGTCGAGCAGCTGTTCGCGGCTGAACACCCGGCCGGGGTGCTGCATCAGGTGGTCGAGCAGGCGGAATTCGGTCGGGCCGAGGTGGATCTCGTTGCCGGCGCGGCGGACGCGGTGGGCGACGCGGTCGATGACGATGTCGCCGTGGTTCAGCCGGTCATCGGCGAGGCCGGGCCGGATGCGGCGCAGAACGGCGCGGATGCGGGCGATCAGCTCGCTCATCGAGAAAGGCTTGGTCAGATAGTCGTCGGCCCCGGTGTCGAGGCCGCGGATGCGATCGCTTTCCTCGCCGCGCGCGGTCAGCATGATGATCGGCATGTTGCGGGTCTCGGACTTGCCGCGGATACGGCGGCAGACCTCGATTCCCGACAGTTTGGGCAGCATCCAGTCGAGCAGGACGAGGTCGGGGAGTCGTTCCTCGATCTGCAGCATGCCCTCCTCGCCGTCCGACGCCACCACGACGCGGTAGCCCTCCTTTTCGAGGTTGTAGGACAGGAGGGTCGCCAGGGCGTCCTCGTCTTCCATAACCAGAACATAGGGCTGCACGGGTGTATTCTCCGGATTCAGACGGGCGACAACGGTTCGGGAGCAGCGACGTCTGCGGCGTCGGGATTCCAGCGCGGTCGCTCGCCAGCGAACTCCTGGCCGGTGATCTCGTAATAGATGGTCTCGGCGATGTTGGTCGCGTGGTCGCCGATCCGCTCGAGGTTCTTGGCCATGAACAGCAGATGGGTCCCGGGGGTAATCGTGCGCGGATCCCCCATCATGTAGGTCAGCAGTTCGCGGAACAGGGCGTTGTAGTGTTCGTCGACCTCATCGTCCGTGTTCCAGACGGCGATCGCGCGATCGATCTCGGCGGCGGCATAGGCGTCCAGCACGTCGCGCAGTCGCATGGAGACCAGCTTGCCCATCCGTTCGATGGACCGGGTCAGGGGCTGCATCGGCTCGCCCTCGGCGAGGATCAGCCCGCGCTTGGCGATGTTCTTGGCCAGATCGCCGGTGCGTTCCAGATCCACCGCCAGCTTCATGGCGGCGAGGGTCCGGCGCAGGTCGGAGGCGACCGGCTGGCGCAGGGCGATCAGGCGGATGGCCTTGCGCTCGATGTCCCGGTGCATGGCGTCAAGCCGGCCGTCGCGATCCACCACGGCCCGGGCAAGGGCCACGTCGCGGCGGGCGACGGAATCGACAGCGTCAGCGACCTGGGCCTCGGCCAGGCCACCCATGCGGGCAACCTCGGCCGTGAGCTGGTTGAGCTCGTCCCCATAGGCCTTGACGGTGTGCTGCGGCATCAGCCGAATCGTCCGGTGATATAGTCCAGCGTGCGCCGCTCACGCGGATTGGTGAAGATGTCTTCGGTGTCGCCGGTCTCGACCAGCCGGCCCAGGTGGAAGAAGGCGGTGCGCTGACTGACCCGGGCGGCCTGGGCCATCGAATGGGTAACGATCACGATGCAGTAGCGTTCGCGCAGCTCGTCGATCAATTCCTCGATCTTGGCCGTCGCGATCGGGTCCAGGGCCGAGCAGGGCTCGTCCATCAGGATGACTTCAGGCTCGACGGCGATGGCGCGGGCGATGACCAGACGCTGCTGCTGCCCACCGGACAGACCGGTGCCCGGCGAGTGCAGGCGGTCGGCAACCTCTTCCCACAGGCCGGCGCGCTTCAGCGAGGCCTCGACGACGGCGTCCAGTTCCGACTTCGACGCCGCCAGACCATGGATGCGCGGACCATAGGCGACGTTTTCGTAGATGGTCTTGGGGAAGGGGTTCGGCTTCTGGAACACCATGCCGACGCGGGCGCGCAGCAGGACCGGATCGACCGAGCGGTCATTGATGTCGTCGCCGTCCATCTCGATGCGGCCGGTGACCTTGCAGCCCGTAATGGTGTCGTTCATGCGGTTCATGGTCCGCAGGAAGGTCGACTTGCCACAGCCCGAAGGGCCGATCAGGGCGGTAACGGTCTTGTCCGGGATGTCCAGGGTGACGTCGTAGAGCGCCTGCTTGCCGCTGTAGAAGACCGAGACGTCGCGGGCGGCGATCTTGGTCGGACCCATCGGGGTCGAATTGTGCACGACGGGCGGAGCAGCGATTACGGTCGGGCCGGCAGGCGAGCCGCCTTCGGTTCCGTCCGCTGCACGAAAAATGTTGAATTTCATTCGGCTACCACCGGCGTTCAAAGCGCCGGCGCAGGAAGATGGCGGCGGCGTTCATGACGATCATGAAGGCGAGGAGGACAAGGATGGCCGCGGCCGTCCGTTCGTGGAAGGCGCGCTCGGAGGCGTTCTCCCAGATGTAGACCAGCGACGGCAGGGCGCCGGTCGGCTCGCCCAGGGAGGCGGGGATGCCCGGGATGAAGCTGACCATGCCGATCAGCAGCAGGGGGGCGGTTTCACCCAGGGCGTGGGCCATGGAGATGATGGCACCGGTCATCACGCCGGGCATGGCCAGGGGCAGGGTGTGCTGGAACACCGTCTGGGTCTTCGAGGCGCCCATGGCCAGGGCGGCCTCGCGGATGGACGGCGGCACGGCCTTCAGCGACGACCGGGTGGCGATGATGATGGTCGGCAGGGCCATCAGGGCGAGCACCAGGCCGCCGACCAGCGGGCTGGCACGGGGCAGGTGCATCCAGTTGATGAACAGGGCCAGGCCCAGCAGGCCGTAGATGATCGACGGCACGGCGGCGAGGTTGTTGATATTGACCTCGATCAGGTCGGTGATCCGGCCGCGCGGCGCGAACTCTTCCAGATAGAGGGCCGCGCCGACGCCCAGCGGGATGGCGATCAGGGCGGTGACCAGCAGCATCAGGGCCGAGCCGACGACGGCACCCAGAACCCCGGCCAGTTCCGGCTCGGTGGAGTCGCCCTTGGTGAAGAGGCCGCTGTTGAAATGTGCGGCGACCTGTCCCGACGCCTTCATCCGGTCCAGCCAGCCGATCTGTTCGTCGCTCAGGCGGCGCTGGTCCGCGGGCGTGTCGCGCGAAATCTCGTGTTTGAAGAACAGGTCGGCGTCATCGGACACGGGCGCGGCGATCGGCACGCTCTGGCCGATCAGGCCGGGATTGGCCTGGATACGGGCGGCGGCGGCGAATTTGAGCTCGGAAGAGAACAGGCTGCGCATGGCGGCGGCCTTGGTGCCCTGGGCATCGTCGGTGATGCCCATCCGGACCAGCTGCTGCTCGGCGACCAGCAACTCGAAATTGGTCCCCTGCGGATAGACGCGATCGACCCGGGCGGGGTCCATATAGACCGGCACGGTGATGGTATGGGTGTAGAAGGCCGTGTGGCCCTGTTCGATGATCCGGCCGAGCAACAGCAGCAGGAAGCCGACCGCCACGCCGATGGCCAGCAGACCATAGAGGCGGAACCGGCCCTCGCGGGC
>CAZFQC010000072.1:3633-5145 GCA_964520795.1 uncultured Brevundimonas sp.
GTGACCGTGTCCAGCGGGTTCAGGGTCAGGCGCGCCGCCAGACCCGCCGCCATGGTCACGATCATGGTCTCGCCGATGGCCCGCGACATGGCCAGCAGCATGGCGCCGGCGACACCGGGCAGGGCGGCGGGCAGGAGGACCCGCTTCACGGTCTCCGATTTCGTCGCGCCCATGGCATAGGAACCGTCGCGCAGGCTCTGGGGCACGGCATTGATGATGTCGTCCGACAGGGAGCTGACGAAGGGGATCAGCATGATGCCCATCACGGCCCCGGCGACCAGGGCCATCTGGTTCTGGACCAGCATCAGATACTGGCCGACACCGTCCAGCGGCCCGCCGACCAGCAGGGCACCGATGCCGTTGAAGAACTGGCGGAAGGCCGGGCCGACGGTCAGGGCGGCGAAGAAGCCATAGACCACGGTCGGCACCCCGGCGAGAATCTCGAGCACCGGCTTGACCGTCGCGCGGAAGATCGGCCCGGCGTATTCGGACAGATAGATGGCCGAGAACAGCCCCACCGGGGCGGCCACGGCCATGGCGATGAGCATGATCAGGAAGGTGCCGACGAAGAGCGGCAGGGCCCCGAAGGCACCGGTAGAACCGACCTGGTCGGCGCGGATCGCCGTCTGCGGGCTCCACTGGGTCCCGAACAGGAAGTCGGCCACCGGTATGGTGGAGAAGAAGCGCAGGGAGTCATAGACCAGGGAGGCGATGATCCCGACGGTGGTCAGGATGGCGACGGCGGAACAGGCGAACAGCAGGCCGACGATCCAGCCCTCGACCCGGTTTCGGGCCCGCATGCCGGGCCGAATCTGGCTGAAGACAAACAGCGTGCCGAGCAGGGCGGCCAGGGCGGCGCCCACGATGCCGCCAAGATCCAGCATCTGGCTGATGCGGGCGGCGCGTCGGCCCTCGGCCGGCAGCAGCTCGGCATAAGGCGTCGGCCAGATCTGGACCGCTGCACGACCGTCGCCGACGGCGCGCGCGTCGGCGAAGAAGGCCTCGCGGCGGAAGGGCTCAAGCTGCTGCACCGCCTCCGGCGCACCCGAGGCCGTCAACTGGCGTTCAATGTTGGGGGCGACCACCGAGGCCGTCATCAGCACGACCAGGGCCGGTATCACCGTCCAGATCAGGGCATAGGCACCGTGCTGGCCCGGACGGGAGTGGGCCCGCTCGCCGGCCGGCAGGGCCTGGCCGCGGCGACGCGCCATCGTCCGTCCACCGACATAGGCGGCGACGGCTGCGGCGATCAGGATCGGCAGGAAAAGCCAGGTCATGGACGTCCGGGAAAGCAGAATCGGACGGGCCGGTCTTCCGGTTCGTCCTGTGGCGATAACTGCCCGGGAATGGTCAGCGGATTACGACGAGCGGATGACAGTTCTGTTACGCGGTGCGGCCTGCAATCCGCTGCTGTCATCAAGTCGTCACGCCCCCCCTGCGGGGAGCAACCGGGAAATAGGCGGTAAAGGTCGCCCCCTTGCCCGGCGCGCTTTCGACGGTCAGCCCGCCGCG
>CAZFQC010000072.1:5245-10435 GCA_964520795.1 uncultured Brevundimonas sp.
TCGTCCAGGGCGATGTCGGGCCGGATCACGATCTCCACCGTCCCGCCACCGGGCGAGTATTTGATCGCATTGTCGACCAGGTTCTGGACCACCTGCAGGATCTCGTCCCGGTCACCGTTCACGGGTGCGCTGATCTCGCGCTCTTCCAGCCGCACGGACACCCCGCGCTCGGCCAACAGGATGCTGACCGCGTCGACGACGTCCGCGGCGGCCCGCGCGAGGTCGACGCGCCCGGCCGGCGGAATGTGTTCGTTCAGCTCGATCCGGCTCAACGACAGCAGGTCGGAAACCAGCCGGCTCATCCGGTCGGCCTGGGTGGCCATGATGTCGAGGAATCGGTCCCGGGCCTTCGGATCGTCGCGGGCGTGGCCCTTCAGCGTCTCGATGAAACCGGACAACGAAGCCAGCGGCGTCTTCAGCTCATGGCTGGCATTGGCGAGAAAATCGACGCGCATCAGCTCCATGCGCCGTACCTCGGTCTCGTCGCGCAGGACCACGAGGGCGAGGGGACCGGGGCCGGTCGACGGCAGCGGTCGGGTGACGGCCCGCCAGTGGCGGGTCTGGGCACCCACCCCGGCATAGTCGGTGGTGCGGGTCAGGCCGCCGAACAGCGCCTCGTCCACCGCTTCCAGCACCGCGGGCTCGCGCAGCACCGGGACCAGCAGCCCGCCCTCGCGCTGGATGCGCAGGAGATCGCGCGCCGCCTCATTGGCCAGCACAATCCGGCGCCCGGCGATGTCGTCCGCTTCGCCGCCGGACACCACCAGGACGGGGTCGGCGAGGGCTTCGAACACGCTCTCCAGCAGGGCCGCGTCCGGGTCGGTCGTGGGCGTCTCCGATGCCGGTGCCGGGCCGGCGGCGGACGACGGGCTGCGGTTCAACGTCCAGGTGGTCAGCCCGACGAGCACGGCAGCGCCCAGCAGCCAGACCGCGTGCGCCGGCTGGAACACGGCTGCGGCGATCAGTGCGGCGATGGCGATTCCCGCGCTGGCACCGACGGTCCACAAGGGCGAACCGGTCCGGGGGGTCACTGTCGAGGGAGAGACTTCGTAGGGCATTCACGCTTTCGTCGGGCGCACGACTCAGTGCGGCGAACATGACACGGAATTCATGACAGTCGGGCGCCCGAAGGTCTCGAGGCGCTTGTCAAACGTCCTTTACACACCTAATCCTGGGCGGAACAGACACGGGCGGGGATGACATCATGGCGGCGGCGTTGACGCTCGAAGGGGTGAGCAAACGGTACGGCGACTTCCAGGCCGTGCGCGATCTGAGCTTCCAGGTCGAGAAGGGCACGATCTGTGGCTTCCTCGGCCCGAACGGCGCCGGCAAGACCTCGACCCTGCGCATGATCCTCGGCCTCCAGGCCGCCAGCGCGGGCCGGATCGACATTCTCGGCGCCGATGACGGCCGCAAGGTGCGCGACCGGATCGGCTTCCTCCCGGAAGAGCGCGGCCTCTACAAGAAGATGACTCCGGTCGACGCCATCGCCTTCTTCGGCGCCCTCAAGGGCCTGCCCACGGGCGAGGGCCGCCGGCGCGCACGCGAGATGCTGGACGCCCAGGGTCTCGGCGCGTCGAAGCGCAAGAAGATGAAGGAGCTGTCCAAGGGGATGGCGCAGAAGGTCCAGCTGATCGCCTCGGTGGTGCACCGGCCGGAGTTCGTGATTCTTGACGAGCCGTTCTCGGGCCTCGATCCGGTCAACCAGCAGGGACTGGAGTCGGTGATCCGCCAGCTGGCGGCGGACGGTGCCACGGTGCTGTTCTCGACCCATGTGATGCAGCACGCCGAGCGGCTGTGCGACAAGGTCGTGCTGCTGGCCCGCGGCCAGAAGGCCTTCGAGGGCACGGTGACCGAGGCGCGCGCGACCTCGAAACGCTTCCTCGAGCTGGAAGGGGCCATCGACCCCGCGGCAGCCGCGGCTCTGCCGGGCGTCAGCGGCGTCGAGACCGTGTCCGAGCAGGACGGGGTGCGGGTGCTCAAGGCCGCGCTGGCGGCCGGCGGCCGGGGGCAGGAGGCGCTCAAGGCGGCCTTCCTTGGCGGGCTGGACGTGCGGCGCTTCGAACTGCGCGAACCGACCCTGCACGACGCCTTCATCGGCCTGACGGGGGACAATCCTGACCACGACCAGTCGGTCAAGCCGACCACCCCGGGAGCCGCCCGATGAGCCGCATCCTCCTGATCGCGCGCCGTGAATACGGCGCCTATGCCAAGACGGTGGGCTTCTGGCTGTCGTTGCTGGCGTTTCCGCTGTTTGCCGTGCTGGGCGGATCCATCCCGCTCCTGATGCGGTCCAACGAGCCGGTCCGCGAGGTCGTTCTGATCGAGGAAGGCGTGGAGGCCCGGGGCCTCGCCGCCGCCGTCCGCGACGCTCTGAAGGATGACGTCGATCGCCGCGCCGCCAACGCCCGGGAAGCCGCCGAAAAGGCGCAGGAAACCGCCGGCGCGGCCGGCAGCGAAGCAGCAGGCAGTGCGCTTGCCGCCCTTTCCAGGCCGAAGATGCAGATCGTCACGCCGCCGGCCGCCATCACCGCGGCGGCGCCGGGCGAGGCGCAGGACGCCGTCGTGCGCCACTATCTGGGCGATGAGGTCGCCAGGGCTGATCGCCTCGACGCCGTCGTCTTCCTGACCCGCACCAACGGCGTGCCGGGCGCCCGCGTCTGGAGCGCCCGCGCCACCGACGACACCGTTCAGGACTTCGTTCGCAGCGCCCTGAAGGCGGCCAACCGCAAGGTCGTGCTGGAGACGGCCGGGATCGATCCCGCCATCGTCGACTCGACCGAGAAATTTCAGCCCGAGGTGAAGGCCTTCTCGCCCAAGTCGGCGGGGGCGGGCGAGGTCTCGTTCCGCGACAAGCTGCCCCAGATCATCGGCCTGGCCGGCGGCTTTCTGCTCTGGTCGCTGGTGCTGACCGGCGCCTCGATCCTGCTCAACAGCGTGATGGAGGAGAAGTCGAACAAGATCCTTGAAGTGCTGCTGTCCTCGGCCTCTGCGACGGAGATCCTGACCGGCAAGGTGCTCGGCGTGGCCATGCTGACCCTGACGGTGCTGCTGGCCTGGGGCGGGATCGGGGCGGCGGGTCTGCTGACCACCTTCCCCGATACGGCGGCGATGATCGGCGACGTCCTGCTGCACGACGGCCTGCTCGGCTATTTCGCGGCCTTCATGGTCGGCGGCTATCTGATGTACGCGGTGCTGTTCGCGGCCATCGGCTCGTTCTGCGAGACGCCCCGCGACGCCCAGACCCTGATGGGGCCGATCATGATGGTGCTGATCATCCCGATGTTCACCATGCAGATGGCCATCGGCTCGCCGGACGCGCCCGTCATCCGCATCCTGTCCATGGTGCCCTTCTTCACGCCGTTCGTGATGATGGCGCGCCTGCCGTCCGATCCGCCGATGATCGAACTGTTCGGCGCGATCGCCGGCATGGCCGCCTTCGCCCTGTTCATGGTCTGGGTGGCGGGCCGCGCCTTCCGGGCCGGTGCCCTGTCCGACGTGAAGCTGAGCTGGAAGAGCTTCGTCAGCGCCGCGCGGGGCGGAGGCAGGTGATCTGAAGCCTTCTCCCCTTGCGGGAGAAGGAAGCAAAGAAAAAGGGCCGCTCCGGTTTTCCGGAGCGGCCCTTGATCGTTTCGTTCGGTGTCGAGCGGCTTAACCGCGGCCCGGACCGCCCACGCCCGGAACCCGGGGCTTCGGCGGCGGCAGCAGGCCTTCGCGCTGCATGCGCTTGCGGGCCAGTTTGCGGGCGCGGCGAACAGCCTCGGCCTTCTGGCGGGCGCGCTTCTCCGAGGGCTTCTCGTAGTGCACGTGGCGCTTCATCTCGCGGAAGCTGCCTTCGCGCTGCATTTTCTTCTTGAGGGCCTTGAGCGCTTGATCGACGTTATTATCGCGAACGAAAATCTGTACCAGGTTGAACTCTCCTTTGGCCGCCCGCCGCGCACCTCGAAAGGGAGACGGGCAGACAAATAAAATCTCGGTCCGGCAGACGGGGTCTGCGGATGAAGGCGGGCTGATACACGTTCGCCCCCCTCGTGTCCAGATCGTCGCGCGTCTATCTGAGGCCTCGAAACCCCCGCCGGACGGGGATATGCTGCCGCCATGACCGAAGCGCCACACCTGTCGAACGAGACGCCCGGGGGAGACTGGGCCGACCGCATGGAGCAGACCGTGCTGGACGCCGCCCTGGGCCTCGCGCCCCGGCTGGGCTGGAACAGCCGGATGGTGCGGGCCGCCTGCGAGGCCTGCGGCCTGTCGCAGGGCGACGAGGAACTGCTGCTGCCCAACGGCGCGCGCGACCTGGCGGCCCTGCTGTCGCGGCGGCATGACGACCGGGCGCTGGCTGAACTGGCGCAGGTCGAGGCGAAGTCGCTGAAGATGCGCGAGCGAATCGCGGCGGCCGTTTCGGCCCGGATGGAGGCGGGGGCTGCCGATCTGGACGCCACCCGCCGCTGCGCCGCCTTCCTGGCCCTGCCGCCCAACGCCGATCTCGGGCTCAAGCTGGCCTGGGAGAGCGCCGACCAGCTGTGGCACTGGGCCGGGGATACGGCCACCGACTGGAACCACTATTCCAAGCGGGCGATCCTGTCGGGCATACTGATCCCCGCCCTGACCATGCGCTGGTTCGACGGCCGCGACGCCGCCGAGGCCTTCGTCACCGCCCGCATCGGGAACGTCATGGCCTTCGAGAAATGGAAGGCCGGCAAGGATTTCGACGCGCCGCTGAAAACGGTCGCCGATGCGCTGAGCCGGATGCGGTACGGAGCGAAGGCTCCCCAATAGCGCCGCTCATCCCGGCGAAAGCCGGGACCCAGTCCTTTGGGTGATCTGCGGCGAGCCGCTTCCGCTGACCTTTGTCCAGATGCGCTGGCGTCGAGCTGGACAGAACTCGGTCCCGGCTTTCGCCGGGATGAGCGGAAATTAGAGAGATCTGACCCGGTTCACATGTCCCATCTTGCGGCCGGGACGGGCCTCGGCCTTGCCGTAGAGATGCAGCCGGGTGTCGGGCCGGGCCGACAGGGTCATCCACTGATCGACCTCGTCGCCGAGCAGATTGGTCATCTCGACGCGGGCGTGGGCCCGGGTCGGGCCCAGGGGCCAGCCGGCGATGGCGCGGATATGCTGTTCGAACTGGTCGCAGACGCAGCCGTCCTGGGTCCAGTGGCCGGTGTTGTGGACCCGCGGCGCGATCTC
>CAZFQC010000073.1:0-10372 GCA_964520795.1 uncultured Brevundimonas sp.
TGCCTGTCGACCGCTCCTGCGCCGGAGCCGCCGTGAAACCCTGTTGTCAAAGACCTGCGCGTCCTTTCGGACAGGCGACAGGATCATTGTACCGCCGTCGTGGGGAACGCTGGCTGATTTCCGGCGGCGGGGGTCGGGAAGGGCGAAAACAGGGTCGGGAGGGGCGAGATTATACGGGGCGGAAAGACAGCTTCTGCGGTTGGGGTCAGGTCGGCTTCTGCTCGCCATAGGCGACGCGGTGAAGAGTCCAGCCGGCGGCCGCGCCGGGGCCGAGCATCACGACCGCGAAGATCAGCCCGCCTGCCAACCCCTGCGGGCCGGACTTTGCGAAGAGGGCCGACATGATGCCAGCGACCAATATTGCGCCTGCCGTCAACAAGGCACCTGCCATCTTCGCGTGCCTGCGGTCCCGAAGCCCTCGCCAGTGCATGACCGCCCACACCGGCGCGCCGACTGAGACCAGCCCTGCCAGGAAGACTGCCGAAGCGACCGCGGCCACGAGCGCGAGGAACAGCGCGATCCCCTGCGGTTCAACCGCCCCTCCTCCGCCCGAGGACAATATCAGCATGACAACCACCACGATCGCGCTCGTCGTCCCGCCTCCGGCGAGTGCTGCAGACACAATGGCAGCGCCGATCCATACTTTTCCCCGGATCATCGTCCCGTCTCCGCCGCCACCAGAGCGCCCGCCCGGTCCATCGTCTCAGGCGTCCGCACCTCCCAAGCCAGTCCGAGCCGCTCCAGAAGCTGGATGAAGCGGAAGCCCCAGTCGCTCTGGCCCGGGTAGAGGCCGATACGGGCCGAGCCGGGGAAGGCGTGATGGTTGTTGTGCCAGGCCTCGCCCATGGTCGGGATCGCGGCCCAGGGGACGTCATGGGCCTGTACGCCGGCGCCCCTGACCCGCCACGTCTGCGGCCCGCGCCGGTGGGCCAGATGGCCGACGAACCAGTGCCCGGTGACCGAGGCCGCGACGCGGGCGCAGACGCCCCAGACCACGAAGCCCCAGCCGCCGAGCAGATACAGGCCCGCCGCGATCGGCAGTTGCTGCAGCATCCAGGTGCGTTCGAGGAAGCGGTAGAAGCGGTCGCGGCCGATGCGGCCGAGATCGAAGGCCGGGGGACGGGCCAGTTCCAGCCGGCAGTGAATCTGCCACCAGGCGTCGATCAGCATGGGCCGGCGGTGGGCGAGATAGTCGTGGCAGTCGGTCTGCCGCTGGGCCCAGTCGCGCAGGTCGTGGGTGCGGACCATCCAGAACGGCCCGCTCATGCCGACGGCAGTCCCGATCCAGACCAGCGTGTGTTCGAGCCACAGCGGGCACTGGAAGCTGCCGTGGATCAGCCGCCGGTGAAACCCGACCGAATGGCCGAGCAGAAGGGCACCGCCGGTGGTGACGGCGAAAACGGCGAGTGCCGCCGGACTGACCGTCAACGGGCCGAACACCAGCGCCGCCGCCAGCATGCCGCCGTTCCACAGCGAATGCGCCGGATCCCAGACGACGCGGCCCTCGACCGGGCTGCAGCCGGGCGTCTCGATCAGGCTGTTCACCGCGCAGGGGTCGTCGGCGTCATGCATCGCCAAGGCCTTCAGTATTTAAGTCATGACTTAAACACCGAAATGAAAGGCTGGCAAGCGATTAGCAAATCGCTTAAATGTCCCTGCATGCAACGCGTCTTCGAAGCCCTGTCCTCCACCGTCCGGCGAAAGATCCTCGCCTATCTGGCCCATGCCGACATGACGGCGGGCGAGATCGCGGCGCGGTTCGAGATCTCCAAGCCGGCCGTGTCCCAGCACCTGACCGTGCTGGAGAACGCCGGGCTGGTGACCAGCGAGAAGAAGGGCCAGTTCGTCCACTACAGCCTGGTGCCCGACCATCTGGCCAATACGTTGAACGCCTATGCCCAGGAGGTCTGTCCGGTGTCGAAGCCGCTGAAGACCGAGAGCGCGAAGATCGCCGCGGGGCGCAAGGGCACGGCCTGACGCTCAGGCGTCCGCCATGGGCGCATTGATCTGCAGCCGGGCTTTCCGCGGCGGGACGGCGGAGGCTTCTTCCTCGTGGTCCTGGACGGCCCCGAAATGGTCGGCGACGGTGCGGCCGTCCCTGACCCGGCCGTCGCGGAACAGGAAGCCCATGATCTCGTGGAACCAGACCCGGCGGCCCATGCGGTAGTACCAGCGGGTGGCGTGGCGGATTTTCGGATCGGGCCGCCAGATCAGCCGGGCCAGGGCCTTCGGCCGGGCCTGGCAGACGAATTCGATCGCCTTGACCCACAGGAAGACGCGCCAGGGCGGCATCCGCTTCATGGCGAGGACCTGATGCTTGTAGTCCCAGCGGCGGCGGTCGGGCTGGATCACCGCCCGGTCCTCGGCCAGCCGGTAGTAGGGCGTCCAGCGGTGCGGGGTGACGTAGAGGGCCTGGATCTGGTCGGGGTCGTAGTCGACCAGCTGGCGCAGGCCGCGCCAGAAGTCGGCGTCGGTCTGTTCATCGAAACCGGCGACCCAGGTGGCCATCGACAGGATGCGGTGCCGGCGCAGCAGGCGGATCGCCTCACGATCGACATTGGCCGTCGCGCCCTTCCTGATCAGTTTCAGCGTCGGCTCGTCGGTCGATTCCATCCCCATCAGGAAGCGTTCGAAACCCGCCTGTTTGTAGAGGTGAAGCTCGTCGCGATCGCGCACGATGTCGCCGGCACGGGTCGAGCCGACCAGGGTGATGTCGAGATTGCGGGCGATGACGGCGCGCAGGAAGGCCAGCCAGGGCTTGCGGCCCGCGCTGGGATTTTCATCCGCAAAATTGAAGACCTGAACGCCGTGCTCGCGGTGCAGCCAGGCGATCTCGTCGGCCAGCTTCTCGGGGTCGCGGTGGCGCCAGCGGGTCCAGAAGCCGCGCTGGCCGCAGTAGTTGCACAGGTGCGGACAGCCCCGCGAGAACTGGATCACCACCGCGCGCTTGCCGCCCCAGTAGCTGTAGCGGGCGTGGTCGATCAGCTCCCAGCCGACGCGGTAGTCGTCCAGCGTCTGGATCACGGGGGCCGGCTGTGTGGCCATGGGCCGGCCGTCCCGGCGGAAGGCCACGCCCGGGATGTCCGACAGGTCGCCGCCGGAGGCGAGGGCGGCCATCAGCCGTCGGGCCGTCTCCTCGCCCTCGCCGCGGACGATGGCGTCGACCTGGGGCTCGTCGCGCAGGATCTCGCGCCAGAAATAGGTCGGATGGACGCCGCCATAGACGATGTGGACGCCGGGCAGGGCCGCGCGGATACGGGCCGCCGCTTCGGCGATCACGGGATGGCCGGACGAGGAGCCCGAATGGCCGAACAGCACGGCCCCGGGCGCGCGCCGCACAGCCTCGGCGATCAGATTGTCCAGCGGCATGGGTCCGAACTCGCCGTCGATGAGCGACACCTCATGGCCGTCGTCGATCAGGGGCCCGCCGACGGCCAGCAGGCCGAGGGGCGGCAATTGTTCTTTCGGAATCCGGCTGCCGATCGCAGGATGCGGTACGTTCACGAGAAGAATGCGCATTCTGGCTCAACCGACGGTGTGCCCCACCCAAGCGGGGGTCTGACCGGCGCGCAAGCCGCCAAATGCGCCGAAGGGAAGAAATGTCATGACCGAGCCGACGCTCCGCCTCGCCCAGTATCGCGCCTTTGCCGAGGCGCGCTTGCATTTCAGCCGGCTGTTCTTCCAGACCGTGGCCTTTGTCCTGTCGGCCCTGATCGCGGCCGCCTTCCTGTTCCGCGACGCGACCGGGCCGGCGCGGTCCTGGCTGCTGCTGGCGGCGGGAGCGGCCCTGTTGCAGACCGCCTTCATCAGCTGGCGCCTGCGCCGGACCGAGGGCGGATATGCCGATCGGCTGGCGATGATCGAGGGCGACGGTTCGGACGGGCCGGCCCATCCGCGTTCGGGGCCGCTGGGGGCCAAGACCTCGGTGACGGCGGCTCTCGCCCTTGCCGGACTGGCCGTCGCCGCGGCCGGCGCCGCCGGCCTGGCCTGACCACGACATCCGCGATTTTCAGGCCGTGGTACCAGGCTCGGGGTCGGCGCCGCTGGAGGTGCTGGAAGACCAGGTCGGCGCCTGGATCGCGGCGGGCAGCGGGGTGCCGGACTGAGCCCCCTCCCCCGGCGCGGCCGATCGCCGCGTTGGCGGAACCGGGCGCGCGCCCTAGCTCTATGGGCGGACCCCTCCAGGAGACGCCGATGCCCTTGCTGATGTGCCCCAACGACAACGCCGCCATGCAGACGCTGGAACGGGGCGGCGTGCAGTTCGACATGTGCCCGACCTGCCGGGGCGTCTGGCTGGATCGGGGCGAGCTGGAGAAGCTGATGGAATCGGCGGCCCAGGACGGGCGCGCCTCCGCGCCCCAGCCGGCACCGCAGGCCCAACCCTATCCGCCGCAACAGCCGCCCCAGCAACCGTGGGGCAGCCAGCCGGCCTATCGCGACGAGCGCTATCGCAGCCGCGACGACGACGACTATCGCTACAAGAAGAAGAAGCGCGACAGCATCTTCGACATCTTCGACTGAGGCCGCGCCGGGTCGAGGAGGCATAGCCTCCTGACCGCGGCCCAACCGAAATGTCAGGCGGCGAGGCCGGCGGCCTGCATCAACCCCCTGAGCGGGGCCAGGGATTCCGGCGCCGCCGAAAGGACGGCGCGGGATTCGGGCGCGCGGAACAGTCTGACTGCCTCCGCCTTGGCGCGGTCGGCGGCCGGCCCGAGCGGCGCGGCCTCGCCGGCGGCGAGGCGCAGGAGCACCGACAGCTTCTGAACCAGCGGGGCGGACGACCGGGCCAGCATCATCACCAGCCGGGCCTCGGCCTCGACCGTGCCCCCGACCACGCCGATGGCGGCGTTGATCTCTTCATTGTCCCGTTCCGAAAGGCCGCAGGCGCGGACGGCGCGCTGCAGGCCGGCCAGAACGCCGAGCTTGTTCACGGGCGTCAGGGTCGCCGACGGGGCTCGCATCTCGCTCTCGAACCGCAGCGAGCCGACGCAGGCCGACAGCCAGCGGGCGGCGGAACGTTTGTTGGCCAGGCCGGTGACGTTTTCGCACAGCCGGGTCAGGGTCTCTGCCTCGCACAGGACGGTCTCGCATCCCTTGACATAGGTGGCGACGAAATCGGCGGTGACGATGGCCTTGGAGCGTTCGTTGAAGGCGGCCTGCACCTCGTCGAGGGTCAGCAGACGCCCGGCCGTGACGGTCAGGGTCATGGCCAGGGTGCGCAGGATGTCGATCTCCCCGGCGGCGTCGTTGGGCCGCAGGCGACGCGGGCTCATCAGCTCGCGCTGGACCATGCGGGCGAGGGCGGCCGAGAGCAGCGGGAACTGACCGCTTTCGAGGCGGGCACCCAGACGGGCCGCCGGGCCGTCGACGGCCGGGACCTGCAGGGCCAGGCGGGGGTCCTGGGCGATCAGGGCGTTGATCTCGCGCGGGGCGACCATGCGGACCACGGCGGCGAGCGAGGCCCCCTGGTCCAGCGAGGGACCGAGCACGTCCGCCAGGCTGGTCCGCGTCCCCAGCATCTCGCACAGCAGCTGTTCGATCGGCACCATGACCATGGCGTGGGGCGCGCCGTCCATCGGTGCGCGGTCGGCCAGGTCCATCAGCCGGTCGAGCCGTGCGCGGCCGCCGCGCAGGCCCTTGAGCGCGCCCGATACCACCCCGCCCATGATGAAGGCGCGGTCCGGCTGGCCGGCCAGGCGATGGGCGAGGTCCGCGATGGAAGCGCTCTCGAGGCCGGGAAACAGGTTGCGGCGCCCGGCCGCGATGACCCGTTCGACGGCCTGGTCGGAGAGTTTCTGGTAGTGGCGGACAAGATCGTGGACCGGCTGTCCGACATCCTGGCTCTCGGGGACGGCGATCTTCTGGATGGCGTGCTGCAACTCGACGCCCGAGGCGTCCAGCTTTTCCGCCAGATCGGGCCGGTGCAGCAGTTCGAAGGCGGTGACCCCGTGCCGGCCGAGCCAGTCCTCGAGCACCCGGCCGATCGTCTCGCGCGCGTGGGGCGTATAGAAGTCCTGGGGCGCGGAACAGCGCGGGCCGGCCTGGTCCTCGGGGACGACCCGCTTTCTCTGGACCTCGGGCGCGCCGCGCGTCAGCACGGTCACGCTGTTGAATTCCATGGTGTCGGGATCGAGCGTTTCCTTGGTCACACGCACCGCCGCGGCGCGGTCGTCGGCCAGCATGTCCTCGGCCGTCTGGATGGCGTGGGCGCGGTCCTCCGTCGCCATCTGGAGGCTCCAGGGGGCGGGCGGGGTCTTGCGGACGAAGACTTCGTAGTGGACGGGGCCGGCCATGAAACGCTCACACTGTGAGCCGCCAGCATGGCACCAAGGCTTTAAGGGCGCGTTTCGTTGCGCATTATGGCGGCGCAGCCCATGTTTTACGCCGTAATCTCTCCACGATGTTTTAGAACGGTACCGCTTGCCGCGCGTTGAGATGGCGAACGAACCGTCTGCAAGGAGCCCGACTTGGCCAACATCACCCTGGTTGACGACGACGAGAACATCGTCGCTTCCGTCTCGCTGGCGCTCGAAAGCCATGGCCACAAGGTCACGGCCTGGCACGACGGGGCCTCCGGCCTCGAGGCGCTGGAGGCGAGCCCGCCCGATCTGGCAATCCTCGATGTGAAGATGCCGCGCATGGACGGGATGGAGGTGCTGCGCCGCCTGCGCCAGACCTCGCAGATCCCGGTCATCATGCTGACCTCCAAGGACGAGGAGATCGACGAGATCCTCGGCTTCAACCTCGGGGCCGACGACTATATCCACAAGCCGTTCAGCCAGCGTCTGCTGATCGAACGGGTCAAGGCCCTGTTGCGCCGTACGGGCGCGGACGGCGCCGAGCCCGAGCCGGCCGGCGACAACGGCTCCAAGGCGATCAAGCGCGGCAAGCTGTCGATGGACCCCGCCCGCCACGAGAGCACCTGGGAAGGCAAGCCGGTCAAACTGACCGTGACCGAATTCCTGCTGCTGCAGGCCCTCGCCCAGCGGCCCGGCTTCGTGAAGAGCCGCGACAACCTGATGGACGCCGCCTACGACGATCAGGTCTATGTCGATGACCGCACCATCGACAGCCACGTCAAACGCATGCGGAAGAAATTCCGGGTGGTCGACCCCGAGTTCGACGCCATCGAGACCCTGTATGGCGTTGGATACCGCTATCGCGAAAGCTGATCCGCCGCTCCCGTCGGGAGAGGCCGCGCCCCGCCGTCGCCTGAAACGCTTCAGCGGGTCGCGGCTGGGCGGGCTGATTCTTGCCCTCAACCTGCTGAGCCTGTTGATCCTGTTCGTGGGTGCCCTGTTGCTCAATGAGTGGCAGCGGGGGCTGATCGAGGCCCGGCAGCAGACGCTGACGGCCCAGGGCGAACTGCTGGTCCGGGTCCTCGGAGAGCCCCAGATCGGCGTCACGCGCGGCGAGCCGACCCCCTATCTGGACCCGATCGAGGCCAGCCGCTGGTTGCGGGACAATTTCATCCCCCAGGGCCAGCGCGCCAGGCTGTTCGATCTCGACGGCATCCAGGTCGGCGATCCCATCGCCGACAGCTATGAGGTGACCGAGGTCATCCCCGGCGCACCCTTGCCGGCGGCCCGTCCCGCCGGGACTCCGCCGCCCGCGGGCGAGGCCAAGCGGAAGGCGGAACGGGCGCAATTCGCCCGGCAGGCCAGCGACGAACTGGCGGCCGAGGTTGAGGCGGCCTTTACCGGAGCCAATCAGGCGACGGTGCGCCACTCGGAAACCGGTGATCGCGTGGTGTCGGTGTCCATCCCCGTGCGGCACGTCGAGCACGTCCTCGGAGTCCTGACCCTGGAGGCCGGCGACGTGGACGAGACCCTGTCCGCCCAGCGCCGGGCCCTGATGCCCTTCGCCCTGGTGGCGCTGTTCGTGAACCTGCTGGGGTCGCTGCTGATGCATCTGTTCGTGGCCCGGCCGGTGATGCGGCTGTCGGCGGCGGCGGACGAGGTGCGGCTGCAACGGGCGCGGGCCATCTCCCTGCCCGATCTGGAGGGCCGCAAGGACGAGATCGGCGATCTGGCCCGGTCGCTGGAGACGATGACCGAGACCCTGTCGGACCGGATGGACGCCATCGAGGCCTTCGCCGCCGACGTCTCGCACGAGATCAAGAACCCCCTGACCTCGATCCGCTCGGCGCTGGAGACCCTGCCGCTGGTCAAGACCGCGGCCCAGCGCGAGAAACTGACCAGTCTGCTGCAGCAGGATGTGCGCCGGCTGGACCGGCTGATCACCGACATTTCCAACGCCTCGCGTCTGGACGCGGAACTGAACCGCGACCGGCCGCGTCCGATCGATCTGACGGTGCTGCTGACCGAGATCGTCGGCGTCTATGAGTCCGGGTTGAAACCCGGCGAGGCACCGGTGACCTTCGCACCGCCGGGCGGGGAGCACATCCGGATCATGGGCCGCGACGGCCCGCTGGGGCAGGTGTTCCGCAATCTGATCGACAACGCCCGCTCGTTCAGCCCGCCCGGCGGCACGGTGCGGCTGTCGCTGGTGCGCGACGACATCGACCCGGAAAGACCAATCCGTGTGCGCGTCGAGGACGACGGGCCCGGCATTCCGCCCGAAAACCTCGAGACGGTGTTCGAGCGCTTCTACACCGCCCGCCCCCGGGGCACGGCCTTCGGGGCCAATTCCGGCCTGGGCCTGTCGATTGTGCGCCAGATCGTGGAGGCCCACGGCGGCCGGGTGACGGCGGCCAATCGCGTGGATCCGGCGAGCGGGGTCGCCGGCGCGCGATTCGAGGTCGCCCTGCCGGCGGAGCCGGTGCCCGGCCGGCGTCCGTGAGCCCCGGCCAGCCCATGCACGGCACCGCCGTGGCCCGGTGGTGTGCGGGGCGCGGCTGGCGCGCAGTCCTGATCTGCGGCCCCTCCGGCGCGGGCAAGAGCGATCTGGCCCTGCGGCTGATCGGACTGGGGTGGCGACTGGTGGCGGACGACTATGTCCATGTCTTCGCCTCGGGCGAGGCGCTCTTCGCCACGGCACCGGAGAGCATCCGCGGGCGGATCGAGGCGCGGGGCGTCGGGATCACAGGAGCCTGCGTGCAAGGCGTGGTTCGACTGGTTCTGGCCGTCGATCTGGTCGAATCGGCCCCGGAGCGGCTGCCCGACCCCGCCGTCCGGTGCCTTGCGGACAAGTCCGTGCCGTTGCTCCGGTTGAACGGATTCGAGGCCTCGGCGGTCGAAAAGGTCGCGGCGGCCATCGCCCCGCTTTAACCCGACGCGGACTTGGGCTATTCCGCGCGGCTTGCGACACGCCCAAGGGCGGTCGGACGCGGGGGGCGAGAGTCTTGGGGCGAAAGTCTTGGTGAAGCCTTCATGATCGGGCTGGTGATTGTCACCCACGGGGGTCTGGCCTCGGAATTCCTTGCGGCCATGGAGCATGTGGTGGGGCCCCAGCGCGGGGTCGCGGCCATCTGCATCGGGCCCGAGGACGACATGGAGCGGCGCCGCCGCGACATCGTCGACGCCGCCGCGGCCGTCAATGACGGCGACGGCGTCATCCTGCTGACCGACATGTTCGGCGGCACGCCCTCCAACCTGGCCATTTCGGTGATGGAAGAGACCCGCGCCGAGGTGATCGCGGGCCTGAACCTGCCCATGCTGATCAAACTGGCCAGTGTGCGCGGCCGCGAGCCCCTGGAGGCCTGCGTGGCCCACGCCCAGGACGCCGGGCGCAAATACATCTCGGTCGCCAGCTGGGTGCTACAGGGCGAGAAATGACCGCGACCGCGACCGCGAACATCTGCAACACCCGCGGCCTGCACGCGCGCGCCTCGGCCAAATTCGTCAAACTGGCCTCGACCTTCGACGCCGAGGTGCATGTGTCGCGCGACGGCGTCACCGTGAACGCCCTGTCGATCATGGGCCTGCTGATGCTGGGGGCCGGCAACGGCTGCACCATCGACATCTCCGCCGAGGGCACCGAGGCGGAAGCCGCCGTGGCGGGTCTGGCGGAACTCGTGGCCCGGAAGTTCGACGAGGACCAGTAGCGGCGGTTGGCGAACGGGCACCTTCTGCCCGCCTGCCCCCGAAAAGCGGGTTCATCACAACGAACACCGGCTTCGCCGGAGCACAGGCCGTCAGTCTGACTCAGCTCGGCGGCCGGACAGCCCTGTTCGTCAATCGATCGGGCAAGACCGCACCGACATGGTCGACGCCCCGCCGGGCGGCGATCTCCACCTGTTTGGCCCGCTCCAGATAGCGGGCCCGGTCGGCCTCGGTCCGCTCGTCCGCGCAGCGGTCGCAGCAGACGCCCTCGATATAGCGGGGCGAGGTCCGCCCTTCCGGGCTGACCGGCATACGGCAGCCGCGGCACAGGCTGTGGCTGCCCGGGGTCAGGCCGTGGCCGACGGCGA
>CAZFQC010000074.1:0-10179 GCA_964520795.1 uncultured Brevundimonas sp.
CGCCGCTGACCTTCGGGGCCGTCTTCTCCTCCCTGCAGACCCATCTGATCGACGGGGCCGAGAACAACTGGCCCAGCTACCAGTCCAGCCGCCAGTTCGAGGTCGCCCGCTACTGGAGCCAGACCGAGCATTCCTTCTCACCCGACGCCCTGCTGATGTCGAAGGCCAGCCTTGAGCGGCTCGGTGCCGCCGACCAGGACCTCGTCCGCGACGTCGCCCGGCGCTCGGTGCCGGTCATGCGCGCGCTCTGGGACGAGCGCGAGGCGACGGCCCGCGCCACGGTCATCGCCGCCGGGACCCGGGTGGCCGAGGTCGACAAGTCTGCCTTCGCCGCCACCGTCCGGCCGGTGCTGGACAGATATCTCGCCGAGCCGCGCCTGCGCGCGCTCCACGAACGGATCGCAGCGGTCGCCTGAACGGCCGCGCAAACCCACGGCGCTCAGGGAGGGCGTTGAATGTCTGAACCACGACGCGGAAGCGCGCGCGCGCTTGACGGCCTCGCCAGTCTTGCGATGGGGCTCGCAGGCCTCGCTCTCGTCGCCATGGCCCTGATCCAGGCCTGGCAGGTCTTTGCCCGCTATGTGCTCAACGACAGCCCCGGCTGGACCGAACCTCTGGCGCTGCTGCTGATGAGCTTCGCGGTCATGTTCGGCGCGGCCGTGGCAGTGCGACGCGAGACCCATTTCGCCTTCCAGACCTTCCGGGACGCCGCGCCCGGTCCGCTGAAATGGCTGATGAGATCAATCTCCCGGCTGATTGCCGCCGCCTCGGGCGCGGGACTCATGGTCCTCGGCGGGACGCTGATGATCGACGAATGGCCCGTCGCCATGGCCGGAGCCCCCCTGCCCTCCGGGCTGAAATTCGCCGGCCTCTGCGTCGGCGGTGCCCTGATCCTGCTGTTCTCGATCGAGCGGCTGCTGACCGGCGACTATCGCGCCCCCGATGCCGCCGAAGCGGCGGAGGACTGAGCATGGAATACATCATCCTCTTCGGCCTTCTGGCCGTCCTTCTGGCCATCGGCGTGCCGGTCGCCTTCTCCCTGCTGGCCGCCACCCTCGCGACCGTGCTGTACCTGGCCCTGCCGCCGATCGTGGTCTTCCAGCAGATGGGATCCGACATCACCTCCGTGGCCCTGCTGGCCATTCCCCTGTTCATCTTCACCGGCGAACTGATGATGAAGGGCGGCCTGTCCGACCGGATGATCGCCCTCGCCTCCTCCATGGTGGGCCATGTGCGCGGCGGCCTGGGGCAGGTCACCGTCGTCGGTTCGACCCTGTTCGGCGGCGTCTCGGGCAGCGCCATCGCCGACGTCTCGGCCATCGGCGGCACCATGATCCCGCAGATGCAGAAGCGCGGCTATGACGCCGACTACGCCGTCAACGTCACCATCTCTGCGGCGCTGGTGGCCCTGCTGGTGCCGCCCTCGCACAACATGATCCTGTATTCGGCCTCGGCCGGCGGCGGGGTATCGATCTCCGACCTGTTCGCCGCGGGCATCATCCCGGCCCTGCTGCTGGCCGCGACCCTGATGACCACCGCCTATGTCGTGGCCCGCAGGCGCGGCTATGCCGCCGAGCCCTTCCCCGGCTTCCGCGCCGTGGCCGTCCGGCTGGTGGCGGCGATCCCCGGCCTGCTGCTGGTCGGCATCATTTTCGGCGGCATCCGCGCCGGAATCTTCACCGCGGTCGAGAGCGCCTCCATCGCCGTGGTCTATGCCACCGTGGTCACCGGCCTGATCTACCGCCATATGACTTGGGCCGCCTTCAAGGCCGCCTGCCTCGGCGCGGCCCGGACCTCTGGCATGGTCCTCTTCATCATCGGCTGCGCCGGGGCCTTCGGCTGGCTGATGGCCTGGATGCAGGTGCCGACCATGATGGTGGCCCTGCTGCAGACCCTGACCGACAACCCGATCCTGATCCTGCTGCTGATCAACGTCATCCTGCTGATCCTCGGCACCTTCATGGACATGGCGCCGCTGATCATCATCTGCACCCCGATCTTCCTGCCGGTGGCCAAGGCCTTCGATGTGGATCCCGTCCAGTTCGGCGTCATCCTGCTGCTCAACTGCGGCATCGGCCTGATCACCCCGCCGGTGGGATCGGTCCTGTTCGTCGGCAGCGCCATCGCGGGCATTCCCATGACCCGGGCGCTCAAGACCATCTGGCCGTTCTGGCTGACTTGCGCCGGCGTGCTGATGCTGGTCACCTTCATCCCGGCGCTTTCGCTGTGGCTGCCCTCGCTGATGAAATGACCGACCTGCTGGCCGTTCGACCGGCCGAAGACTGTCGCTGGGACTGCGTCGCCCTGGGCGAGGTCATGCTTCGCCTCGATCCGGGCGAGGGCCGCATCCGCACGGCCCGCAGCTTCCAGGTCTGGGAGGGCGGCGGCGAGTACAATGTCGCGCGCGGCCTGCGCAAGACCTTCGGTATGCGCACCTCGGTCGTCACCGCCCTGCCGCGCAACGAGATGGGAGCCCTCGCCGAGGACCTGATCCTGCAGGGCGGCGTCGACACGTCCCACATTCTGTGGCGCGAGGCGGACGGCATCGGCCGCAACACCCGGATGGGGCTGAATTTCACCGAGCGCGGCTTCGGGGTGCGCGGTGCTCTCGGCGCCTCGGACCGGGCCAATTCCGCCGCCTCCCGCATGCGGCCGGATGAGGTCGACTGGGACGCCCTGTTCGCCAGGCCTGGAGAGGGCGGCGAGGGCGTGCGCTGGCTGCACACCGGCGGCATCTTCGCCGCCCTGTCCGAAAGCACCGCTGAGACGACCCTGGTCGCCATCCGCGCCGCCAGACGCCACGGCGTCCTGGTCAGCTATGACCTCAACTATCGGGCCAGCCTGTGGTCCAGCCACCCCGATCCCGACGCCGCCCGACGGGTCAACCGCGAGATCGCCGGCCTGGTCGATGTGCTGGTCGGCGACGAATACGCCTTTGAGTCCTGCCTCGGCATCGGCGGCCATGCGGCCCGCACTGACCCGGCCGACGCCGGCCCGTTCGACGCCCTCGTCGCGCGGGCGTCTGGGGAGTTGCCCAATATCAAGGTCTTCGCCGCCACCCTGCGCGACCCGGTTTCGGCCTCGGTCAACCGCTGGGGCGCCGTGCTGTGGGCGGGCGGAAAGCGCCATGCGACGCCGGTCCGCGAGATCGCCGTCCTCGACCGCGTCGGCGGCGGCGACGGCTTCGTCTCGGGCGTGGCCTTCGCCTTTCTCAACGGCCTCGGGCCCCAGGCCGCCGTCGACTATGGCGCGGCCCACGGAGCCCTGGCCATGACCACCCCGGGCGACAACGCCATGACCACCCTGTCAGAGGTCGCGGCCCTGGCCGGGGGACGGGGGGCGGCAGCGATCCGCTAGACCACGTGTCCGATGAGTTGAATCTGGCCGGTGCGGTATCGTTCCCGGCAAGATGCGGCGGCAAGAAGGTTCATCACAAAGAACACAAAGGAGGTCACGAAGGACACGAAAGGACCAGGGGAACGGAATTCGCTTCAACTCGAGTGACGAAAGGTCCGGCGGGTCAGCCCCGCTCTTCCTCGTCGCCGCACAGCGGGCATTGGAAACGGGCCACCCGGGATTTCGACGGCATCGGCCGGAGCACGGCCGTCCGCCCGAACTCGAACCGGCAGCGTTTGCATTCGTCGGCCTGCGGTTCCCGGGCGGCGCGCACGCTGGCGATGGCCGCATCCTTCTCGGCCACCCGTGCCCGCGCCCGCGCCTCATCCGCCTGCGCACGGGCGATCTCATCCAGCGCCGCGCGCTTCTCCCGCTCCAGACGCTCGATCAGCTGGCGCCGGTAAAGGTCGTTGTCCGCCATTCCATCCCCCCCCGCTGGCCCGCAGCGAGAAACAGAAGGGCCGGAGAGTCAACGGCGCGGGCTGTGCTTTGTTGTTTCCCGGTCTAGGCTCGCCCCGACATGAGTCCGGGGAGGGACCTTATGACCGACACAGCCGCCGCCGAGGATCACATCGTCGACCGCGATGACCGGCTGGTCATCCTGGCCTCCTCGGTCGGGACGGTGATCGAGTGGTACGACTTCTATCTGTACGGCTCGCTGGCGGCGATCATCACCAGTCAGTTCTTTTCAGGGGTCAATGAGACCACCGGCTACATCTTCGCCCTGATGGCCTTTGCCGCCGGCTTCGCGGTGCGGCCGTTCGGGGCGGTTTTCTTCGGCCGGCTCGGCGACCTCTGGGGCCGCAAGAACACCTTCCTGGTGACCATGCTGCTGATGGGGCTGTCGACCTTCGTGGTCGGCCTGCTGCCGTCCTACGCCGCCATCGGCATCGCCGCCCCGGCCGTATTGATCGCCATGCGCCTGCTTCAGGGTCTGGCGCTCGGCGGGGAATACGGCGGCGCCGCCACCTATGTCGCCGAACACGCCCCGCCCGGAAAGCGCGGCTTCTACACCTCCTTCATCCAGATCACCGCAACCGCCGGCCTCATGCTCAGCCTGCTAGTCATTCTCGGCGTGCGCACCGCCGTCGGCGAGGAGGCGTTCAAGGACTGGGGCTGGCGCGTGCCCTTCCTCGTCTCGATCCTGTTGCTCGGCGTCTCCCTGTGGATCCGGCTCAAACTGGCCGAGAGCCCGGCCTTCGCCCGCATGAAGGCGGAGGGCAAGGCGTCGAAGACCCCGCTCAAGGACAGTTTCGGCAAATGGCCCAATCTGAAACTGGTGCTGTTGGCCCTCATCGGCCTGACCGCGGGCCAGGCCGTGGTCTGGTATACGGGGCAGTTCTATGCCCTGTTCTTCCTCGAGAAGACGCTCAAGGTCGACGGACCGCTGGCCAACATCCTGGTCGCCATCGCCCTGCTGCTGGCCACCCCCTTCTTCGTCTTCTGGGGCTGGCTGTCGGACAAGGTCGGCCGCAAGCCGATCATCCTCGTCGGCTGTTTGCTGGCGGCCCTGACCTATTTCCCCCTGTTCCACGCCCTGACCGGCGCCGCCAATCCGCAGCTGGCCGCCGCCACCGCCAGCGCCCCGGTCAGTGTCTATGCCGACCCCGCCGACTGCGCCCTGCAGTTCGATCCGGTCGGCAAGACGGTCTTCGACAGCTCCTGCGACCTGGCCAAGTCGTATCTGGCCAAGGCCGGCGTCACCTATGCCAATATCGCCGCCCCGGCCGGATCGGTCGCCGAGGTCCGCATCGGCGAGGTCGTCGTGACCAGTTTCGACGGCGCGGCCCTGCCCCGGCCCGACTTCGCCGCCCGCAAGGCGGAATGGGAGGCCGGCCTCGGCACCGCCCTCGCCACCGCCGGCTATCCGGCCAAGGCCGACAGCGAGCTCGTGAACAAGCCGCTGGTCGTCGGCATCCTGTTCCTGCTCGTGATCTATGTGACCATGGTCTACGGCCCGATCGCCGCGGCCCTGGTGGAGATGTTCCCGACCAATATCCGCTACACCTCCATGTCCCTGCCCTATCACATCGGCAACGGCTGGTTCGGCGGCTTCCTGCCGACCACGGCCTTCGCCATGGTCGCCGCCACCGGCAACATCTACTACGGCCTCTGGTATCCGGTGGTGGTGGCGCTGGTCACGGTCGTGGTCGGCTTCCTGTTCATCCGCGACCGCAAGGACGTCGACATCCACGCCTGAAGTGCCGGACCGAAAATCGGACGATGACGAACGGCCGGCGCTCGGCTAGACGGACGGCCGGACGCCGACCGGATCCGGGCCGGTCGCCGACACGCCATCCACGGACACCAAAATGCGATTTCTCGTCACCGGCAGCGCCGGCTTCATCGGTTTCCACCTCTGCCGCAGACTTCTGGCCGAGGGGCACCAGGTCGTCGGTGTCGACAATTTCTCCGACTACTATGACGTGGCTCTCAAACACGCCCGTAACGCCGTGCTCGAGACCCACCACAACGCCTTCAAGGTCGAGCGCATCTCGCTCGAGGACCAGGCCGAACTGAACCGGGTCTGGGAGGCGGCCGCGCCCGATGTGGTCATCCACCTCGCCGCCCAGGCCGGCGTCCGCTACAGCATCGATCACCCGGAGGCCTATGTGTCCTCCAACCTGGTCGGCACCTTCAACGTCCTGGAGGCGGCCCGACGGTTCCAGCCCAAACACCTGCTCGCGGCCTCGACCAGTTCGGCCTACGGCGCCAATACCGAGATGCCGTTCCGCGAGACCGACCGGGCCGTGCATCCCCTGACCCTCTATGCCGCGACCAAGAGCGCGACTGAACTGATGGGCCACAGCTACAGCCACCTGTTCGGCGTGCCGACGACCTTCTTCCGCTTCTTCACCGTCTATGGCCCCTGGGGCCGGCCGGACATGGCGCTGTTCAAATTCACCAAGGCGATCCTCGCCGGCGAGGCCATCGAGGTTTACGGCGAGGGTGAAATGTCCCGCGACTTCACCTTCGTCGACGATCTCGTCGAGGGGATCATCCGCCTGGCCGGGACCATCCCGGGGACCGAGCCGGTCGAGGGCGACACCCTGTCGCCGGTTGCGCCCTTCCGCCTGGTCAATGTCGGCGGCGGCTCGCCGAGCAATCTGATGGACTATATCGGCGAGCTGGAGAAGGCGCTGGGCCAGGAGGCGAAGAAGACCTTCCTGCCCATGCAGGACGGCGACGTGCGCGCCACCTTCGCCGCGGCCGACCTGCTGGAGCGGCTGACGGGCTACAAGCCCTCGACCCCGATCACGGCCGGCGTGCCCGCCTTCGTCGCCTGGTACAAAGAACACTACAAGGTTTGACGACCGCAACCCGGGCGCCGGACAGCCTGTCCGGAGCCTCTCAACAAGCTGGGGACTGACGCATGCGCGTTGCGATGATTGGTACGGGTTATGTGGGCCTGGTGTCGGGGGCGTGTTTCGCCGACTTCGGGCATGATGTGACCTGTGTGGACAAGGACGCGTCCAAGATCGAGCGGCTGGAACGGGGGGAGATCCCGATCTTCGAGCCGGGTCTGGACGATCTGGTGGCGGACAATGTGCGCGGCGGTCGGCTGAGCTTCGCCCTCGACGGGGCGGAGGCGATCCGCGGGGCGGATGCGGTGTTCATCGCCGTGGGCACGCCATCGCGGCGCGGCGACGGCCATGCGGACCTGTCCTACGTCCATGCCGCGGCCGAGGAGATCGCTGGCCTGATTGAGGGCTTCACCGTAGTGGTGACCAAGTCGACGGTGCCGGTCGGCACGGGCGACGAGATCGAGCGGATCATCCGCGAGCGCCGGCCTGACGCTGATTTCGCGGTGGTCTCCAATCCGGAGTTCCTGCGAGAGGGGGCCGCGATCGAGGACTTCAAACGGCCCGACCGGGTGGTGGTGGGGACCGATGACGAGCGGGCCCGGGCAGTGATGCGGGAACTCTACCGCCCGCTGAACCTGAACGAGACGCCGATCCTGTTCACCGGCCGGCGCACCTCGGAGCTGATCAAATACGCCGCCAACGCCTTCCTGGCGATGAAGATCACCTTCATCAACGAGATGGCCGACCTGTGCGAGGCGGTTGGTGCCGATGTACAGCAGGTGGCGCGCGGCATCGGCCTGGACAAGCGGATCGGCGGCAAATTCCTGCACGCCGGCCCCGGCTACGGCGGCTCCTGCTTTCCCAAGGACACCCTGGCCCTGGTGCGCACCGCCACTGACGCCGGTGCCCCCGTGCGGCTGATCGAGACCACGGTCGCCATCAATGACGCGCGCAAGAAGGCCATGGCCGGCAAGGTGGCCGCGGCCATGGGCGGCGAGCTGAAGGGCAAGACCGTCGCCCTGCTGGGCCTGACCTTCAAGCCCAATACCGACGACATGCGCGACGCCCCCTCGCTGGACGTGGCCCCCGCCCTGATCGCCATGGGTGCCACGGTCCAGGCCTTCGATCCCGAGGGCATGCACGAGGCCGCCCGGCTGTTGCCCGGCGTGGTGTTCAAGGACGGTCCCTACGAGGCTGTCGAGGGGGCTGACGTCGTGGTCATCCTGACCGAGTGGGACCAGTTCCGCGCCCTCGACCTGGACCGCGTCAAAATGCTGGTCCGCCAGCCCGTTATGGTCGACCTCAGAAACGTCTACCGCCCCGACGACATGCGCGCCCGCGGCTTCAGATACGCCTCTATCGGGCGCGCCTGAGACGTTCGGCCTGATCGGCCTTCTTGCGGGCGGCCGGCTGTGGTCAGATGCGATTGAAGGATAACCCGATGACCGAAACCGATCTCTATCCCGTCCCCGCGGACTGGGCCGCCCGCGCCCATATGGGTGCCGCCGCCCTTGAGGCCGCCCGCACGGCCGCGCGCGGGACGCCCGACGCCTTCTGGTCCGGACAGGCCCGTCGGCTCGACTGGATGACCGCGCCGACCGTGATCAAGGACGTGTCGTTCGACAAGGCCGACTTCCGCATCCGCTGGTTCGCCGACGGCGTCCTCAATGTCGCCTGGAACTGCCTCGACCGGCATCTGGCCGAGCGTGGCGACGAGACCGCCATCATCTGGGAGGGCGACGAGCCGACCCTGTCCGGCGGCCTGACCTTCCGGGAACTCCACGCCGAAGTCTGCCGCATGGCCAATGTGCTCAAGGGCCTGGGCGTGGTGAAGGGCGACCGCGTCACCCTCTATCTGCCGATGATCCCCGCCGCCGCCGTTGCCATGCTGGCCTGCGCCCGCATCGGCGCGGTCCACTCCGTCGTCTTCGGCGGCTTTTCGCCCGACAGCCTCGCGGGCCGGATCGAGGACTGCGGCTCCAAGGTCATCATCACCGCCGACGAGGGCCTGCGCGGCGGCAAACGGGTGCCGCTCAAGGCCAATGTCGATGCGGCACTCGAACGGCCGGGCGCGGGCATTGTCGAGACCGTGCTGATCGTCTCCCACACCCACGCCGACATCCCCATCATCGAGGGCCGCGACGTCCGCTACAGCGAGGCCAAACGCGGCGTCAGCGCCGACTGTCCGTGCGAGCCGATGAACGCCGAGGACCCGCTGTTCATCCTCTACACCTCGGGCTCGACCGGCAAGCCCAAGGGCGTGCTGCACACCACCGGCGGCTATCTGTTCTGGGCCGCCTGGACGCACGAACTGGTGTTCGACTACCGCCCCGGCGAGGTCTTCTGGTGCACCGCCGACGTCGGCTGGGTGACCGGTCACAGCTATTGCGTTTATGGCCCCCTGGCCAATGGCGCGACAACCCTGATGTTCGAGGGCGTGCCCAACTATCCGGACCACAGCCGCTTCTGGCAGGTCATCGACAAACACCAGGTCGAGATCTTCTACACCGCGCCCACGGCGCTGCGGGCCCTGATGCGCGAGGGCGACGGGCCGGTGAAATCCACCAGCCGCCAGAGCCTGCGCCTGCTCGGCAGCGTCGGCGAACCGATCAATCCCGAGGCCTGGCGCTGGTATCATGAGGTCGTCGGCGAGGGCCGCTGCCCCATCGTCGACACCTGGTGGCAGACCGAGACGGGCGGCATCCTGGTCTCCCCCCTGCCCGGCGCCACCGATCTCAAGCCGGGCTCCGCGACCCGGCCCCTGCCCGGTGTGGAGCTGCAGCTGGTCGACGCCGAGGGCGCGGTGCTGGAAGGCCCGGCCTCCGGCAACCTGTGCATCACCGACAGCTGGCCGGGTCAGATGCGCACCGTCTGGGGCGATCACCAGCGCTTCTTCGACACCTACTTCAGCACCTATCCGGGCAAGTATTTCACCGGCGACGGCTGCCGCCGCGACGCCGACGGCTACTACTGGATCACCGGCCGCGTCGACGACGTCATCAATGTTTCGGGCCACCGCATGGGCACGGCCGAGGTCGAGAGCGCCCTGGTGCTGCACGGGGCGGTGGCCGAGGCCGCGGTGGTCGGCTACCCCCACGACATCAAGGGTCAGGGCATCTACGCCTATGTCACCCTGAACGCTGGCGTCGAGCCGCACGACGACCTGCACCGCGCCCTGATCGCCCATGTCCGCAAGGAGATCGGCCCCATCGCCGCCCCGGACGTGATCCACTGGGCACCCGGCCTGCCCAAGACCCGGTCAGGCAAGATCATGCGCCGGATCCTGCGCAAGATCGCCGGCAACGAGCTCGACTCCCTCGGCGACATCTCGACCCTGGCCGACCCCTCGGTCGTCGAGGATCTGGTGCGAAGCCGCAAGGCGTGACGCGTTCGCCCGGGCCCCTGCCGGGGCCCGGGGCGTCGCGTCGTCAGAACAGCCAGTCGTCCTGTCCGTGGTCGCGGTGGTCCCATCCGTTCG
>CAZFQC010000075.1:0-6154 GCA_964520795.1 uncultured Brevundimonas sp.
AGGCCAGACGACAAGCAGCCGCCGCCTCCCGAAAGGGGGGCGGCGGTTTTGCTTTTTCGGACCGAGTCGCCTGCGTCGGTCAGGTCGAGATCGCCCGCCATCTCCGTCCGGCGGATACAGGGGCGGCCCGGGTGCCCAGGGTGATGATCAACAGGGCCCGGCGAGCCTGGACCTGTGGGTCGATCCGGACATCTCTGTCGTCCCCGGGGCGATGCGCACCCGTTGTTTCCGCTCCGCGCGGAGGGGGAGGTCTAACGCAAGGCTGCGCGGATCAATTCGGGACGTTCGGCTGCGGAGGCGGCTTCGGCCTGCGGCAGCAGGACCCGTCCGGCACCGATCACCACGGTCGCCGTCAGCACTGCCGAGAGCGCGGCGATGGCGGCCAATTTCGCCGCGTCGGTGAATTCCTGATGGTCCGGACGCAATCGATTCCCCTGCAACGAGCGTGTCCCGTTTCCAGCACCGCACGCGCTGCGCCGCAAGTCACGGAACGGTGTCCGGCGACAAAAAAGGGCGGAGCCGCGAAGCTCCGCCCGATCTCTTGTGCGCTGACGCTCGCGATGCGATCGCTCGCTGCTTGAGCGCGGGCTGGTTCAGCCGCGGAACGGACGGATCAGGATCTCGACCCGACGGTTCTGCGCCTTGCCGGCCGCGGTGTCGTTCGAGGCGATCGGGGCGCTTTCGCCGCGACCGTCGACGTACAGGCGGTCGGCCAGCACATTGCGGCTGACCAGATACTGGGCCACCGACGAGGCGCGCTGACGCGAGAGGTTGAGGTTGTACTCGTCGGTGCCGTCCGAGTCGGCATGGCCGACGATGTCGACGATGGACTGGTCGTAGCGGTTCAGCACGCCGGCCACGTCGTCCAGGGTCGCGTTGAAGCGTGGATTGATGGACGACTGGTTGGAGGCAAACGTCACGTCCGAGGGCATGCGGAGGACGAGGTTGTCGCCCTGGCGGGCCACGCCGACGCCCGAACCCGAAAGCTCGGCTTCCAGTTCGCGCTGCTGACGGTCCATGTACTGGCCGACGGCCGCGCCGCCCAGGGCACCGATGCCGGCCCCGATCAGGGCGTTCTTGCGGCCTTCCTCGGAGTTCGAGGTGTTGGTCAGATAGCCGAGCAGGGCACCGCCGAGGGCGCCGGCGATCACGCCCGTGCCGGTGTTGTTGCGGCGCGGCGCGGAGCTGTAGGGATCCATCGTCGTGCAGGCCGCGCCGCCGAGGAGGATGGCGACGCTGGCACCGGTGAGGAGAAGCTTGCTGCGCATGGTGGGGAGTCCTGTCTGAAAAACCTGTCTGGCGCCGAAACGCGAGCTTACGGTGAAGGTTCCCACCTGTACCGGGGCTGAACGGACAATCCCGACGGGCGACCCGGTCCCGGCTTTGCCAAGTTCGCGCCTTAGGGCGTATGGAACCCGGCTGTAGCAGACCAATGAGGCCCTCCTGTGAGCGCGACCCCGAAGCCCGAGTCCGCGGCCCCCGCCCGAAAGTCGATCGAGCCGGTGTCGATGACCCTCCATGATGCAGACTTCCAGGCCTTCGCCGACAAGCTGGGGACCTCGTTCAAGCGGTATGGTTTCGCCGTGATCGCCGACCATGGGCTCGATCAGGCGGTGATCGACGCGGCCGTCGCCGACACCAAGGCCTTCTTCGCCCTGCCGGAGGAGACCAAGCGCAAATACCACCAGCCGGGCACCGGCGGCGCGCGCGGCCTGACGCCTTTCGGGGTCGAGGCGGCCAAGGGCGCGGCCACGGTCGATCTGAAGGAATTCTGGCACGTCGGGCGCGAACTGCCCGCCGGCCACCCCTACCGCAAATACATGCGTGACAACGTCTGGCCGACCGAGGTCGAGGGCTTCCGGTCGCACGTCTACGGCATGTTCGCCGCCATGGACGTTCTGGGGGCGAAGGTTCTGCGCGCCATCGCCCGCTATCTGGCGCTCGGGGACGACTTCTTCGAGGACAAGGTCGAGATGGGCAACAGCATCCTGAGGATGTTGCACTATCCGCCGGTGCCCGCGGGCGCTTCGGGCGTGCGGGCGGGGGCGCATGAGGACATCAATGTCATCACCCTGTTGCTGGGCGCCGAGGAAGCCGGGCTTCAGGTCAAGGACGCCGACGGTGAATGGCTGGACATCTCGCCCCCGCCCGGCGCCCTGGTGGTCAACATCGGCGACATGCTGCAGCGCCTGACCAACCACGTCCTGCCGTCGACCAGTCACCGGGTGATCAATCCGGCGCCCGAGCGGGCCAGCTTCGCCCGTTATTCGACGCCCTTCTTCCTGCATTTCAACCCGGACTTCGTCATCGAGACCCTTCCGACCATGATTTCGGCGGAGAACCCCGACCGCTACGCCGGCAAGGCGATCATGGCCGAGGATTTCCTGACCGAACGGCTGCGCGAGATCCGGCTGATCTGAGGACCCGGGTTTACAGAGGGGCCGCCGCTACCTGGAAATGCGTAGCTGGGTGATGTCCCGTCCGATGGCGTTGAAGGCCTCGGACAATTCCGTCCCGCTGCCGGCATTGTAGAAGCCACTGGAGGTGGTGGCGCAGTATTCCAGCAGGTCTTCCGCCCCGCCGCCGGAGTTGATCTGGAAGCCGACCGTATAGATCATGATCCCCTGCGCCTTCATGGCGTCGCACAGGGCCCGGCTCTGGCCATAGGGTTCGCCGTTGTCGGGATCGCAGTTGTTGCTGGCCGCGTTTGACGCGTTGTAGCCCCGCGCCGTCACCCCGTTGCAGTAGGGGGCGTTGAACTCACCGTCGGTCATGATGATCACGGCCTTGAGCGTTTCGGCGGTGTTGTATGCGGCACCCGCCGAAGCCGGCCATAACGAGCCGAAATTCGGCGACACCATATACCAGCCCCAGGCGATGCCGATCTGGCCGGCGGTCGATCCGTTGACCGAGAAGGCGTCGATGTCGGCCTTGATGCCCGAGATGCTGCTCGACAGGGGTTCGATCGTGCTGCTGAGGCAGCTGCCGCTCATGTTGGGATAGTGGCGGCCGACCCGGGCACCGCTGGTTGGAGCCGCATCCGTGTAGGCCTGGGCACCGGTCCGCTCGGTGACGCAGCCGCTGATCATATGCGTCGCAAGGTCTTCGTCCTCGTTCTCGAAGGCGTAGTAGGTGCAACCCGGCTGGGCACACCAGGACAGGCCGCCGGAGGTGTAGGGCGAGAGGGAGGATGAGGTCAGGTCGATCGTGTAGGTGTTGGTCGTGGCGTTGCCGACCAGATGGGTCTGGTCATTGATCTGGGTCATGCCACCCACGCCGGTTATGTAGACGTAGTCATTATTGGCCAGTCCGTGGTTGGCCGATGTGATGGTGATGGAGCAGTCGTTGTCCTGGCATTTCTGCACCCGGCCGGTGTTGCCCGAGTGAGTGCTGTAGTTTCGGCCATCAACCCGGCTGCCTGAAAGCGTATAGAGCTGAAAGGTGTCGTTGGTCTTGTTCTTGACCAGATAGGCCTTGTTGTTCAGCTGGGTCATTCCCGAGACACCGGAAATCCAGACGACGTCATTATTTGAAAACCCGTGACCGGCGGATGTGATCACGACCGGCCGCGCCTTGGTCGCTGCCGTGATGGTTTTCTGCGCGCCGGTCAGATTGATGACCGCGCCGGTGATGGCGGTCGAGCCCGTAACGCTCCCCCGCACGGAGGTCAGATAGCTGCCCGGATTGACCGAATAGGACCACGGCACCAGGGCGACCCTGGAATAGTAGGGGGTCTGCACCGGCTGGACGATCAGGTCGACCAGATCCTTGGCCGCGTTCTTCAGGTCCGTCAGCTTCTGCCCGCTCATCGATCCGGACAGGTCGAGGACCATGGCGACCTCGATGTTCCGCGACGACCGGTCGACCTCCGAATGGGCGCCAACCGGCAGATAGTCGTCCATGAATTGGCCGTAGGGCGGCAGGAAGATGTTGGCCACCAGGGTCTTCACATCGACCTTGGAGCTGGCGATGACGACGTCGTCGCTGTTCAGGACGAAGCTGGTGTCGGCCTCACGCAGGGTGATCTCGGGATAGGCCTTGAGGTTGGCGCGCAGTGACGCCAGGCCCACGACCTGCAACTCGGCATTGGTGGTATAGGGCGAGCGGGCAGCGGCGAGGGCAGCGGCGTCCAGGGCGTCCTGCAGGTTTACCCGCACGGTCGAGGCGCGGTGAATGTCGACGCCGCCCACCGTCATCAGGATGAGGACCGGCAGGCTGAGGCCGAACAGCATGGCGACGTTGCCGCGGGCATCATCGGCCAGACGTCGCGAAAGGGCCCGCAGGCCCCGTCCGATGCCTTCAATCCAGGTTTTCAGCCCCATCGCCGCGTCCGCCGTCAACCGCGGGCGCAATCCGCCCACGCTCATCCGGCCGAAAATGAACCAGGTCGGTTAAGAGAAGCCCCAATGCCAAAGGTTAACAGAGCGGTGTTGGGCTGCCTCCTCCACCATCCTTAGGATGGCCCCCCTCCCCCGGGAGGGGGAGGAGATGCGCGTCAGGCCTCCCAGCCGCAGTCCTTGCCGCGGTTCTGGGCCGCCAGCCAGGTGTTCAGCGGGGCGAAATAGTCGGCCACGGCCGAAGCGTCGTTCTCGCGCTGGCCGGTGAAGGCCTCCATCGCCTCGGGCCAGGGCCTGGACTGGCCCATCTCCATCATGGCGTTGAACCGCGCGCCGACGGCCTCGTTGCCGTAAACCGAGCAGCGGTGCAGCGGTCCGGTCCAGCCGGCCTGTTCGCAGGCCGCCTTGTGGAACTGGAACTGGTAGATGTGGGCCAGGAAGTAGCGGGTGTACGGCGTATTGCCCGGGATATGATATTTCGCGCCCGCGTCGAAGGCGTCAGCCGGGCGCGGTCCGGGCGGCACCAGACCCTGGTAGCGCAGCATGTTTGCCGACCAGGCGTCATTGTATTCCGCCGGGCTGGTCTCGCCCGAGAACACGCCCCAGCGCCAGCGGTCGACCATCAGGCCGAACGGCAGGAAGGCGATCTTGTCGAGCGCCATCTTGAGCAGGAAGGGGATGTCCTCCGCCTCGCCCGGCACAGTCTGCAGCAGGCCGATCTGGTTCAGATAGGTGGGGGTCAGGGCCGACAGGCCGACAAAGTCGCCGATGGCCTCGTGGAAGCCGTCATTCGCGCCGTTCTTGAACAGGAAGGGCTGATCCTTGTAGGCGCGCTGATAGTAGTTGTGACCCAACTCGTGGTGGACCGTATAGAAGTCCTCGGCATTGACCTCGGTGCACATCTTGATGCGGATGTCCTCGAGGTTGTCGAGGTCCCAGGCGGAGGCGTGGCAGACCACTTCGCGGTCGCGCGGACGGGTGATCTGGCTGCGTTCCCAGAAGGTGTCGGGCAGCTCGGCCAGGCCCATGGAGACGTAGAAGCCCTCGCCGGTCTCGACCATCCTGCGGGCGTCATAGCCCGAGGCGACCAGCCGCTCGGTCAGGTCATAGCTGGAGGCACCGCCCGTGGCCGGGGCCACGACGTCATAGATATTGCCCCACTGCTGCGACCACATATTGCCCAGCAGGTCCGCGCGGATCGGGCCGTGGTCCGGCTGGACGGCGTCGCCGTAGCGGGCGTTGAGGCGTCCCCGCACATAGCAGTGCAGGTTTTCGTAGAAGGGTTTGACCTGCTCCCACAGCCGGTCGGTCTCGGCGGCGAAGGCGTCCGGCTCCATGTCATACCCGGCGCGCCACATGGCACCGGTATCGGCGAAGCCCAGTTCGGCGGAACCTTCGTTGGCGATCTCGACCATGCGGGCGTAGTCGGGCGCCATGACCGGGGAGATGGTCCGCCAGCCTTCGTAAAGGGCGCGGGCCTCGGCCGGGTCACGGGTCGTCGCCAGCAGGGCGGAGGCTTCCTCCAGCGTGATCTGACGGCCCTGGTATTCGAACTTGCCGGTGGCATAGGTGGAGTCCAGCCGGGTGGTGATCTCTGCCAGCTCGCCCGCGGCGCCGGGGCGGTTCGGAGCCGGCAGGACGATGCCGAGGCGCAGCAGGTTCAGCTTGCGCCTCACGTCGGCGGGCACCTCGACGCCGTTGAACCGGGCCGCGCCATTGGCCAGCTCGACCTGCAGCTCGGTGTATTCGGCGTTGATCCGGCTCTCCAGCCACATGGTGTCGTGGGTGATGTTGGTGGCGCGGGTCCACTGGATGCG
>CAZFQC010000075.1:6254-10000 GCA_964520795.1 uncultured Brevundimonas sp.
TCGCGGACCGTGCCCATGGCGGCCTGGATGCGGGAGGTGCGGCGGCGGACATAGGGGCCGGGGGAGGCGGCGTTGTAGCGACGCGGGGAGGGCAGGATGGCGGCCAGACGGGCGGCTTCGCGGGCGGTCAGCGCATCGGCCGACTTGCCGAACCAGTGCTGCGAGGCGGCCTCGGCGCCATAGACCCCCGGGGCCCATTCGGCGACGTTGAGATAGACCTCCATGATTCGCCGCTTGCCCCAGACGGTCTCGATGGCGACCGTGTAGCCGGCCTCCAGCCCCTTGCGGACCCAGTCGCGGCCCGGCCAGAGGAAGGCGTTCTTGGCGGTCTGCTGGCTGATGGTCGAACCGCCACGGATGCGACCCGTGCCACGCTTTTCGGCACGGGCGTTGGCCTTGAGCGCGCGCTCGATGGCCTTCATGTCGAAGCCGTTGTGGGCGCAGAAGGTCGAGTCCTCGGAGGCAATCACGGCCTGGACCAGCCGGGGCGAGATGTCGTCCAGCGACCGCCAGTGATAGGACAGGCCCTCGCCTTCGAAAGCCCGGCTGATCATCAGGAAGGTGGTGGGCGGCGCGATCCAGCGCTGGATGACGACACTGCCGGAGCCGAGCAGGATCAGCAGCAGGATCAGGGTCAGCAAGGGGCGGCGTCTCCGGCGGCCGGGAACGGTCTCCGGTGCCAAGGGTCAGGCCTCGCCGGTGTCGAAGAAATCGACGACACCGTCGTCGAGATCGTACCGCGCGCCGACGATGCGCAGAAGCCCGCTCGACTGCCGCTCCAGCAGGGTGGGGGAGGCGGTCTCACGCAGGTGCAGCACAACCTGGCGGACATTCTCGCGGACGGATTGATCCACCAGGTCGCCCTCCGGATGGGCGGCCCGGGCCAGGAGTACGGCCGGAATGATCGGTTGCAGCATGGCACCGACGGCACCGGGGAAATGACTGTTCTTCTGCACCACATCGGCGGCCGCCGAAACGGCGCCGCAGCGCTCGTGGCCCATGACCACGACAAGCGGCACGCCCAGATGGTCGACGGCGTACTCGATCGATCCAAGGGCCGTGGTGTCGATGGTATTGCCGGCGACACGGATCGTGAACAGCTCGCCGAGCCCGCTGCCAAAGATGATCTCGGGCGGCACGCGGCTGTCCGAACAGGAAACCAGCACGGCGTAGGGTGCCTGGGCAGCGGCGAGCGCATGCCGACGCTCGCCGCCGAGGTTCACGGGCAGCGGATGGTCCGATGCGAAGGCCTGGTTGCCCTGGCGCAGACGCTCCAGCGCCTCGTCGGGCGTCAGACCGCTGTGGCCGAGGTGGGGGTCGGCACCGGCAAGGGCCGATCCCCCGAGCGCTGTGATCGGCACCGCCAGGGCCCATTGGACAAGCGAGCGCCTGGACGGGCAACTGTGTGTCATCTTCATCGCGGCTCCCCCCAACGGTCCGTTACTGTGACGCTTGAGGCAGCGAAGCGCTAGCCCGCCTCGACCACCGCGGCATTGCCATCCTCATCGGCCCAGGCGACGCGGCGGGCGTCGGGGCTCATGGCGAGGGCGGTGATCGGCGCGCCCCGGTCGGCCTTGAGGAAATTCAGGCCCTGCCCCGCCGGGTCTGCCAGCCAGACGCGGCCGTCGCTGAGACCGGCGGCGAGCGGGCCGTGCTTCGGCCGGGAGGCGACGAGCGCAACCATACTGCCCTCGTCGAAGCCGATCTCGGTCGCCTCGCGGCCCATCGGGCCGTTGGCACCGACGAAGGGCCAGAGCACGGCCCCCTGGGCGCCGGAGGTGGCCATCAGCTGGCCGTTCGCCAGGAAGCTGAACGCCCGGACCTTCGACGGATAGCCGCCCATCCGCAGGTTCTTCTGATCCTTCAACCGCCAGCCGTGCAGCTGCGCGTCCTGCATGGCGGTGACCACGAAGGCGCCGTCGGGCGAGAAGGTCACGGCGGTATGCGATCCCGCCCATTTGAGGAAGGTCGGCTTCTGTTCGGCGATCCGGGCGAACCAGAGGGCGGCCCCGCCATAGGTCGAGGTCGCGATACGGCGGCCCTTGGGCTCGAAGGCCACACCCGAGACGGTGCGCTCGTGCTGGAAGTCGCGGCGGAAGCCGGCGTCCTTCGCATCCAGCACGGTCAGCGTCTTGCCGGCGGAGAAGGCGATCAGGCCGCTCTCGGCCGAGGCGTCGACGGCGTCGATCCACTGGCCGCCCGCGCTGGTCGCCAGCACCCCGGCGTCGGCGCGGCGGTGCCAGATCAGTCGGCCGTCGTCACCGCCCGTGACGACGCCGTCTCCGGACGGATGGACGACGGCGCACAGGATCGCACCGTCATGGGCGGCGCTGAACGCGCCGTCCTCGAACCGGACCGAGCCGTCGCCCAGGGCGAAGACCGCGCCTTCGGCGTCGAAGACGATGGCGGTGACCTGGGCGTCGAAATTCGTGGACTTCATGCCGGCCGGCTCTCGCCGAAACCGGCGCCGGGCTCCGACGGCGCGCATCGGATCAGCCGGGAGTCGGCCACTGCGGCCTGACGGTGGATGACGGCTGTCCGGTATTCGGGGTCGCGCAGCATGGCGCCGAATGCGTCTCCCGAGGGATACCAGGCGATGAAAGCCAGGTCCCAGACCTCATCGGCAGGCCCGATCAGGGTCAGTTCCGGGCGGCCGAGCCAGATCTGCCGACCGCCTGACCGGGCAAAGGGCGGCGCGGCGGCGCGGCCATAGGCGGCATAGGCCTCGGCACCGGTCCGGGTCACGGAATGGTCGGGATGATCGGCCGGATAGGCGGCCGACTCGCGGAATCGCAGCAGGTTGATCATCGCGATCGGCCGGTCCGACGGCAGGTCGCGGAAAAGGGCCATCCCTTCGCGGGTCGGGTCGACTGAGCCGGTCATGCCGCACAGCCTTCGAACCCGGCCCGCAGGGCCGCCTCGTCGAGGTCGCGGCCGATGAAGACGGCGCGGGACCAGCGGCGCTCGGTGGCACCCCAGGGCTTCTGCAGGTCACCCTCGAGGATCATGTGCACGGCCTGGAAGACCAGACGACGGTCCTCGCCGCTGACGTCGATGATGCCCTTGGCCCGCAGGATGTTCTGCCCCTGCTCGCCCAGCAGCCGGTCGAGCCAGGCGGTGAATTTGGTCCCGTCCATCGGTCGGTCGAGCGACAGGGAGATGCCCTTGATGTCGTCCTCGTGCGCATGGCCGCGCGCGCCGTGGGCGTGACCGTGGTCGTGATCATGCGCGTGGTCGTGATCGTGGTGGTCGTGGCCGCAGTGTTCGTCGTGGACGTGGCCGGCCTCGCCATGGGCGGGGTTGGCGAACTCGGGGTTGATGTCGAGGATCCGGGCGAGGTCGAAACCGCCGAGGCCCAGCACCTGGTCCAGCGGGACGTTGGCGCGTTCGGCGCGGGTGATGGGGGCGAGCGGGTTCAGCCTGCGCAGGCGGCGCTCGACCTCGACCAGCTCGGCCTCGCTGACGAGGTCGGTCTTGTTGAGGATAATGCGGTCGGCGAAGGCGACCTGTTCGCGGGCCTCCTTCGAATCGTCCAGCCGGGCCATGACGTGTTTGGCGTCGACCAGGGCGGTGACGCTGTCCAGCCGGGTCTTCGCCTTGACGTCCTCGTCGACGAAGAAGGTCTGGGCCACCGGGCCGGGGTCGGCCAGGCCGGTGGTCTCGACGATGATGGCGTCGAAGGCGGGTTTGCCGGGGCGCTGGCGCTTCATCAGGCCGGCGACGACGCGGATCAGGTCGCCGCGCAC
>CAZFQC010000076.1:0-9901 GCA_964520795.1 uncultured Brevundimonas sp.
GACGCCGGAACCAGCCGGGCCAGGACGGCGGCCATGTCGCCGCGCAGGTCGAGGTCGACGACCCGGCCCGTGGCGGCATCGAAGGTGAGGACGGTCTCGCCCGCGTCCGTCGCCGTCCTGACCGCCGCCACCACCTCGGCGGCCGGACCGCGGGCCAGCAGGCGATGGCCGGTGAAGGCGAACAGGGGTCGGTCGGCGGGCACGGTCATGGGGCGGGTCCTCGGTTGAGGCCACCGGATTTACCCGGACATAATCAGCCCGTCAATATGATCCGGGTAATATCTCGCCGCATGGATTGCGACACGGCACCGCCCGGGCCCTTTTCACGGGAACCTGCCGCCCCCAAATGCGCTCCATCGGCAGTCTCCCCCTCCCCGATCAAAGGACTTCTCCCATGACCGACCAACGCATCGAAGGCACCGCCACCGAACTCGAAGGCAAGGCCCGGAATGGCCTCGGCCGCCTGACCGGGGACGCCAGGCTGCAGCTCGACGGCCGGCTGAATGAAGTGAAGGGCAAGGCGCTGGACGCCTATGGCCGCGTCATCGACGGCCTGGACGGCCTGGTCGAGAAGGCGCCGCTGGAATATCGCGACAACGCGCGCAAGGGCCTCGACTTCGCCCGCCGCAAGCCGCTGCTGACCACCGGCATCGTCGCCGGCCTGGCCGTGCTGCTCAGCAGCCTCGGCCGTCGCCGCTAGAAGCCCCAGAACACCGAGGCCACGACCGCGCTGTCCTCGGTGTCGCTGTCCACGAAGTCGAGGCCGAGAGTCACCGGCCCGACCGGGGCCGCGACGCCGAGGCGCCAGTCGGTCTTGCCGTCCGGGGCGAAGCCGCCGTCCTCATGGCCGACGGTCGCGTGCAGGCTGACGGGCCAGGCCTCGGGCGCGTACTCGGCGCGTGTCCAGACCCAGGTGTTGGCCTCGTCGCCCGTGCCCGTCTGCGCGGGGGCCCAGACGACGCCCGAGCTCAGGGTCGTGTCGCCGAAGGTCCGCCCCAGCTGGAGCGGAAACTCGACGTAATTCACATCATCGCCGTCGGGATAGACATTCTGCCAGACGCCGAGATCGACATCGAAACCGGAAATCGCGCCGGCCCAGCCGGCGTACAGGGTGACCTCGACCCGGGCGCCGTCCCCGTCCGCGCCGATACCGTAGTCATCGATGCCTGAGCCCCAGACGCCGCCATAAAGTCCGGACGCATGGGAGACGGTGACCTCACCCTGCAGGACGGGGTCTTCCGCTGAAAGTGTGTAGCCGCGCTCGCGATAGTCGGAGACCGCCCCGATACGCCCCTCGACGGTCCACGGCCCCGCGTCCTGCGCAAGGGCCGGCATGGCGGAGGCGACAACAAGCATCAGGGCGGCGGCGGCGGCTCGGCAGGTCATGGCTCACGTCCCGTGCAATCCGGGCCGGTGTTTGACGGCGGCCCGCGCCAATCCGTGGACCAGCCGTGTTAACATTCGATAACTGTGTTCACTCACCCCGTCTTATGGCCCGCTGTGCGAGAGCGGGACCATGTCAGGTCGGATCAGCACCGAACGCAGGGGCCTCAGGCGGATCATAGCGATCACGCTGATCGCCCTCAGCTTGCTGATCACGGGTGCCGGCGGGCTGATGGCCTATGCGGCCGCGGGCATCGATCGGGTTCAGGCGGCCAAGGAACGTGAGCTGGCCCAGATCAGGCTCGATCGCACGCTCAACGGCCTGATCGAGAACATCAACTCCTCGGCCATCTGGAACGACTCGGTGATCACCCTGGCGGGGGAGCCCGACCTGGCCTGGATCCAGTCCAATTTCGGCGACTACTATGCGGACTTCATGGGGCACGCCGTGACCCTGGTTTACGACCGCCACGGCCAGATGATCCTGGCGTCCCGCGACAGTGAGCCGGTTGCCGCCGCGAGCGAACGGGCCTTCCTCGACGCGGTGGCGCCGCTGGTGGCCGATGTCCGGCGCGAGGCGGCCTCCCGGCACGACCGGCCCCGCGTCGGCTTCGACGCCGTGGTCAACCGGACCACCATGGTAAGGGCCGGAGACGATATCTACCTGGTGGGCATCGGGACCGTGGTGCCAGAGGATACGTTGACCGCGCGGCTGGACAACGACCCCGTCATCGTCTCGGCAAAACCGCTGTCCGGCTTTCTGGCCTCGCTGGATAAGGACCTGGCGTTCGACGGCCCGACCCTGCTCGGGACAGACGCCCGCCGCACCAGCCGGGGATTTCTCGTGCTCAGAGGACCGGACGACGCCGCCCTCGGCGAGGTCGCCTGGACGCCGGCCCGGCCCGGCCTGTCCGTCCTGCGCGACGCCGCGCCGATGGTGGCACTGCTCATCCTGCTGCTGGCCGCAGCGGCCGTCGCCCTGGTCCTCCGGGTCAGCCAGATCGTGCGGCGCCTTGAAGAGAACGAGCTGGACCTGACCGAAGCCCGCGACCGGGCCGAGGCCGCCAATGTCGCCAAGACCCGCTTCCTGGCCAACATGAGCCACGAGCTGCGGACGCCGCTGAACGGGGTCCTCGGCATGGCCCAGGTCCTGGCCATGAGCGACCTCGATGCCCGGCAGCGCAGCCAGCTGGGCGTGCTGCATCAGTCGGGCGAGAGCCTGCTGGGCCTGATCGAACGCATTCTTACCGTCGCCCGGATCGAGAAGGGGGACCTCAGGGCCGATCCGACGCCGGTCGATGTCGCCGGCCTGCTGGAGGCCCTGGCGGTCGAGCAGCGCGGCGCGGCGGACCGGGCCGGACTGGCGCTGAACGTCTGCATTGACGACGGCGTTTGGGGCCTCTGGTGCCTTGATGGCGACCACCTGCGGCAGGCGCTGGGCCATCTGGTCGACAATGCGATCCGGCACACACCCCGCGGTCTGGTGCGGCTGGAGGCGCGGCCGACAGGCATGGGGCTGGAGCTCCGCGTCGTCGACTCGGGTGTCGGCATTGTCCCTGAGCGCCTGCCGGATCTGTTCGGCAAATTTGTCCAGGCCGACGATTCAGCGACCCGCGCCCGCGAGGGTGCCGGGATCGGACTCACCCTCGCGCGCGGCCTGGTGGAGGCCATGGGTGGGTCCGTCCGGGCCATGAGCACCCCCGGCCTGGGCTCGACCTTCCTGATCGAGGTGCCCGCCGAACGGGTCGAGACGGACGATCTGCCCCTGCGCCAGGCCGCCTGAGGCCTCAGCCGTTCTCCGCCGCCCCCGCGAACAGCCGGGCGACCTCGGCGTCAACGGCGCCGGGACCGTCCAGTTCGATGACGGCGGTCAACCGCTCGGACCAGCTTTCCTTGCGCACGGCCTCCGTCAGCCGCGGTGATGACGCGGGGTCCAGCTTCAGCCCCAGCAGCGCCCGGCCGCCCTTCAGCGGCCGGGTCGCGGCGAACTGCACGGCGCGGCTGAACGAGGTATAGCCCTTGCGCTGACCCGAGATGACGCCCTCGACGCCCGCGGCCGCGCGTTCAATCGCCTCGAGGATCGCCAGCGACCGCGGCTCGGCCCACAGGGCGGCGCGCAGCGCCTCGGCGTCGTCCCAGCCCATGGCGTCCGCGGGCCGCGCTGCGCTGAGGATAAAGGCCGCGTGGTTGGAGCCTATGCCGTGGGTCGCCTTCAGCCACGCCGCCTGGGCCTTGGGCCGGGTTTCGGGGCAGCCCTTCAGGATGTCGACCCAGACCGCGACCGGACGACCGGTGGCCTTTTCGAAATTGGCTTCGACCGTAGCGAACCATTTCTGCTGACGATCGGTCAGCACCGCACCGTTCTTCATGGTCCGCTCCTCCAGCCCGGCGGGACCTTGCCCCCGTCCCGGCCAAAGAAAAAGGCCCCGGCGCTTCCACCGGGGCCCCTTCGATGGCTGAGCTTACGACGTCAGTCCGCCGCCTGGGCCTCGACCGCCCTGGTCTGGGCGGCGTTGGGACCCTCGACGTCGAAGGCGATCTTGCCGTCCTTCAGGGTGACCTTCACATGGCCGCCGCGCGTCAGCCGTCCGAACAGGATGTCGTCGGCCAGCGGCTTCTTGATGTGCTCCTGGATGACCCGGGCCAGAGGCCGCGCGCCATACAGTTCGTCGAAGCCGTTCTTGGCCAGCCAGTCGGCCGCCTCGTCGGTCAGTTCGATGGTGATGTTCCGGTCCGCCAGCTGGGCCTCCAGCTGGATGATGAATTTGCTCACCACCGACTTGATGGTCTCGGAGTCCAGCGCCTTGAAGGCGACGATGGCGTCGAGGCGGTTGCGGAACTCCGGCGCGAACAGGCGCTGGATGGCCTTGTCATCCTCGCCCTCGACCTTGCCGCGGCCGAAGCCGATGGAGGCGCGGGCATTGTCGGCGGCCCCGGCGTTGGTGGTCATGATCAGGATGGTGTTCCTGAAATCGACCTTCTTGCCGACCGCATCGGTCAGCATGCCGTTGTCCATCACCTGCAGCAGGATGTTGTAGACGTCCGGGTGGGCCTTCTCGATCTCGTCCAGCAGAACCACGGCGTGCGGATGCTGGTCGACGGCGTCGGTCAGCAGGCCGCCCTGGTCATGGCCCACATACCCCGGAGGCGCGCCGATCAGCCGGCTGACGGTGTGCCGCTCCATATACTCGGACATGTCGAAGCGCAGCATCTCGATGCCGAGCGTCGAGGCCAGCTGTTTGGCCACCTCCGTCTTGCCCACGCCCGTCGGTCCGCTGAACAGGAAGGCGCCGATCGGCTTGGACGGATCGCGCAGGCCGGCCCGGGCCAGTTTCATGGCCGCGGAGACCTGTTCGATCGCCGATTGCTGGCCGAAGACGACCCGGTTCAGATCGGTCTCGAGCTGGCGCAGGCCCTCGGTGTCGGACTTGCTGACCGACTTGGCCGGGATGCGGGCCATGCGGGCGATGACGGCCTCGACCTCCTTCTGGCCGATGACCTTCTTCCGCTTGGCTTCGGACAGCAGCATCTGGCTGGCACCCGCCTCGTCGATGACGTCGATCGCCTTGTCCGGCAGTTTGCGGTCGGTCATGTAGCGGGCCGACAGCTCGACCGCCGTGCGCAGGGCCGCGTCAGTGTAGCGGACCTTGTGGTGGCTCTCGTACGAGGTCTTGAGCCCCTTCAGGATCTTGATCGTGTCCTCGACGGTCGGCTCATTGACGTCGATCTTCTGGAAGCGGCGGGCCAGGGCCCGGTCCTTCTCGAAATGCTGGCGGTATTCCTTGTAGGTGGTCGAGCCCATGCAACGCAGGCTGCCCGAGGCCAGCGCCGGCTTCAGCAGGTTGGAGGCGTCCATGGCCCCGCCCGAGGTCGCGCCCGCGCCGATCACCGTATGGATCTCGTCGATGAACAGGATGGCGTTGTCGTGCGTCTCGAGTTCCTTGACGACCTGTTTCAGCCGCTCCTCGAAGTCGCCGCGATAGCGGGTGCCGGCCAGCAGCGCCCCCATGTCGAGGCTGTAGATGGTGGCGCCTTCCAGTACCTCTGGCACCTCGTGGTTGACGATCTTGCGGGCCAGGCCCTCGGCGATGGCGGTTTTGCCGACGCCGGGATCGCCGACCAGCAGCGGATTGTTCTTGGTCCGGCGGCACAGGATCTGGATGGCGCGCTCGACCTCGGCGTGACGGCCGATCAGGGGGTCGATCTTGCCGTTGCGCGACTTCTCGTTGAGGTCGACGCAATAGGCTTCCAGCGCCTCCCCGCCGGTCTTGGCGGCGGCGGCGTCCTCGGCGTCCTCGGGCGAGGCGCCGGTCTTGGCCGGACGGGTTTCGCCCGAACCGCCCGCCTTCTTGGCGATGCCATGGGCGATGTAGTTGACCGCGTCGTAGCGGGTCATGTCCTGCTCCTGCAGGAAATAGGCGGCGTGGCTCTCGCGCTCGCTGAAGATGGCAACCAGCACATTCGCGCCCGAGACCTCCTCGCGGCCCGAACTCTGGACGTGGATCACCGCGCGCTGGATCACGCGCTGGAAGCCGGCGGTGGGCTTGGCGTCCTCGCCGTCGCTGGTTGCCAGCGCCGCGAGGTCCGTGTCGACATAGAGGGTCAGCGCCGTCTTCAGCGCGACCAGATCGACGTTGCAGGCCGTCATCACATTGCCGGCGTCCGGGTCATCGACCAGGGCCAGCAGCAGGTGTTCGAGGGTGGCGTACTCGTGCCGGCGCTCGTTCGCATAGTGGACGGCGCGGTGCAGGGTCTCTTCGAGAGGACGAGAAAACGAGGGCATGGACAGATCCTCTCAGTCTTTTTCCATCGTGCATTGCAGGGGATGCTGGTGGCGGCGGGCGGTCTCGATCACCTGTGCGACCTTTGTTTCGGCCACCTCGTAGGTGAAGACGCCACAGACCCCGACCCCATGCTGATGCACATGCAGCATGATGCGAGTCGCGGCCTCGCGGTCCTTCTGGAAGAACCGCTCCAGCACATAGATGACGAATTCCATCGGCGTGTAGTCGTCGTTCAGGATCAGCACCCGATACAGCGAGGGCTTCTGAAGTTTCGGCTTGGTCTCGGTGACCGTGGCGGCCCCGAGGCCTCCACCCTGTTGTTCACCTGGCCTGCGGGACGGCGGCATTCGTAATCCGTATGGGGAGAGTCGATGGATCAGATAGGGAATGATGGCCTGAATTGAAGGCGCGTCCAGTCACTCTTGAGTGGGCCGCGTCAATTCTCCCTCCCCCGAAGCGGGGAGGGACGGCGAGGCAAGGACGAGCCCGGGTGGGGAACGCCAGCCCCGCACCAGCCGCGCCCGGCTTCACAATTCCCCACCCGGATCGCGACGCGATCGTCCCTCCCCACTTCGGGGGAGGGAGAAACGAAAGAGGCCCCGGCGTTTCCGCCGGGGCCCCTCGTACGCTTACCGATTACGCTTACTGAAGCGTGGGTCGCCTTAGCGGGCGGCCTGGAACTTTTCGACCGAGGCGGTGACGCGCTCGTTGATCGGCTGGAAGGTGTTCTTCACCGAGGCGGTCACGACGTCCGTGGCGCGGGTGACTTCAGCCAGATAGGCTTCGGTCGCCGACTTCGCCCAGGTCGTCTGCAGCTCGAGGAGCTCCTGGATCGAACGGGCCTGCGACATGGACTTGGCGGCGGCGACGCCGTCTTCCCAGGACTTCCTGGTGAAGGCGACCGACTGGGCCGACAGGGCCTCGACGCCCTTCTGGGCGGCGGCGGCCGAGGCGACCATGGCTTCCAGGTTCTGCTTGCCCTGGACGTTCAGCTCGGTCAGGCCGGCGGCCGACTTGTCGGCCACTTCGCGCAGCGCCTTGGCGCCGGCGGCTTGGGCTTGCTCGGCATTGGCCTGGAACGTGGCCTGGGCCTTCTCGGCGGTCGCCTTGACGGTGGCGGTCGCGGTTTCGACGGACTTCTTCACGGTGTCCGTGGCGGTTTCGACGGTCTTCTTGACGGTGTCGGCGGTGGTGTCAGCCATGATGATCTCCAGTGTCGTTCGGCGGCGGGGGTGCTGCCAGAAAAGGGTTCTGCGACGAGCCAGGTCATCGCTACAGGGGGTCATATGGTGCAAGTGCGAAGGTGCGTCAAGAGGAAATGGTGCGGTGCACAAAAGTTCACAAAATCGTTGACGGGTTGTTTACCCTCACGAAACCGGAATGACGCATGTTAGCCTTTCATCAGCGTCGCGTGGTGGGGCCGCCGTCGCGCTAATGTCTTGTGAGGCCTGATCCTTGTCGCTTTCCGCCCTGATCCGTCGCGGATTCCTGTCGCTGGTGCTGGCCGTCGCCGTGACGATGACGCCGGCGCGCGCGCCGCTCGCCCAGTCGGCCGACAATGCCCGCTACGCCGCCATCGTGGTGGACGCCGAGTCGGGCGAGGTCCTGTTCGCCCGCCACGCCGACAGCCGTCGCTATCCGGCCTCGATCACCAAGGTCATGACCCTCTATCTCGCGTTCGAGGCGCTCGCCGAGGGCAAGATCAAGCTGGACGACGTCATCACCGTCTCCCCGCGCGCCGCCAGCCAGCCGCCGTCGAAACTGGGCCTCGCCGCCGGCCAGACCATCACCGTGGACGACGCGATGCGCGCCACGGCGGTTCGCAGCGCGAATGACATGGCCATGGCGCTGGCCGAACATATCGGCGGATCGCAGGACCGCTTTGCCGCCCAGATGACCCTGAAGGCCCGTGAGCTGGGCATGACCCAGACCCGCTATGTGAATCCCAATGGTCTGCCCGACGCGCGCCAGCTGACCTCGGCCCGCGACCTCGCCATCCTGGCCCGGGCCGTCATGCGCGACTATCCGCAGTACTACCGGTATTTCGGCCTCCACGACTGGGCCTACAACGGTCGGGAGTATCGCAACACCAACGGCCTGCTGCGCGGCGGCGAAGGCTATGACGGCCTGAAGACCGGCTACACCAACGCCTCGGGCTACAATCTGGCGGCCTCGGCCGTGCGCGACGGCCGCCGCATCATCACCATCGTCCTGGGCGGTCGCACCACCGCCAGCCGCAACGCCCATGTCGCCGCCCTGATGGACACCGGCTTCGAGGTCGAGCGCGCCCGCGCCCGCGGCGAGACGATCCAGGTGGCCCAGACCTTCTTCGAGGCACGCGGCTTCGGCATCGGCCCCGACAGCAACGGCCCGATCGAATATGCGAGCGTCGGGCAGGAGGAAGAGGACGGTGGAACCGGGTCCAGCGTTCCGCCCGCCGGGGGCGTCGCCTATGCCGCCCTGCCCGCCAGCCCGCCGCCCGCCACGCGGGTCACCCCGCCCCCGTCCGAGCGCGCTGCCGCCGTCGAACGGCCGGCCGATGTCACCGCCATCCTCAACGGTGGATCCTCGGTCGCCACCCCGCCCCGCCCCCGTCCCCCGGCCCGGCCGCCGGCGCGGGAGCCCGCGCGCGAGCCGGCGGGCCGCTGGGCCGTCCAGGTCGGTGCCTTCCGCGACGAGACCGTCGCGCGCGACTGGCTGACCGAGATCAACCGCCGCTTCCGCAGCCAGTTCACCGCCGCCGAACGCACGGTCCAGAACGCCAGCGGCTGGTACCGCTCACGCTTCACCGGCATGACCGAACAGGGTGCCCGGTCGGCCTGCGCCGCCCTGGCCGAACGTCGGGTCACCTGTATGGTGGTGCGTCCGGAGTAACAGGCGGTCGCGCCGATCCGGCCAATACACGCCCGGGGCTGGACCGCACCGGCCTTTTCCCCTATACGCGCCGCCTTTCCAGGACTTCGGTCCTGACGCGGAGTTCCAAAGGGTTCGGGAAGTCATCCCGTCCGCCGCTTCAGGATCCATCGTGGGAGAGGACTTACCCGGTCCCCTCGCGCCGACGTCCTACAAGGGAGAATACCGCATGGCTCTTTATGAGCACACGGTCATGTCGCGCCAGGATATCAGCGCGCAACAGGCCGAAGCGCTGAACGACACCATCAAGGGTTTGATCGAAGCCGGCGGCGGCACCGTCGCCAAGATCGAATACTGGGGTCTGCGCAACCTGACCTACCGGGTCAAGAAGAACCGCAAGGCGCACTATTCGCTGCTCGCCGTCGACTGCCCGCCCGCCGCCATGGCCGAGGTCGAGCGTCAGCTGTCGATCAACGAAGACGTCCTTCGCTGGCTGACCGTCCGCGTCGAGGAACTCGACCTGGAACTGTCGCCCCTGCTGGCCCGCCGCGAGCGCGAGCGTGAACGTGAGCGTGAACGCACGCCGCGTGACGACGCCGCCGCCGAAGCCACCTTTTAAGGAACCCGGAACATGACCGACACCACCGCTCCGTCGCCGGGCGCGCCGGCCGGCTCCGGCGCCGCCGGACGCCGTCCCTTCTATCGTCGCCGCAAGGTTTGCCCGTTCACGGGTGAAGGCGCACCGAAGATCGACGACAAGGACGTCAAACTGCTGCAGCGCTACATCAGCGAGCGCGGCAAGATCGTTCCGTCGCGCATCACCGCCGTTTCCCAGATCAAGCAGCGCGGCGCGAATATCGAGCCGATCACCATCAAAGGGC
>CAZFQC010000077.1:0-331 GCA_964520795.1 uncultured Brevundimonas sp.
CCGAGGTGTTCTTGCCGAACAGCGTGCCTTGCGGGCCCTTCAGGACCTCGATGCGCTGCATTTCGCCCAGGTCGCCGAAGCCGACCGAGTTGCGCGAGCGGTAGACGCCGTCGATGACCACGCCGACCGAGCTTTCCAGACCGGGGTTGTCACCCACGGTGCCGACGCCGCGGATACGGGCGGTGGTCGAGGCTTCCGACGACGTCGAGGTGACGGTCATGCCGGGGGTCAGGATCTGCAGGTCCTTGATGTCGCGGACGCCGGCGTCCTCGAGGGTCTCGGCCGACAGGCTGGTGACCACGATCGGCACGTCCTGAAGGTTCTGTTCGCG
>CAZFQC010000077.1:341-8663 GCA_964520795.1 uncultured Brevundimonas sp.
GGTGACGATGATGTCGTCGATGGTGGTCGGACCATCCTGGTCCTGGGCAGAGGCGACGCCGGCGAAGCCGAAGGCGCAGGCCCCGACCACAGCAGCTGACACGGTGGTGCGAAGAAGGTTGGTAAGGCGCATGGTGGCTCCCCGACATGGGCCGGGTCCCCGTGTTGCACGGCGGCCGCGGCGTTTCCTGATCCCTGGACCGCGCCCTTCTGTGGAGCACGGTAAGTCCAGCCTTTTCGGTAATCCAAGCCGGACTCAGCGACAAGCGGACGTGGGCCTCAGCGCCGTATTTCCGCCACGGCGGAAGCCTGACTGTGACGCAAAAGCGACAGAAACTGATGACGCTAGGTCAATATTCGCCTAGTCGGTGTGAGTATCCGTGGTCGCCCCGGCCAAATTCTTGCGGCGGCGCCCGGCAGCCACAAGAACTGCTGCCCCGACGGCGGCAGACAGCAGGGATCCGCCCAGGACGCCCAACTTGACCTCGACCTGTTCCGGCGCGTCGATCGCGCCGGGAAAGGCCAGGGCGCCAATGAACAGGCTCATGGTGAACCCGACGCCGCACAGCAGGCTGACGCCGTAGAGCTCCAGCCAGGTCGCGCCCGTGGGTCGGCGCCCCAGTTTGAGCGCGGAGGCCAGCCAGGCGAGGCCGAAGACGCCGACCTGTTTGCCGATGAACAGGCCGAGGGCGATTCCCAGCACCAGAGGCGCGAACGCCTGTTCGAGCGACAAGCCGGCGAAGGAGACCCCGGCCTTGGCGAAGGCGAACAGGGGCAGGACGAACCAGGCCACCCAGGGATGCAGGTCATGCATCGCCGACTCCAGCGGACTCGGGCGCCCCTTCTCGCGGTGAACCAGCGGCACGATCAGGGCGAAGGCCACCGCCGTCAGCGAGGTCGACAGGCCGGCGAGTACCGTCAGATACCAGATCAGGCCGAACCCCAGCACCCAGAAGGGCGGGGTGACCCGACGGCGGGCCGCGAACAGGCCGCCGGCGGCCAACAGCGCCGCGACCCAGGCGAGGGGGAGCCACTGCACCCCGCTGGAAAACAGGGCCGCGATCAGGGCGATGGCACCGAGGTCGTCGACGATGGCCAGGGTCAGCAGGAAGACCCGCAGCGACGACGGCAGATGGCGGGCCGCGACGGCGAACACCGCCAGGGCGAAGGCGATGTCGGTGGCCAGAGGCACAGGCCAGCCCCCGAGCGGCCCCGACAGCGATCCGGAGACGGCCAGATAGACCAGGGCCGGCGCGATCATCCCGCCCACCGCGGCCAGGATCGGCATGGACAGTTTGCGCGGATCGCTGAGTTCGCCGCGCAGGATCTCGTATTTGATCTCCAGCCCGACCACGAGGAAGAAGATGGCCATCAGGCCTTCCTTGATCCACTCGGAGACGGTCAGCTCCAGCAACAGCGGGCCGAGCTGGACGATGTGCTCGCTCTTCAGCCAGCCGAAATAGGCCGAGGAGAGGGGCGAATTGGCGACGATCAGCGCCGCCGCCGCCGCCAGCCCCAGCATCACGCCGGACGCGGCCTCGGTCTTGAGGAAATCTAGCGTAGTCTTGCGCGCCACGGCGGGCCTCCGGGAATCTGGAAGGGACTGTCGTGGCGCCCGGTTATCGACGGACGCCGGACCGGGTTCACGCCGCTTTCGCGACCGCGCCAGCCTGACCGGGTGACCCGGCCTGATCTCTGTGGAACACAATGCCCGAGGGCGCGGACGGTTCACCCGAAACCGGCCGGTTGCGTCGGCGGCCGGAAGGTCGCATCTGCGAAGGATGCCTGTCTCGCCCGCCTACAAGCCCGATCCCCGCTTCATTGATCTGGGAGAGGATTATGGCGACGCCGTCACGGCGGCCGACTTTCCGCAGACCATCCTGCGTGTCCGCAACGACCGGGCGGCGGCGAGCGTGGGGCTGGAGACGCTGACCGACGCGGAATGGATTGCCCGGTTCGGCCGGTTCGAGCCCCTGCCCGGCCAGCCAGGGCCGGTCGCCATGCGCTATCACGGGCATCAGTTCCGCACCTACAACCCGGACCTCGGCGACGGGCGGGGCTTCCTGGCGGCGCAACTCAGGGAGATTCCCCCCGGCGCTCAAGCAGCGAGCGCCCGCGGCGCGAGCGATAGCGCCACCCCGGGGCGTCTTCTTGACCTGGGCACCAAGGGTTCGGGCCAGACGCCCTGGTCGCGGTCCGGAGATGGGCGGCTGACGCTCAAGGGCGGGGTGCGCGAGGTGCTGGCGGCGGAGATGCTGGAGGCGCAGGGCGTGCCGACCAGCCGGGCCTTCTCCCTGATCGAGACCGGCGAGGATCTGGAACGCGGTGATGAGCCGTCGCCGACGCGGTCCGCCGTGCTGGTTCGGCTGTCGCACAGCCATATCCGCTTCGGCACCTTCCAGCGCGCGGCGTACCTGGGCCGGGCGGACATGGTCGAGGCGCTGGTCGAGCATGCCCGGTCGCTCTACCACCCGGGCGTCGCCGCCGGAGATACGCCCGGCTTCCTGCGCGCCGTGGTCGAGGCCTCGGCGCGGCTGGCGGCGCGCTGGATCGCCGCGGGCTTCGTCCACGGGGTGCTGAACACCGACAATCTGAACGTCACGGGCGAGAGCTTCGACTACGGCCCCTGGCGGTTCCTGCCGCACTATGAGCCCGGCTTCACCGCCGCCTATTTCGACCGGACCGGCCTCTACGCCTTCGCCCGCCAGCCCGAGGCGGTGTTCTGGGCCCTGACCCAGCTGGGCGGGGCGCTGAAGACGGTGGCGGAGGCCGAACCCCTGACCGAGGCACTGAACGGCTTCGGCCCGGCCTATATCCGGGAGCTGCGCGCAGCCTTTCTGGCGCGGCTGGGGGTACTGTCACTGGGCGAGGCCGCCGACCAGCGGCTGCTGGACACGACCCTGGCCCTGCTCCGCGAAGGCGGCGAGGCCCTGCGCTGGGAGCCCCTGTTCTTCGACTGGTTCGCCGGCTTCGCCTCTTCTGCGAGGGCCCTGCAGGGGCCGCGCGGCAAGCTTTACCAGGGCGAGGCCTTCGACGCCTTCCGCTTCGCCCTGTTCGAACACGCGCCGGACCGGCCGGAACGGCTGGAGGCGCCGATCTTCGCCGCGCACGAGCCGGAGGAGATGCTGATCGACGAGGTCGAGGCCATCTGGGCGGCGATCAACGACGACGACTGGGCACCTTTCGAGGCCAAGATCCGGCGTCTGCGCGAGACCGGAGAAGCCCGAGGCCGAGCCGACGGCAATCGGGACTGACCTTGTCATCCCCAACCTTGGCCTTAACCCGGCCTAAAGTGGAGGCAGATTACAGGGAGTTATGCATACGGCCACGCTCTGGCCCCGTAGCTCTCGCAGAAGGCGGTCACGGATGGTTACGCTCACGCTTCGCGCTCTTGCGGAACGGGTCACGCGATCCGACATCGCTACTGTTGCAAATAGAGAGAGCGCCCTCCCCGGCGTGCCGAAAATGTCGACCCAGACCCTCACCCCCGCCCGCGCCCGCCTGAACCAGAGCTATCGCAATCTGACGCTCTGGACGCTTCAGGGCTGGATCGCGATGTTCTTCATCGCCGCCGGCTACGCCAAGCTCAGCGAGCCGATGGAGAACCTGGTCGACCTGATGCGCTGGCCCGCCCTGGTGGCGCCGAACATGGTCCGCGGCCTCGGCATCGCCGAGATCATACTCGCCGTCCTGGTGCTGGCCCCGCTGGTGTCCTGGAAACAGGGCCGGCCGCTGCTGGTCATGGCCACGAGCGGCCTGCTGGCGCTGGAAGCCGTGATGCTGGCCATCCACGCCACGGGCATGGACGTCGGCCCGGCGGTGACCAATCTGATCCTGATCGCCATGACCGCCACGGTCCTGTGGAAGCGGGCCCGCGAGGTTCGCTGACTGTGAGCCGGTGAGGCACCGCCCGGGCACGGTTCGCCACCCAGGAATGGACGGTCCGGGTGGCGGCCAGGGGTGGGAAGCAAAACCCAGGCCTCGGTCATACCGTTGTCCCAGACAGGGTTGGCGCATGCGAAGGCGCTTGCCTCGGTTGCCCGAGGCGGTGGCGGAGTTTTCAGGAGTTCGGTTGGTCTGAGAGCACCCGGCCGGCAACGCGGAGATGCGTCTTCCTCAGAACGGGCCCTTTGTGACGCCGTCGAATCTCGCCAGACCTGATTCCGATGGCCTGCGTTCCGGCCATTGGCTATAGTTGCACATGCGCCTGGGGGCGCCTGTCAGGGGTGGGGAATGAACTTCGGTCTTTTTGAACTCGCGGCCGTCATCCTGACGGTCACGGCGGCGGCCTGCTGGCTGAACGCCAAGACTTTCCGGCTGCCTGTTGCGGTCGGCCTGCTCGTCGTGGGCCTCATGTTTTCGGCGGTGGTATGGCTCGCTGACGCGGTTGCGCCTCAGCTGGGTGTCGGCGCGCTTTACCGGCTGCTGCACGGCCAGATCGACTACCCCAAGCTCGTGCTCGACTTCCTGCTTTGCTACCTGCTTTTCGCCGGCGCCATGAATGTCAATCTCGGCGCGCTGGCACAGCGGGCCTGGGCGGCGGGCGTGTTGGCCACGGTTGGAACCATGATCACCGCCGTACTCGCAGCGGGCGCTTTCCTGGGTATCTGCCGGGTGATCGGCGTCGACATGCCATTGAGTTGGGCGCTGGTCTTCGGCGCGCTGATCAGCCCAACCGACCCCATAGCGGTGCTGGCCATGACCCGGCGGACTGATCTCGAGCCGCGGCTCCAGGCCCAGCTGGAGGGCGAGGCCCTGTTCAACGATGGCATAGCGGTGGTCCTGTTCAAGGCGCTCCTGGCCTACGCCGTTGGTCAGGCGGCCGGCGGCGCGGCCCCCGACATCGTGGCCCTTGCGGAGCATGCGGCAATAGAAGCCTTCGGTGGCATTGCGCTGGGACTGACCGTGGCCTTGCTTGCGACGCTCGTGCTCTACGCCGTGAACGACTGGATCACCGAGCTTCTGGTCACGCTGGCGACGGCCATGGCGGTCTATGCCGTCGCTCTTCACCTCGGGCTGTCCGGCCCGCTGGGCGTCGTCGCGGCCGGGCTCTTGATGAGCTCGGGCTGGGCCCGCCGGGCGCTCAGCGAGTCGGCCAGCCATTATGTCAAGCCGTTCTGGCATGCGGTCGACGAGGGCATGAACGCGGTCCTTTTCTTTCTGGTCGGGGTCAAGGCGGTCGAGCTGCGCCTCGACTGGGCGGCGCTGGTCCTGCTCGCCGCTGGTCCGGCAATCATCCTGGCCGCCCGCTGGATCGCCGTCGCCCTGCCGGGCGCGGCCCTTCCGTTGGTGGGCCGGAAGGCCTCGATGAAACTTTACAACGTGCTGACGTGGGCCGGTGTAAGAGGCGGCCTTTCGATCGCCATGGTGCTGTCGCTGCCCGACATTCCCGCTCGTGACGCGATCTTCGCGGCGGCGCTGGGCGTGGTGATCTTCTCGCTCGTCGTCCAGAGCATGACCATGGAAGGCCTTGCCCTGAAGACAGGCTACGGCAGTCCGCGGACGGACCCCGAGCCGACGCACTGACGAAATCGGGCCTGTTCCGACCGGTACCAAAAGTCACCTGAAGAGGATGCCCACCTTCCTCTATGACCCCGCCGCCCGGCAGCGGTCGGAACAGACCTTCACGGTTTCCCAGTCGCGCGCCCATTTGCGGCGCCATGAGAAGGGGCGGCCGCAGACGGCGCAGGTCTTCTGCGGCAGATCGCGCTTGTCCGGGGCGCGGCCCAGGTTGACGTGTTTGCGAGCCATGGGAACCTAAAGGCTTCCCTTTACGTCCACGTCAAGTTATGACTTGGCCATGGCGACCGCCGACGATCATCGCACCTATTCCATCCGCCAGCTCTGCCGGGAGTTCGGGGCGACGGCGCGCGCCCTGCGATTCTATGAGGACAAGGGCCTGCTGACGCCGGCCCGCAAGGGGCAGACGCGGGTCTATGACGCCCGCGACCGGGCGCGGCTGAAGCTGATCCTGCGCGGCCGGCGCATCGGATTCAGTCTTCTGGAGATCCAGGAGATGCTGGATCTGTACGACCACGACAATCACAACGCCCACCAGATGTCGGTCGCCCTGCGCCGCCACCGGGCCCAGATCGCCGCGCTGAAACAGCAGCGCGAGGACCTCGACGCTGCCATCGAGACCGCCGAGGAGGCCTGCGCCGTCATGGAGCGCAAACTGGCCGAGTTCCGGCCGGACCTCCTGCCCGGCGCCGATGAATATGCCGACCTGCTCAAGTCGCGCCTGAACGCCGACCCCCTCCACCAGCCCTTCAAAGCGAGAGCGTAATCCCATGGCCTACAAGGCGCCTGTCCGCGACCTGACGTTCGTCCTGAACGAGGTGCTGGAGATCGACCGCTATTCCAACCAGCCGGGTTTCGCCGACGTCTCGTCGGACCTGGTCGGCCAGATCCTCGAGGAAGGCGCCAAATTCGCCGAGGAGGTCATCGCCCCCCTGAACCGCATCGGTGATCAGGAAGGCTGCAAGTGGGACAACGGCAAGGTGACCGGCCCGACGGGCTGGAAGGAAGCCTACAAGGCCATGGTCGAGGCCGGCTGGCCCGCGCTGTCGGCCCTGCCGGAACACGGCGGCCAGGGCATGCCGGCGGTGGTGGCCATGGCCTTCGGCCAGATGACCGCCGCCGCCAGCGCCGCCTTCTCGATGTATCCGGGCCTGACCGCGGGTGCCTACTGGGGCCTGAACGCCAACGGCTCGGATGAGCAGAAGGCGATGTATCTGCCCAAGATGGCGACGGGCGAATGGGGCGGGACCATGAACCTGACCGAGCCGCAGTGCGGCACGGACCTGGGCCTGATCCGCACCAAGGCGGTCCCGAACGGCGACGGCAGCTACAACATCACCGGCCAGAAGATCTGGATCTCGTCCGGCGAGCACGACTTCACCGACAACATCATCCATCTGGTGCTGGCCCGGATCGAGGGCGCGCCGGCCGGGATCAAGGGCATCAGCCTGTTCGTCGTGCCCAAGGTGTTCGTCAATGAGGACGGCAGCCTGGGCGAGCGCAACGTCGGCGCGGCCTGCGCCGGCCTTGAGCACAAGATGGGTATCCACGGCAACGCCACCTGCGTCATGGCCTATGAGAACGCCAGGGGTTGGCTCGTGGGCACCGAGAACAAGGGCATGGCGGCGATGTTCGTCATGATGAACGAGGCCCGTCTGGGCACCGGCCTGCAAGGTCTGTCGATCGGCACCGCCGCCTATCAGGCCGCCGTGGAGTTCGCACACGACCGCCTGCAGGGCCGTTCGCTGACCGGGCCGAAGAGCCCGGACCAGCCGGCCGATTCCATCATGGTCCACCCCGACGTGCGCCGCATGCTGCTGGAGGCCAAGGCCTTCATCGAGGGCGGCCAGGCCTTCACCCTGTGGACCGCGCTGCAGGCCGATCTTCAGCACTCGGACGATGCCGGCGAGGCGCAGAAGGCCCATGACTATATGGGTCTGATCACCCCGGTGCTGAAGGCCTATCTGACCGACAAGGGCTTCCATGTCGCCAGCCTGGCCATGCAGGTGCATGGCGGCTCGGGGTATACGGAGCATTTCATGGCGTCGCAGTACCTGCGCGATGCCCGGATCACCATGATCTACGAGGGTGCCAACGGCATCCAGGCGCTGGATCTGGTGGGCAGGAAGCTGCCGGCCAACGGCGGCCGGGCGATCATGAGCTGGTTCGCCGACATCGACGCCTTCGTGGCCGAGAACGGCGCCGACGGCCCGATCAAGCCGTTCGTCGACGGCCTGGCCGATGCCAAGAAGAAGCTGCAGGAAGGCACGATGTGGCTGATGCAGAACGGCATGCAGAACCCGGACAATGCGGGGGCGGCGAGCACCGACTATCTGCACATCTTCGGCCTGACGGCGCTGGCCTATATGTGGGCGCAGATGGCCAAGGCGGCGCAGGCCCAGGTGGATGCGGGTTCAACCGACCCGTTCTATGCGAACAAGCTGATGACCGGACGGTATTTCGTCGAGCGGATCCTGCCGGACACGGCGGCGCATCTGGCCAAGCTCAAGACCGGCGCGGACGTGCTGATGCAGATGCCGGCGGAGGCGTTCTAGAGACGCACCGAAGATTTCCCTCCCCTCCGGGGGAGGGTCGTCGGCGAAGCCGACGGGGTGGGGAGGGCCAGGCAATCCAGCCTCAGCGCCCTCGTCGCCCAGCCCCTCCCACCCGGCCGCTTCGCGGCCACCCTCCCTCGGAGAGGGAGGGAGAAGCTGAGCGTATCGCATGAACGTCCTCAACGTCCCCGAACCCGATTTCATGCAGGAAGAGGAGATCGTCCTCTTCTCCGACAGCGTCGGCAAAT
>CAZFQC010000077.1:8763-9890 GCA_964520795.1 uncultured Brevundimonas sp.
CCCGATTTCATGCAGGAAGAGGAGATCGTCCTCTTCTCCGACAGCGTCGGCAAATGGATCGACGAGCACGCCTCGCCCGAGACGGTGCAGACCTGGCTGGCCAATTCCAGCGTGCCGCGTGAACTGTGGAACGCCTCCGGCGACGCCGGCCTGCTGGGGCTGTCGATGCCCGAGGAAGACGGCGGCATGGGCGGGGACTACCGGCACGAGGTGGTGCTGATGCGCCAGCTGGGCTGGAAGGGCGCGGACCATTTCGGCATCTCGCTGCACAATGCGATCGTCATGCCCTACATCTGGCACTACGGGACGGCCGAGCAGAAGGCGCGCTGGCTGCCGCGGCTGCAGTCGGGCGAACTGGTCGGTGCCATCGCCATGACCGAGCCGGGCGCCGGGTCCGACCTGCAGGGGGTCAAGACCACCGCCATCAAACAGGGCAACCAGTATGTGGTGAACGGGTCCAAGACCTTCATCACCAACGGCCAGCTGGCGAACTTCATCATCGTCGTGGCCAAGACCGATCCGTCGGAAGGGGCCAAGGGCACCAGCCTGATCGTGGTCGAGACCGATGGCGCGGAAGGCTTCGAGCGCGGCCGGAACCTGCACAAGATCGGCATGGAGGGGAATGACACCTCCGAGCTGTTCTTCAACGATGTGAAGGTCCCGGGCGAGAACATCATCGGCGGCGGCGAGGGCCAGGGCTTCATCCAGCTGATGCAGCAGCTGCCGCAGGAGCGGCTGAACATCGCCATCCAGGGCGTGGCCGCGGCCGAGCGCGGTCTGCAGGAGACGCTGGCCTACGTCAAGGAGCGCAAGGCGTTCGGCAAGCGGGTCATCGACTTCCAGAACACCCAGTTCAAACTGGCCGAGGTGAAGACCAAGCTGACGGTGGCCAAGGTGTTTGTCGACCACTGCATGGGTCTGCACCTGAAGGGTCAGCTCGACGCCGTCACCGCCTCCATGGCCAAATACTGGGTCACCGACATCCAGGGCGAGGTCATCGACGAGATGCTGCAGCTGCACGGCGGCTATGGCTATATGAACGAATATCCGATCGCCCAGCTGTACAAGGATGCGCGCGTGCAGCGGATCTACGGCGGCACCAACGAGATCATGAAGCTCTTGATCGC
>CAZFQC010000078.1:0-5742 GCA_964520795.1 uncultured Brevundimonas sp.
AGCGACTGGACGAAGATCGCCAGCACCGCCAGCTGGGCATAGCTGAGCGCCTGCGGCACGACGTACCACATCAGGTATTTGCCCGGTTCGAAATCGGTGACGCCGCGCACAGCCTGCACAGCGATCCCGGCGAGGGCACCGACCAGCAGGGTGGAGACCAGCACCAGGGTCAGCGCCAGAACCTTGGGAACCATGAAGGTCCAGTCGGGGGTCGCCGTCGCGTCGACGATCTCGTGCATGCGGCGGTCACGGTTCCGCCAGACCAGCTCACCCGAATAGTAGATGGCGATAATGATCGAGATCAGGGCGAAACCGCTGGTCACGGCGGTGATCACGACCCGTGTCACCAGCAGAACCGGGGTGCCGTAGATCTCGCCGGTGAGCGCCAGGACGAGGATCGAGAACGCGAGGGCGAGCAGGACCAGGATGCCGTAGGCGATGCTCTTGAACACAAGGCTCATCTCGAACGCGGTCAGGGAGATCAACTGCGCCCAGGCCGAACCCAGGCCGTAGGTCGGCCGCGGCAGGCTGGCGCCGGCAGGCTGTTGAACAGCCTCCCTGAGCTCCAGCTTGCGCGCCTTTTCCCTGCGGTTCGTTTTGGAGCCCCGCGCCGAGCGTTCGAACAGCAGATACGCCAGTCCGAGGAAGGCCACACCGACGGCGGTCCACAGCACGCGGCTCCACAGGAGCACGCCGGCGATCGGCGGATTCATCGCGTTGCGTTCCGCGGCGGTCCAGTATTTCGTCACCAGCGCATAGGCCCCGGCACCGGAGGGTTCGACCCAGGCCGACAGGGTCTCGAACTCGGGCTTGAGCCCCAGCACCGTCGTGGCGATCAGATACAGGATGAAGACGGCGACGACGCCGACATAGGTCATCATCATCGAGCGGGTGATGGTGGCCAGGGCGAAGAACAGGGCGCTGATCAGGAACAGGCCCGGCAGGCCCATGACGAAGAAGGCCCAGACATAGCTGCCGAAACGGAACGGTCCGACGGTCTCCGGATCGACCATGTTGGGCGGCATGAAGGTGCCGAACACATGCCCCAGCTGGGAGATGACCAGCGTCAGGATCAGGGCCGCGAACGCGCCGCTGAAGCGGCCGAACAGATAGGCCCCCTTCGAGATCGGCGTGCTGAAGATCAGGGCACCATAGCCCGTGTCGAAATCCCGGACGACCACATTGGCCACGATGGCCGCGGCCGCCAGCATGTAGAACTGGTTCAGCGCCGCCTGCAGGATGGAGATCGAATAGGGGGAGTTGACGAGAATATTGGCCCCGGTCGTCAGCCGGATGTTGGCGCTCAGCGCCACGATCCCGAAGCTGATCAGGGTGAAGAGGATCGTGATGACCCAGAACGCCGGCTGGCGCAGCTGGTACCGGAGCTCGAAGCTCGCGACCTTTCCGAACATCGACATGACCTCAGGCCGCCGTGCGGCGCGAGGCGCTGACCGCCGCCAGATAGACATCCTCCAGCCCGTTCGAGGCGGGCTCGAAATCGTTACCCGGGGCCGTGTCCGACAGGATGTGGATCATGGTCCGTCCGGCGAACAGCCGGGTCGAGATGACCGTATACCGGTCCTGGAACGACTTCAGGTCCGCCTTGTCGATGGTCCGGCGCCAGACCCGGCCGTCGAGCCGGTGCATCAGTTCGACCGGCGAGCCTTCGAGCTGGATCTTGCCGCCCGCCAGCACCGCCATGCGGGGGCAGAGGTCGGTCACGTCCTCGACGATATGGGTCGACAGGATGACGACGACGTTCTCGCCCACCTCGGCCAGCAGGTTGAGGAAGCGGTTGCGCTCTTCCGGGTCGAGGCCGGCGGTCGGTTCGTCGACGATGATCAGTTCGGGATTGCCGATCAGGGCCTGGGCGATGCCGAAGCGCTGGCGCATGCCGCCCGAGAAGCCCGCCAGCGCCTTGCCGCGCACGGGCCACAGATTGACCTGGTTCAGCAGGGCTTCGACCGTCTGCTTGCGGTCCTTGCCGTTGGAGACGCCCTTCAGCACCGCCATGTGATCGAGCATGTCGTAGGCCGAAACGCGCGGATAGACGCCGAAATCCTGGGGCAGATAGCCGAGCACCCGGCGCAGCTGTTCCGGGTCCTTGACCACGTCGATGTCGCCGAACCGGATCGAACCCGAGGTCGGGGTCTGCAGGGTGGCGATCGACCGCATCAGCGTCGACTTGCCCGCGCCGTTCGGCCCCAGCAGGCCGAACATCCCCTTGGGTATCGACAGGCTGACATCGTCCAACGCCCGCGTACCGTTGCCATAGACATGGGTCAGGTTTTCGATCGTCAGCATGGCATCCCTCCGTGAAGTAAAGGAACCTTGTCACCTCGGAGCCCGTCGCGCAAGTTACGGATCGGATAGAATGTGAGTCCCGTTGCCATGGCACCCGGCTTGCAGGCCGGAGACCCGGGGGCTTGATCCCTTCCCGAAATTTGTATTTGCCCTCGCGTGCGCGCCGCCTATCTGTAAACGCATCAAACCGTTAGACTGACGGCCTGATCTCGCAGGAACCGACCGCCACCGTGTTAAAGAACCTGCTCCCCAGCAAACCGGGCACCGAGCCCCTCGCCGACGCCCTGAAGGCCTGCAAGACCCATTTCGTCTGGGCCTTCGTCTTCTCGGCCCTGGTCAATCTTCTGTACCTGACCCCCACCCTCTACATGATGCAGGTCTATGACCGCGTCGTGCCGACGGGCGGTCTGACGACCCTCGTGCTGATCACCGCGGTCGCCGTCTTCGCCCTGGCGGCCCTGGCCGGGCTCGACTGGCTGCGCGGCCGATTGATGCTGCGCGCCGGTCTGCGGCTGGACCGCCTGCTGTCGGGCAAGGTGCTGGCCCGGGTCGTCGATCTGCAGGCCAAGTCGCCCAATACCCAGGCCCTGCGTGAGTTCGACAATGTCCGCGGCGCCATCGGTGGGCAGGGCATGCTGGCCCTGTTCGATGCGCCCTGGACCCCGATCTATCTGCTGTGCTGTTTCCTGTTGCACCCGGCGATCGGCATTCTGACCCTCGTCGGCGGCATCATCCTGTTCTCCCTGGCCTGGCTGAATGAGCGCGACACCCGTCCGCGGCTGAACAAGGCCATCCAGTCCCAGAACCACGCCTATGCCGGTCAGGAGGGCGTCGCGGGCCAGGCCGAGGTCGTCCGGGCCCTGGGCATGCGCCAGTCTTCGATCGCGCGCCAGGTCGAGCAGCGCCAGCTCGCTACGGCCGCCCAGGCCGATGCCCAGCTGACCGGCGGCCAATACTCCGGGGCGATCAAATTCCTCCGGCTGGTGATGCAGTCCGCGGCGCTCGGCCTCGCCGCCTATCTGGCGGTGAAGAGCGAAATCTCCCCGGGTTCGATCATCGCCGCCTCGGTTCTGTTGAGTCGCGCCGTCGCCCCCATCGAACTGATGGTCGGGGTCTGGCCGAGCCTGGTCCAGGCCGTCGCCAGCTGGAAGACCATGACCGAGCTGTTCGCCAGCACCGCTGCGGTCGAGCGCGAACGCACCACCCTGCCCGATCCGAAGGGCCGGCTGCAGGTCGAAGGCGTCTCGGTCCGGTTTCCCGAGACCGAGGCCCCGCAACTGCGCGCCGTCAGCTTTGCGCTGAAGCCGGGTCAGACCCTCGGAATCGTCGGCTCCAGCGGCTCGGGCAAGACCACGCTCGCGCGGGTCATCGCGGGGGCGCTGAAACCCCAGGCCGGCACGGTCCGGCTGGACGGCGCGGAATTCGAGGCTCGCGAGGGCGACGAGCTGGCGCGCTGGATCGGCTACCTGCCCCAGGTCCCCAGCCTTTTCGCCGGATCGATCAAGGACAATATCTCGCGCTTCGCCACCGCGATCGGTGTGGACGCTGAAACGGCGGACCGTAATGCGGTCAAGGCCGCCATGGCCGCCGGCGCGCATGAGCTGATCCTGCGCCTGCCCAACGGCTATGACACAATGCTGGGCCCCTATGGCCAGGGGCTGTCCGCCGGACAGGCGCAGCGCGTCGCCCTGGCGCGGGCGCTGTACAACGATCCTGTCCTGCTGGTGCTGGACGAGCCCAACTCCAACCTCGACCAGGAAGGCGAAGCCGCCCTGATGCAGGCTATCCTCGGTGCTGCCTCACGCGGGGCCGCCGTGGTCATCATCGCCCACCGGGCCGGCGTCCTCGCCCGGGTCGACCGGCTGCTGATGATGCGGGACGGCGTGGTCCAGCTGGAAGGCCCGCGCGAGGAGGTGCTCGAGAAGATGCGCGCGACCGCCGGTCGTCCAGCCGCGCCGGCCAGCCAGCCGACGGCGCAACCGGCCCGCCCGGGTCCCGGGCAGGCCGCGCCCCGTCCGCAACAGCCGCAGCCGCAACAGCAACAACAGATCCAGCCTCCTTCCTCGGCCGCCCAGGCGACCCCGAACCGCCCGAGGCGCACCCAATGACCGACGCCGTTGTTCCGCCGGACGACCTCGAAGCGCCGCTCACAATGCCCGCGTCGCCACCGCCCTCCGATCCGCCGCTTTCGCTCGACAATCCCCGCCGCGAACTCGTGATCGGCGGGACGATCATCGTGCTGTTCTTCGTCATCTTCCTCGGCTGGGCCGCCCTGGCACCGCTGGACGCCGGTGCCTACGCCCAGGGTCAGATCGCCGTGTCCGGCAACCGGCAGGCAGTGCAGCACCGCGAAGGCGGCGTGGTCAGCGCCCTGCTGGTGGCCGAAGGCGACACCGTGCAACGCGGTCAGGTCCTGCTGCAGCTCTCCAGTGGCGAGCTCAAGGCCACCGAACGCGGCGTAGCCAGTCAGGTCTTCGCCCTGCTGGCCCAACGGGCCCGACTCATCGCCGAGCGCGATCGTCTGGGCCGCATTCCGACGCCGCCCGAATTCGCCAACCTGCCGGCAGAGGACGCGGTGCTCGCCCAGGAATCGCTGCGCATCCAGCAGCTCCAGTTCGGTGCCCGCCGGACCGGCCGGTCGACCGAAACCGGCGTGCTGGGCCAACGGGTGGCGCAGTTGAACGAACAGATCGCCGGCTATGAGGGCCAGATCGCCGCCAATATCGAGCAGCAGCGCCTGATCCAGGACGAGCTGGCGGGCATGCGCAGCCTGGCCGAAAAGGGCTATGCCCCCCTGACGCGGGTGCGCGCCCTTGAACGCACCGCGGCCCAGCTGGACGGGGAACTGGGCTCGCTCCGCGCCCAGATCGCCCGGTCGCGCGAGGCGGTCGGCGAGGCGCGGCTGCAGATGTCCGGCGTATCGACCAAGATGAACGAGGACGTGGCGGACCAGCTTCGCCAGATCGAGGTGGAACTGAACGAGCTCCGTCCCCGGATGACCGAACTGAGGGCCCAGATCGCACGCAACGAGGTGCGGGCACCGGCCTCGGGCGAGGTTGTCGGCCTGACCATCTTCACCCAGGGCGGTGTGATCCAGGCCGGCCAGACGCTGATGGAGATCGTCCCGCGCGACGCCTCCCAGGTCATCATCGCCCAGATCAGCCCGACCGATGTCGACAACCTGCGGGTGGGACTGGACACCGAGGTCAAATTCCCCGGCCTGCGCGAACGCAACCCGCCGGTCATTCACGGACGAGTCACCCGGATTTCTGCCGACAGCTTCACCGTCGAGGAGACCGGGGCCAGCTATTTCCGGGCCGAGATCGTGGTCCCGGCCAGCGAGCTGGCGAAAATGGGCCGCGGCGCCGAGACCCTGCGTCCCGGCGCGCCGGTGGAGGTCGTGGTCCTGCTGCGCAAACGGACCGCCCTGACCTATCT
>CAZFQC010000078.1:5842-9878 GCA_964520795.1 uncultured Brevundimonas sp.
CCCTTGGCTCTCAGCCGGAACGCATGCAGCAGCGGCTCCGTATAGCCGTTCGGCTGGTCGACGCCGTCGAAGACCAGGGCGCGCGCGGCCTGGAAGGCGAGGCTGGCCGCAGGGTCGGAGGCCATTGGGCGATAAAGCGGATCGCCGGCGTTCTGGGCGTCCACCCTGGCCGCCATCCGCAACAATGCGGCGTCCACCTGTTCGGCGGTGCAGACGCCGTGCAGCAGCCAGTTGGCCATGTGCTGGGACGAAATACGCAGGGTGGCGCGGTCCTCCATCAGGCCGACGTCATGGATGTCCGGCACCTTTGAGCAGCCGACGCCCTGGTCGATCCAGCGGACGACATAGCCGAGCAGGCCCTGGGCGTTGTTGTCGAGCTCCTCGGCGATCTCCGCCTCCGACCAGTTCGCGCCGTTCGCCAGAGGCGGGGTCAGCAGGTCCTCGAGCCCGGGGATCGGCCGCGCCGCGATCCCGGCCCTGAGGGCGAAGACGTCCGTCTGGTGATAGTGCAGCGCATGCAGGGTCGCCGCCGTCGGACTGGGCGTCCAGGCGGTATTGGCGCCGGTCTTCGGATGGGCGGCCTTCTGGTCCAGCATGTCGGCCATCCGGTCGGGCGCGGCCCACATCCCCTTGCCGATCTGCGCCTTGCCCGACAGGCCGCAGGCGAGGCCGATGGCGACGTTGCGCGCCTCATAGGCGGCGATCCAGGCGGAGGATTTGATGTCGCCCTTGCGCACGACCGGCCCGGCCTGCATGGCCGTGTGGATCTCGTCGCCGGTGCGATCGAGGAAGCCGGTGTTGATGAAGACGATCCGGTCCTTCACCGCATGGATACAGGCCGCCAGATTGGCCGAGGTGCGGCGCTCCTCGTCCATCACCCCGACCTTGATCGTGTGCCGCGTCAGCCCCAGCAGGTCCTCGACCGCGTTGAACAGGGCGTCGGTGAAGGCGCACTCCTCCGGCCCGTGCATCTTGGGTTTGACGATATAGATCGAGCCTTCCCGGCTGTTGCGGACGGCCCCGAGGCCCTTGAGGTCGTGCAGCCCGATCAGCGAGGTGACGATGGCGTCCAGCACGCCTTCGGGTGCATCCGATCCGTCGGGCAGCCGCACGGCCGGCGTCGTCATCAGGTGGCCGACGTTGCGCACGAACAGCAGGGACCGGCCGGGCAGGGTCACGGTCGATCCGTCGGGCACCGTGACGGCCCGGTCCGGGTTGAGGGCGCGGGTGAGGGTCCTGCCGCCCTTGTCGAAGGTCTCGACCAGATCGCCACGCATCAGGCCCAGCCAGTTGCGGTAGGCCTGGACCTTGTCGGCGGCGTCGACCGCGGCGACGGAATCCTCAAGATCGACGATGGTCGACAGGGCCGATTCCAGCACCACATCGGCGATCCCCGAGGGGTCGTCGCGGCCGATGGGATGGTCGCGGTCGAAGACGACCTCGATGTGCAGGCCGTTGTGGCGGAACAGCCGTCCTTGCTCGTTACGGCCGACGTACTGGCCGGGATCGCGGAGGGCGATTCCGCCGTGCGGATCGCCGAGATCAGCCCACCGCCCCTCAGCCAGCGGGACCGCCTCGTCCAGGAACGTCTTGGCCCATGCGACGACCCGTGCCCCCCGCGCGGCGTCGAACGGCCCCGGCGGCGGCAGATCGCCGAGCGCATCGGTGCCGTAGAGTGCGTCATACAGACTGCCCCAGCGGGCATTGGCGGCGTTGAGCACGAACCGGGCGTTCAGGCTCGGCACGACCAGCTGCGGCCCGGCCAGGGTGGCGACCTCGGCGTCGACGTTGCACGTGCCGATGGCGAAAGGCGCCGGTTCGTCGACCAGATAGCCGATCTCCCTCAGGAAGGCCTCGGAGGCCGCGCCGTCATGGGCCGCGTCACGTCGCCCGCCGTGCCAGGCGTCGATCCGGGCCTGAAGGTCGTCGCGAACCGCCAGCAGCCGCCGGTTCTCCGGCGCGAAGCGTTCGAAAATCGCGGCGACCCCGGTCCAGAAGGCGTCAGCCTCCATGCCGGTCCCCGGCAGCGCTGCGGTCTCGATGAAGGCGGCCAGTTCCCCGGCGATCTGCAGACCGGCGCGCGGCGTCATCGACATGGAACACTCCTCGGTGGGGCGGAGTTGTAACATTCCGTGATGACCCTGCGGAAGTCGAGGGCTTTTCGCACTGCACACTCAGACCGCGGTTAACCTCTCCGCCTTGACTTAGCCCCATTGCGCGTCCATTTGCGCTGCGTCGCACAACTGCGATGCCCCGGTGCGCTCCAGCGCGTGTGGGTCTTCAGCACACGAAGACCTGACTGTAGCAGCGGCCGGCCCTCAAGATTCATTCGCTGCCCGGACACGCGGGGCGGCGCCCGATCCACCCGGCCCCGCAATCTCGCAGGCCGGACTGGCGGTGCGCCGGACTGGCGCGCGTCGGGTCGAGAAGGCAGAGCCTTCTGACCGCGCGCCCAGCAAAAAGGCCGCGTCGCCGCATACGCGAAAGACAGCCGCTCCATGAGCAAGACATTTGACACCTTCGGCCTGAACCCGGCCCTGCTGCAGGCCCTGGCCTCCGAAGGCTATACCACCCCCACCCCGATCCAGGCCCAGGCCATCCCCGACGTCATGCTGGGCAAGGACCTGCTGGGTATCGCCCAGACCGGCACCGGCAAGACCGCGGCCTTCGCCCTGCCGATCCTGCATCGTCTGGCCGCCAACCGCGTCGCGCCCAAGCCGCGCACCGCGCGCGTCCTCATCCTGTCGCCGACCCGCGAACTGGCCAGCCAGATCGCCGAGAGCTTCAAGACCTACGGCCGTCACCTCGGCTTCAAGGTCGCGGTCGTCTTCGGCGGCGTGAAATACGGCCCGCAGGAACGCGCCATCCAGGCCGGCCTCGACGTGCTTGTCGCCACCCCCGGCCGCCTGCTGGACCATATGCAGCAGAAGACGCTGGACCTGTCCTGCACAGAGATCTTCGTCCTCGACGAGGCCGACCAGATGCTGGACCTCGGCTTCGTCAAGCCGATCCGCCAGATCGTCAGCCGCATCCCGGCCATGCGCCAGAACCTGTTCTTCTCGGCCACCATGCCGTCGGAGATCGGCAAGCTGGCCGGCGAACTGCTCAAGGATCCGGTCAAGGTGTCGGTGACGCCCCAGGCCACGACGGTCCAGCGCATCAGCCAGTCGATCATCCACATCGAACAGGGCCGCAAGCGCGCCCTGCTGACCGAGATGTTCGCCGATCCGCACTACACGCGCTGCCTGGTCTTCACCAAGACCAAGCACGGCGCCGACAAGGTCGCGGCCTATCTGGAAGCCGGCGGCGTCGAGGCCGGCGCCATCCACGGCAACAAGAGCCAGCCCCAGCGTGAACGCACCCTGGCCGCCTTCAAGGCCGGCAAGCTGCGCGTTCTGGTCGCCACCGACATCGCCGCCCGCGGCATCGATGTGGACGGCGTCTCGCACGTGCTGAATTTCGAGCTGCCTTATGTGCCGGAAGCCTATGTGCACCGCATCGGCCGTACGGCCCGCGCCGGTGCCGACGGCACGGCCATCAGCTTCGTGGCCGGCGACGAGATGAAGCTGCTGCGCGACATCGAAAAGGTCACGCGCCAGAAGATCCCGGCCACCGACCGCCGCAACGACAAGTCCCTGGCCCTGCTCGACCAGTCGATCATGGCCTCGGGCGTCAAGTCCAAGGCCTCCATGCCCGACGACGGCCGCGGCGACCGCCAGCAACAGCGCGGTCCGCGCAATCCGCGCCGCGACGGCGTCAAGCTGGAAGGCGGCGGGCAACCGCACCGCGTCCGCAAGGCCGGCCCGGGCCGCGACGCCCGTCCGACGCCGGAGCGCACCTTCGACCCGCTGGCCCGCGACCGGCCGCGCAACGGCAACAACGACACGCGCCACAGCAGCGCCCCGGCCACGGCCCCGGCCAAGCCCGACGGCGAAATCAAGCGCCGCCCGCGCCGGCGGCGTCCGTCCAACGGCGGGCAGGGCTACGCCGCCAAGGGCTGATCGGCCCGACTGAACAGCAGAAAGCGCCCGCCGGA
>CAZFQC010000079.1:0-5297 GCA_964520795.1 uncultured Brevundimonas sp.
CGGCCAGACCCGGCTGGACCGCTATGGCAAGGGCGTGCTGGAGGCCTTGCGCAACCTCAGCTAGACAGACACGGGACCACGGGGGGAATCCGACGCATGGCCGAAATCAAGACCTTTGGACCGTTCCGGCTGCTGCGCAGCGACGCGAGCGCCCATATCCAGTTCTACCGGCGGGGCGAACGCCGGAAATCCGGCCGGGGCCTCGCTTTCTGGTTCATGCCCGACGGTGCCTCCATCGCCCAGATGCCGATGGACGACCGCGACCTGCCCTTCCTGTTCAAGAGCCGGTCGCGCGACTTCCAGGAGGTCACCGTCCAGGGCGTGGTCGTCTGGCGGGTCTCCAATCCCGAGGCCATGGCCGACCGCATCGACTTCAGCATCGACCTCCGTCAGGGCATTCACCTGGGCCGGCCCCTCGACCAGATCGACAGCCTGCTGACGGGCGTGGCCCAGCAATTCGCCGCCCAGTATCTGGCCGAGCTCGACATCGGCGAGATTCTCAGCGGCGGGGTCAAACCCCTGCACGAGCGAATCGCGCGCGGCCTCGCGGGGTCGGAAGGACTTTCAGGCCTCGGCCTGAGCATTGTGGCCGTGCGGGTCGCGGACGTCTCGCCGTCCAGCGAGCTGGAGCGGGCGCTCAAGACCCCGACCTTCGAACGGCTGCAGCAACAGGCCGACCAGGCCACCTTCGAGCGGCGCGCCCTTGCGGTCGAGAAGGAGCGGGCCATTGCCGAAAACGAGCTGTCGAACGAGATCGAACTGGCCCGACGCCAGCGTGAACTGATCGAGCGCGAGGACGAGAATGCCCGCGGCCGGGCCCAGGCCGAAGCCGCCTCGAAACAGATCGGCGCCGACGGTGAGGCCCAGCGCATCCGCACGATCCAGCAGGCCCGGGCCGACATGGAGCGCACCCGCGTCGCCATCTACAGCGACCAGTCGCCGGCGGTGATCCTGGGTCTCGCCGCCCAGGAGTTCGCCGGCAAGCTGCACACGATCGAACATCTGAACATCTCGCCCGAGGTGCTCAGCGCCTTCATCGGCGACGCCCTGCGATCGGCACGGGCAGGCGGCGAACCGCCCGCGCCCAAGGGCCCGACCCTGCGTCCGCCGAAGACCTGACGCCATGGGCACGCTCGCCCCGCGCGCCGTGCTGGTGACTCGCGAAACCGACTGGGAACGGCTGCTCGCCGCCCATTCGACGCGTGAGCAGGTCCGGTTCTTCCTGCGCACCCGCGGCCAGGACATCGACCAGGTGCTGGCCGGGCACGAGGCCTTCGGCCAGACCGTTCATCAGGTGCGGACCGCCATCCCCGACCACTGGCGCGTGGCCCGCGTCGGGCGCTCCGACCTGGACCGCTTCCTGTTCGGCCCCGAAGACATAATCATTGCCCTCGGCCAGGACGGCCTCGTCGCGAATCTGGCCAAATACGTCTCCGGCCAGCCCGTGCTGGGGGTCAATCCGGACGCCGGGGTCAATGAGGGCGTGCTGGTCCCGCTGGCGGCCGCCGACCTGCCCGCGCTCCTGCCCGCTGTCGCCGCGGGGGCCGCCGAAATCGAGCGCCGCACCATGGCCCGGGCCACCCTCGATGACGGCCAGACGCTCGAGGCGCTGAACGAGATTTTCGTAGGTCACCACAGTCACCAGTCGGCCCGCTATCTGATCGCCTATGACGGCATGACGGAATTCCAGTCCTCGTCCGGCCTGATCGTCGCCACCGGCACCGGGGCGACCGGGTGGGCGCGGTCAATCATGACGGCCACCGGCGAAGGGGCGGCACCGTCGCCGACCGGGCCGGACCTGGCCTTCTTCGTCCGCGAGCCCTGGCCCAGCGTCGCCACCGGCGCCGAGATCCAGTGGGGGCGGGCGGATTCGACCGCGCCCCTGATCGTGACGTCTCGCATGAACGACGGCGGCGTCATCTTTGCGGACGGCATAGAGCAGGACCGGCTGGCGTTCGGCTGGGGACGCAAGGTCGCCGTCGCGCCGTCTCCACGGTCCCTGATGCTGGTCCGGCCCGGCTGACCACCGTTCGCCGGTTAAGCTCCGTGCAAGGTCTTGGAAGGGGCGCCTTAAACTTTCGCCGTCACAGTCCGGGGGTGATCCCGAGCCGTTCTCCGTCCCCGGTCGACAAACTGGCCCTGGCCGTCGTGCATCAGCCCGACCGTGCCATCCCGGCGTCCGCCGGCGCGCGCGTGGAATCCCTGCGCCTGTTGCTCCAGACCGCCGCCGATTCCGGCGTGACCCGGATCGCGACCCGGCCGGATGGCGATGGCGAACGCTGGCTCGGCCAGGCCTGGCCCTTCCCGTCGCCCTTCCAGGTTTCAGTGCGCACCGTATCCGTCAGCGACGGCGTCGACCGGGTCGAGGCCCGCGCCCGTCGTTCGCTGGAAAGGCTCGGCCTGCCGCGCGCCGACCTGTTGCTGATTTCCGGCGCCGCCGACCTGGCCGGGGCCGAAGGCCGCGCCCTGTGGGACCGGCTGCTGGCCCTCAAGGACCGCGGCCTGTACCGCCGCATCGGCTTCTGCGCCACGATCGAGGACGGCCCGGTCCTGCTGGCCCGCCGTTTCCAGCCCGATGTGGTCGAGCTGAAATGCAATCTGCTGGACCAGCGAGCCCAGCATTCCGGCATCCTGGCTGAACTGGCGGCGCTCGACGTGGCCATTCACGCCACCTCGGTCTTCGCTGACGGCCTGCTGTTCATGAGCGGCGAGGCCCTGCCGCTCGAGATGCACCGCCACGGCCCGACCCTGTCGCGCATCCGCCGCCGCCTGGCCGAGGCGCGCGTCGATCCGATGCAGGCGACCCTGGCCTATGCCATCGGCCTGCCCGAGGTCGCCGCCGTGGTCGCCAGCATCGCCTCGGCCGCCGAATTGCGCGCCGTCGTCGCCGCCGCCCATGCCCCGATCCCGGCACTGGACTGGGCCTCGCTTCAGCTGGAGCCGGCGGCCGCGGCCGCCGACTCCCGCAGGATCAGTAGCGCAGCCTGATCCCGACATAGCCGGATCGGCCCGGCTCGCCATAGCCGAACACCTGTTGCCAGGTCTGGTCGGTCAGGTTGTCGACCCGCGCCGTCAGGTTGACGGCGTCGCTCAGGTCCCAGGCGGCGTTCAGGTTCGCCGTAACAAAGCCGTCCCGCGTTCCGCCCGAATCGGGCATGTCGCCCTCCGCCCGCACCGTCAGGGCCCCCGACCAGCGACCGCCGCTCCAGCCCAGGGTCGCCGACCCCGCCTGTTCCGGTACGCGCAGGATGGCGGCGCCGGTCGATTCATTGACAGCGTCGGTCCAGGCCCAGGCCACGCTGAGGTCGAAACCGGCGCCGAGCACGGCCCGGCCTTCGAGTTCGACCCCGTCGGTCCGGGTCCGGGCGATGTTGACGTAGTAGAATTCGAAGGTCCCGAAATCGAAGAAACCGTCGATCTGATCCTCGACCTCCAGCCGGTAGAGGGTCGCGCGGCCGTCGAAGCGCCCGTCGGCCGACTGCCAGCCGAGGGCTATCTCGCCACCCCTGGCGTATTCGGGAACCAGTGGCGCGATCGCCGTGCCCGGCAGGACAAAGCAGAAATCGCACACCGCCTGGCTGACGCTGGGCGTCTTGAACCCGGTGCCGAACGCGCCCGACAGGGTCAGGCCGCCTCCCGGCCGGTACGCGGCCGAAATCCGACCCGTCGTCTCGCCGCCGAAGTCGTCGGTCGAGTCATGGCGCAGGCCGAGGTTGAGCGTGAGCCGTTCCGTCGGCTCCCAGCGCACCGTTCCGAAAGCCGAATCGACGCCCAGGCCCGCGCTGTAGCCGTTCAGGAACGCCTCGGTCTCCTCGCGTTCAATCCCGAAGGCATAGGCCACCGGACCGGCCCCGCGGCTGTCGGCCTGCCAGCGCCACAGCCGGTGCTCGCCCTCATAGGTCGAGGGGAAGGCGCTGTGGGTGACCCGCTCTATGTCCGAGGCGGCGACGGTGATGCGATGATCGAGACCCGCCAGGTCGGTGAGCGCCAGCCGGACGAAACCCGACCGGTCGGTCGTGTTGGTCGTGTCTTCCGTATCGACCGGGCCGAAGCCGTCGAGCTCGGCGAAACGATCGGCATGGCGGAAGCGGCCGTCGATCTCGATCCGGTCGTTCAGGGCGTAACGCCCGTTCAGTCCCCAGGCGGTGGTCTCAAGGCCGTCGGCCTCGGTACCGCTCGCTGCGGCCGATACGCCCTCGCTCTCATAGTGCGAGACGAAGCCGCCGACGGCGTAGCGGTCCCCCGCCCGGCCCATCTGCAGCCGGCCGCGGCGCGTCTCGAACGATCCGGCTTCGGCCTCGGCGCGCAGGCCGTCCAGTTCGCGGCTGGTGAAGGCGATCACGCCGCCGATGGCGTCCGAGCCCCACAGGGACGACTGCGGGCCGCTCAGCGTTTCGATGCGCTCGACGTCGGTCAGGTCGAAGCCCGCGAAGTCGAAGCCGCCGGCCGGCTGGGACGGATCGTTCACCGGGACGCCGTCGACGAGGACCAGCGACTTGTCCTGGCTGGCCCCGCGGATCCGCACCGACGTCACCCCGCCGAGGCCCGCGCGATAGACGGACAGGCCCGGCACGTCGCTGAGGATATCGGCGGCGAAGACGGCGCCGCGCTGGTCGATCGTCGACCGGTCGATGGCCCGGGCGCCGGGGGTTTCGGCGACGATCGCCGGCAGGCGGGTGGCAGTGACCACGACCTCGGGCAGATCGTCGCCCGGTTCGGCGGGGGTCAACGCCCAGGCGGGCAGGGGCAGGCACACGGCCGCAGCCGTGGCGTAGAGGATGGATCGCGTCATGCGCGGATCTCCGTCGGCCCCGCGCTGGCGCTGCGCGGCGGCAGGTGAAAGCGACCGACCCGGCCCCGGAAGGGGCGCGGCGCTTGGGTCGGGTCGCTTCGACGGAACAGCTTCCGCAGCTGCGGAAGGGTTGGTCCCACGCCTCTGTCTGGTCCCGGACAGCGGACGAGCGACGTCGGCGGCCAGGTCTCCTGGCTTGCGGGTCGCCAGCCAAACGCGGTTCGGACCGAAGGTTCGGACCCGGCGCATTTGGCCAGACAATGACGGAGGATCGCGCCTTCCCGGTTGCCCAGTGACGCCGGGGCCGAAGCCCCGGAATGATCGACCGTCTCGCCGCCTACAGTTGCGGGCACAGCCGCGGCATCACACCGCGTTCCCTTAACCGCCTGCCGGACTTCTCGCAGCCCGATCCTGCCTGTGCAAGGCCGCGCCATTCCGCTTGAGGCGCAGCGCGCAATCCTTCACCCTGTCGCGTCCCCATGAACGCCCCCCTCGTCCATCCCCC
>CAZFQC010000079.1:5397-9702 GCA_964520795.1 uncultured Brevundimonas sp.
CGCGCAATCCTTCACCCTGTCGCGTCCCCATGAACGCCCCCCTCGTCCATCCCCCGACAGCCGACGCCGTCCCGTCCAGCGAGGGGACGACGCCGGTCATGGCGCAATTCCTGGCGGCCAAGGCCAGCCAGCCGGACGCCATCGTCTTCTTCCGCATGGGCGACTTCTACGAGCTGTTCTTCAAGGACGCCGAGATCGCCTCGAAGGCCCTGGGCATCACCCTGACCAAACGGGGCAAGCACCAGGGCGAGGACATTCCCATGGCCGGGGTGCCGGTGCATGCGCTGGACGGCTATCTGGCGCGGCTGATCCGGCAGGGGTTCAAGGCCGCCATCTGTGAACAGATGGAAGCCCCTTCGGAGGCCCGCAAACGCGGCTCCAAGGCGGTGGTCCATCGCGACATCGTCCGCGTCGTCACCCCCGGCACCCTGACCGAGGACAGCCTGCTGGACGCCCGCGGGGCCAACCGGCTGGCCGCCGTCTCGGTGCGCAAGGGCCGGGCGGCCGTGGCCGTGGTCGAACTGTCGGCCGGATCGGTCGACGCCGTGGCCTGTTCGCTGGAAGACCTCGGCGCGACCCTGGCCTCGTTCCGGGCGTCGGAAGTGCTGGTGCCGGACCGCCTGTTCTCGGACGAGGCGACCAAGGCCGCGCTCGACGGCTCGGGCGGGGTGGTCCAGGCCCTGCCGCAGGCGCTGGCAGAGCCGGTCGGTGCGCGGGTCCGGGTCGAGCGGCTGTATGGCGTCGCCTCGCTGGACGGCTTCGGCACCTTCGAGGAGGCCGAAGTCTCGGCCCTGGGCCTGATCGCCGCCTATCTGGAAACGACCCAGGCCGGGAAGATCCCCGCCCTGTCGCCGCCGCGCCGGTCGGGCGACTCGGGCTTCCTCGCCATCGATCCGGCGACCCGGCTGAGCCTCGAGATCGACCGCACCCAGCGCGGTGAACGCGAGGGGTCACTGCTGGCCTGTATCGACCGCACCGTCACCTCGGGCGGCGCCCGGGCCCTGGCCGAGCGGATCGCCCGGCCGCTGCGCGAACCCGCAGAAATCAATCATGGACTGGACGCGGTCGAATGGCTGCTCGAGCGCCGCGACCTGCGCCGCGATCTGCGGGACGGTCTGAGGGCGTCCTCGGATGTCGCCCGCGCGGTGTCGCGGCTGGTTCTGGGCCGCGGCGGGCCGCGCGACCTGGCCGCCATCCGCACCGGCCTGTCGATCGCCGAGGGCATCGCCGGCCTGTTCCCGCCGGAGCGCGAGCCCCAGGCCGGGCCGCCGGCGCGGATCGTCGCCTGCCTCGACCGGATGACCCTGTCACCCGATCTGGGCCGGTTGCTGGTCGACCTGGCCGAAGGGCTTGTCGCCGAGCCGCCGCATCTGGCCCGCGACGGCGGCTTCGTCGCCGCCGGCTATCGCCCCGAACTGGAAGAGGCCCGCCGCCTGCGCGACGACAGCCGCCGCGTCGTCGCCGACCTCGAGGCCCGCGCCGTCACCGAGGCGGGCGTACCGTTCAAGATCCGCCACAACGCCGTGCTCGGCTATTTCCTCGAGACCAGCGCGAAAGCCGCGGAGCCCCTGCTCCGGCCGACCGGCGAGAGCCCCTTCATCCATCGGCAGACCCTCGCCAACCAGGTCCGGTTCACCACCGTCGAACTGTCGGAACTGGACGCGAAGATCAGCCAGGCCGGCTATCGCGCGCTCGCCATCGAGGGCGAGACCTTCGAGGTCTGGCGCGCCACGGTCCAGTCGCTGGCCCGGCCGCTGCAGGCCGTGGCCGAGGCCCTGGCCGAGCTCGACGCCCATGCGGCCCTGGCCGAATGGGCCGAGGAGGTCGGCGGCGTCCGGCCCGCCATCGACGACACCCGCTGTTTCGAGATCACCGCCGGACGGCATCCGGTGGTCGAGGCGGCGGTGAAGGCCCAGGGCGATCCCTATACCCCCAACGACTGCAGGCTGGACGGGTCCGGCGCGGCCTGCGCGCGACTGTCGATCGTCACCGGCCCGAACATGGCCGGCAAGTCGACCTTCCTGCGCCAGAACGCCCTGCTGGTGGTGCTGGCCCAGGCGGGTGCCTTTGTCCCCGCCCGCTCGATGCGACTGGGGGTCGTCGACCGGCTGTTCAGCCGCGTCGGCGCGGGCGACGATCTGGCCCGCGGCCGCTCGACCTTCATGACCGAGATGGTCGAGACCGCCGCCATCCTGACCCAGGCCACCGACCGCAGCTTTGTGGTGCTGGACGAGATCGGGCGGGGCACCGCCACCTATGACGGCCTGGCCATCGCCTGGGCCGTGGCCGAGGCCCTGCACGACCGCAACCGTGCCCGCACCCTGTTCGCCACCCACTATCACGAGCTGGCGGGCCTCGAGACGCGGCTGGCCCATGTCTGCAACCTGTCGATGGCGGCGCGGGAGTGGAACGGCGACCTCGTCTTCCTGCACGAGGCCCGGCCCGGCGCGGCGGACCGCTCCTATGGGGTGCAGGTGGCGAAACTGGCCGGCGTGCCCGGCGCCGTGGTCGATCGCGCCCGTGAAGTGCTCGAGCGGCTGGAGGGGGAAAAGGCCGCCGCCGTCAGCCTGGATGACCTGCCCCTGTTCGCCCAGAGTCCAGGATGGGCCGAGCCCGCGGCACCGGCCCGATCTTCGGCCGTCGAGGACGCCCTGCAGGCCATCGAACCCGACGAACTCTCGCCACGCGAGGCTCTGGAAGTCCTGTACCGGCTGAAGGGTCTGGGCCGCCGGTGACCGACGTCCTTGACGACCGGCTGGTCGGGGCCGCGTCCGCGCCCGATGTGCGCAAGGCCGTCGCGGCGGTCCTCAGGGACGCCTTCGATACCGCCCGAAGCCGGATCGTCCGCCGTCTCGACGCGGGCGGCGAAGGCGTCGAGATCGCCCGGCTCTATGCCGCCGCCGCCGATGATCTGCTGACGGCGCTCTGGCGGTTCACCACCGATACCCTCTACCCCGCCCCCAACCCCAGCGAGGCCGAGCGGCTGAGCCTGATCGCGGTCGGGGGCTATGGCCGCGGCGTTCTGGCGCCGTTCTCGGACCTCGACCTGCTGTTCCTTCGCCCGTGGAAACCGATCCCGCGCACCGAACAGGTGATCGAGTTCATGCTCTATGTGCTGTGGGACCTTGGCATAAAGGTCGGCCAGTCGGCGCGGTCGGTCGATGAATGCCTCGCTCTGGCGAAGTCGGACATGACGGTGCGCACCGCCCTGCTGGAGGCGCGGCCGCTGATCGGCGACGCGCGACTGACGGCGGATTTCATCGCCCGCTTCCAGGGCCAGGTGGCCAAGGCCGACCCCCGGCCCTTCATCGCCGCCAAGCTGGAGGAACGCGACGTCCGTCACCAGAAGTCGGGCGCGGTCCGCTACCGGGTCGAGCCCAACGTCAAGGACGGCAAGGGCGGGCTGCGCGATCTCAACACCCTGTTCTGGATCGCGCGGTCGCTGGCGCCCGACAGCCCCCTGGGCGCCCGGGTGATGGACGATCTGCTGACCGCGCGGGAGCGGCGCACCTTCGAGGAGTCCTTCGACTTCCTGTGGCGGGTCCGGGCGCATCTGCATCTCACGGCCGGGCGGCCCGAGGAGAAGCTGACCTTCGATCTCCAGCCCGAAGTGGCCCGACGCATGGGCTGGCGCGGGCGCGGCGACGAGCCGGCGGTCGAGCGGTTCATGCGGCGGTATTTCCTGGTCGCCCGCGACGTCGGCGCCCTGACCCGCGCCCTGTCGGCCAAGCTGGAGGCGCGCCAGCAGAAATCGACCCTGAGTCTGTCGCGGCTCATCCCGGGCCGAAAGCGTAAACTGGGCGTCGACGGCTTCCACGAGGACGCCGGCCGCCTGTCGGTCAAGGGACCCGAGGTCTTCGCCGCGGCGCCCGAGAAGCTGCTCATGCTGTTCCGCACCGCGGACGAGCACGATCTGGACCTGCACCCCGACGCCTTTTCGGCGGTCAGCCGGTCGCTGTCGCTGGTGACCCCGTCGCTGCGTCGCGACCCGGAGGCCACGCGTGCCTTCCTGGACATCCTCGCCCACGGCCAGCGGCCCTATCGGGTCCTGACCCTGATGAACGAGACCGGCCTGCTGGGCCGGTTTCTGCCCGAATGGGGGCGGATCGTCGGCCAGACCCAGTTCAACATGTACCACGCCTATACGGTCGACGAGCACACGCTGCAGGCCATCGGCATCATCAACGACATCTGGCGGGGCAAGCTGAAGGCCGACCACCCGTCCTCGACCGAGATCGTCCATCGCATCGACGATTTCGAGGCCCTGATGCTGGCCATGCTGCTGCACGATGTCGGCAAGGGCGG
>CAZFQC010000080.1:0-9597 GCA_964520795.1 uncultured Brevundimonas sp.
AGAACAGCTTCAGCACCAGATACAGCGGCAGGCAGGCGACCGCCGCGGCGACCAGAACGACCAGGGGCGCGATCAGGCACCCGATCACCAGCCTGACCCGGTCCTCCAGCGGATTGCGCAGGATTCTGAGGTCGACCACGACCGACAGGGCCACCCCGGCCGCATACCAGCCAACGACTCCGGCGACGCCGAACTCACGGTATGAAAACTGGAGGGTGGACAGCGGGATCAGGGCGATCAGGGTCACGACGACAATCGCCAGGAAAACCAGAAACAGGTTCCCGATCCATCGCAACACGTCAGATCTCCGGCCTGGCTCGAATGGTCAGGGCGCGCTTCTATCCGGCTGCGGCCTTCGGCGCCAGAGCCGCCGTCACCGCTTGCGTTTGAGGATCATCACCGCCGCCATCGCCAGGATGACGACGGGCACGAGGATCAGCAGCCACGACAGAATGCGTTCGACGTCCATGGCGCGCCCCTCCCCGGGACGGGCGCAAGGGGCGCGTCATCGCCCGGGAAGTCAAACGGCCGTCACGCCCGGCTTCAGCCTTCGGGCGAAGCCCCTTTGGCCTGCTGGCGGGAAAGCGTTACGGTGGTGCCGGTCGCGCGGGAGGCTTCTATGCGGGCGAAGATCATCTGGACCGTTCTGGCCGTCGTGGTCGCACTGGTCGCCTGGGCCCTGATGACGCCGCCGGCGGCACCCGGTCGGGTCGGGGTCAACCGGCTGGTCGAGAATGCGGTCACCACCGTCGCCGCCGGCCAGACCGACTGGCGGCCGTCGCTCACGGGCGCGGACGTCCATTTCGGCGACCGCATCGCCACCGCTGCCGCCAGCCGTCTCGAGGTCAGCCTGCTGGACCGTTCGATGCTGACCGTCGGCGCCAACGCCCGGGTCGAGATCGACCGCTTCGTCTATGACCCCGAGCGCGGCGTGGCCGGCGTGGCGGTCTCGGTGCTGCGTGGGGCCTTCCGGTTCGCTTCAGATACGCCCGGGGCCCAGCCCGAGCCGATCGCCTTCCGCACGCCCGGCGCCGCCATCGGCATCCGCGGCACGGTGATCGAGGGCGTGGTGGGGCCGGAGGCGGTGGCCTTCCTCGCCGGCATTCCCGGCGCACCGGACCTGTCGGCCGAGTCCGACAGCGCCGCGGTGATCATCCTGCGCGAGGGGGTGATCGGGATCGAGGTCAATGGCCAGAGCGTGGTTCTGAACCGGCCTGTGCAGATCGTCGCCCTGACCCGGACCCGGCTCTATCCCTTCTTCGCGGCGACCGACGAGACCAACCGCCGGTTCGAGGCCCTGCTGCCCACACGGACGGAAACTGCCGCCCCGCCGCCGGTCGAACCGTCCGGTGCTGCGCCGGCGCCGACCGGTCCGGTCACGCCGCCGCCCGCGCCCCCGACCACCGGTTCCGGCGACAAGCCCGAAACGCCGCGGCCGCCGGTGGTGCGCGATCCCCCTGTTCGTGATCCACAGGTCCGAGACCCGGCACCCCGGCCGCCGCTGACACGGGCCCCGACGACGGTCGTCACGCCGCCGCCAGAGAGCTCAGCCCCCGCAACCTCTGCGCCCGTGACCCGGGATCCGCCGGTGCGGGTCACGCCGGTCCCGCGACAGCCCTCGCGCGCGACAGCGCCGCCGACCCGGGCGGTGCCGATCGAGCCTCGCCCGGCGACGCCGGTTCAGACCGGGCCACAGAGCCCGCCCACCCGGGCACCCCGTCAGCAATAGGGCGTCAGCGCCATTTCGAGCCTTCGCCGTGCTTGCCGTTGCTTGCGAACACCGGCGGCGCGGCCTTGTGGATGAACTGTTCCGACACCAGCCAGCCCTTCAGCGGCCGCAGCACGGCCAGGCAGCCGATGACCAGCAGGGGCATGGTCACGACCATATGCACCCAGACCGGCGGGTGGACGGCGAACTCAAACCACATGAACAGGGCCATGCCGACGATGCCGACGGCGCTCATGCCGAAGAAGGCGGGGCCGTCGGCGGGCTCTGCGAAGCCATAGTCCAGCCCGCAGATGGGGCAGGCGTCCCGGATGGTCAGGAACCCCTTCAGCAAAGGTCCCTCGCCGCAGCGCGGACATCGGCAACGCAGGCCGGTCGAGAGGGTGTTCAGGCGGGGATACTGGGAGTCGGTCACAACGGGATCCTGACAGGAAGGCCGCCCCGCATGTCGGCTCGCCCGCCCCGCGTCGCAACCCGTCGTAATGTCGCGGCGTCCCTTTCCGGTCAGGGCGTCGGCTCGCCCCTTGTCGCGTTCCAGACAAAGACGAATTCCCGCTGTTCCGCCCAGGTCTGTCCCTCGACCCGGTCGCCGGTCAGGCAGGCGGCGGTATGATAGGGTCCGACGCCGTCTGTGGTTCGGAAGGCGACGCACAGGCGGCCGTTCTGGTCTTTCCAGCGGCCGGCCTCGATCGGGCTGTCGTAGAAGTCGCCGCTGACCGTGCCGTCCGCCGCGAGGGCCAGGTGCATGGTCTTCACATAGGGCTGGGCAGGGTCGGTCGACAGATCCACGGACCAGGCGCCGTTCATGGCCCCGGGTGCCGGGGTGGCGACCTGCAGCAGGGCCGCGGCGAAAAGGGGCAGCAGGGACATTCAGACCTCCGGATGGGAGCGGGAATTACGCGCCGGTCGGGTGCCCGGACGCCATTGATCGGTCATCATCCGTTAACCGCGCCGAAAGGCCCGTCGCGCGAGTGTGCGCGCGTATGTCCGGGGCCTCCGCCAGAAAGCGCCTACTCAAGACCTCCGTGGCTGCCGCCGCGGCGGGCGCGGTCCTGTTCGCCCCGCTGACGCCGCTGGCCCAGGAGGCCGACGCGCCGCTGGATCCGGTGACGATCCGCATCGGATCCAACACCGAATACACCCGAATCGAATTCGCCGGTGTCATCGGTGCCCGGTCCCGGGTCCGCCGCGAGGGGCGTGAGGTCGTCATCCGCATCGGTGCCACCGCCGCGCCCGACGTATCGCGGCTGAAGGTCAATCCGCCGCGCGGTGTGGAAAAGGTCGAGACCCGCGCGGTCACGGGCGGCACCGAACTGGTCCTGACCCTGGCCGAGGGCGCGGACGCCCGCACAGGCTCCGCCGACGGCGCGGTCTGGCTGAACCTCTACGCCACGCCTCCGGCCGCCGCGCCGGTCGAGACAGCCTCGGCTACGGCCGTCCAGACCGTCCCGGTCACGGCCGTGGCCACCCCGGCCAAGGTCAGCCTGTCCTTCGCCTGGTCGTCGCCGGTCGGGGCTGCCGTCTTCCGCCGCGGCGAAGCGGTCTGGGTGGTGTTCGACACGGCCGCCCGCCTCGACATGCCCGGCGCGGGACAACTGGGCCCGGCGACCGAAGCCCGCTGGACCGCCGGTCCTGATCACGTCGCGGTCCGCATCGCCGCCCCCGAAGGCCTCGCCGTCTCGGCGACCGCCCAGGGATCGACCTGGACCGTCACCATCGGCGGACAGGCCATGTCTGTTGCGGGCGTCGCCATTGATCGCCAGGACGACGGCGAACCGGCCCTCGTCGCCCGTATGGCCGGCGCGACCCGGGCCGTCTGGCTGACCGACCCCCTGGCCGGCGACCGCTTCGCCGCCGTCACAGCCCTGGCGCCCGGCAAGGGCTTCGCCGACCGCCGCCGCACCGTCGACATGGCCCTGCTGCCAACCGCCCACGGTCTGGCGGTGGAGACCCTGACCAGCGACCTTGCCATCCAGGCCGAGGGGGATCTGGTCACCATCAGCCGTCCGGGCGGTCTGACCCTGTCGCCGCCCTCCGCCGCGCTCGAAGCCGTCTCCGCGGAGGCGGGCGCGCCGCAACGGGCGAAACACCCGGCCCTGATCCTCGCCGAATGGGCCGAGGTCGGCCACGAGGGCTTCTCCGCCCGCTATCGCCAGCTGCAGGATGCCGCGGCGCGCGAGTCCATGGCCGCGGGGGACGATCCCCGCGCGCCCGCCGAGTCCAGGCTGGCCCTCGCCCGCTTCCTCGTCGGCTCCGGCCTTGGCTATGAGGCCGTCGGCGTGCTCAACAGCATCGTCGCCCAGGCTCCCAATATGGGCGGCGAGCCGGAGCTGCGCGGTCTGCGCGGCGCGGCCCGCGCCTCAATCGGCCGGATGGAGGAGGCCCAGGGCGATTTCGCCTCGGCCGCGGTCGCCTCTGACCCGGCCTCGGCCGTCTGGCGCGGCTATATCGCCTCGACCCAGGGCGACTGGGAATCGGCCCGTCAGGCCTTCGCCGCCGGCGCCTCGGCGGTGGATGAGTTCCCCGCCCCCTGGCGCGCGCGCTTCGGCGCCGCCCACGCCATGGCCGCGCTGGAGACCGGCGACCTCGAGGCCGCCCGTGCCCTGCTGGCCTACAGCTTCAGCCAGAATGCGCCCGCCGCCGACCAGCTGACCGCCCGGCTGGTCCAGGCCCGGCTGTTCGAACTGGACGGCCAGTCCGACCGGGCGCTGGCCGTCTATACCGCCATCGGCCGTGCGCCGCTGGACGCCGTCGCCGTGCCCGCGAAACTGGGCGTGGTACGCCTGGCCCTGGCCAAGGGGACGATGAAGGCCGATGCGGCGGCCAATGAGCTGGAGGGCCTGCGCTGGCGCTGGCGCGGCGACGCCACCGAATTGGCGGTCATCCGCCAGTTGGGCCAGCTCTACCTCTCCCAGGGCCTGTATCGCGAGGCCCTGACCGCCCTGAAGGGGGCCGGGCCCAATCTGAACCGGCTCGAGGGTGCCGCCGAAATCCAGGCCGATCTCGGTGCCGCCTTCCGCATGCTGTTCCTTGAGGGCGGGGCCGACGGCATTCAGCCCGTGCAGGCGCTGGGGCTGTTCTACGACTTCCGCGAACTGACCCCCATCGGTGCCGACGGCGACGAGATGGTCCGCCGTCTGTCGCGCCGTCTGGTCGATGTCGACCTGCTCGACCAGGCCGCCGAACTGCTCAAATACCAGGTCGAGAACCGGCTCGAGGGCGTGGCCAAGGCCCAGGTCGCGACCGATCTCGCCGCCGTCTATCTGATGGACCGCCAGCCCGAGCCGGCGCTGCAGGCCATCTGGAACTCGCGCACCACCATCCTGCCCATGGCCCTGAACACCGAACGCCGCGCGCTCGAGGCCCGCGCCCTGATGGACCTCGGCCGGTTCGACCATGCGCTGGAGGTGCTGGGTGCCGACACCACGCCCGAGGCGCGCGAAGTCCGCGCCGAGGTGTTCTGGAAGCAGAGCAACTGGGCGGCGGCCGCCGCCTTGTACGAGGGATTGCTGGGCGACCGCTTCCGCAATCCCGCGGCCCTGACGGTCGTCGAGGAGGCCCGGCTGATCCGCGCCGGCGTCGGCTATTCGCTCGGCAATGACGCCGCGTCCCTGACACGGCTGTCGCGCAACTATCGACCGTTTGTGGCGGGGGCGCGGGCGAAGACCGCCCTGTCGATCGCCCTGGACGACGGCGTGGGCGGCGCCGCCTCGCCCGGAGATTTCGCCGGCCTCGCCGCCTCGGCCGACACCTTCGCCGGCTGGGTCGCGGCCATGAAGACGGAACTCAGGACGAAGACGGGCGGGAACCGACCCGCGGCGCCCGCCCGTTAAACGTGGTCCTTCTCCCTCAAGGGGAGAAGGAACAGACTATTTGTTCACCGCATCCTTGAGCGGCTTCGACACGCGGAAGCGCACGGCCTTCGAGGCGGCGATCTTGATCGTCGCGCCGGTGGCCGGGTTGCGGCCTTCACGGGCGGCGCGGGCGGCGGTGTCGAACACGCCGAGGTTCGAGATGCGCACGTCGCCGCCGCCGATCAGCGACTTGTGGATGTTCTTGACGAGGGCGTCGAGCATCCGGCCTGCGTCAGCCTGGCTGACGCCGGCGTCCTTGGCGACGGAGGCGATGAGTTCTGCTTGGGTGGTCATATGGGTCGTTTCCCGATGTGAGCTCGTCCCGATTCAGGGGCGATGACGGACGGATTGACGCCGCTTTTTCTTCCCTTGGCAAGCGACTTTGCGGCTGTAACGCCCACGGGGTGGGGATTTATCCGGTACCGGACGCGCGCTGGAAGCTCTCGACCAGGCTTCCGGCGACCAGTCTCCAGCCGTCTACGAGCACGAAAAAGATCAGCTTGAACGGCAGGGAAATCACCACCGGAGGGAGCATCATCATACCCATGGACATGAGCACGCTGGCGACCACCAGATCGATCACAAGGAACGGAACGAAAAGGAGAAATCCGATTTCGAAGGCCCGCTTCAACTCGCTGATCATGAAGGCCGGAGTGACCACTCTCAGGGGCAGGTCGGCCGCCGCCGTGGGGGCCTCCAGATTGGACAGCCGGACGAACAGCGCCAGGTCGTCCCTGTCGACCTGACCGAGCATGAAAGTCTTCACCGGATCCGAGGCCGCATCAAAGGCCTGGGGCAGCTCCATCTGCTGGTCCAGCAGGGGTCGGATGCCCGAATCATAGGCGTCCTGCCAGGTCGGAGCCATGACGATGGCGCTCAGAAACAGGGCCAGGGAGACCAGAACGGCGTTCGGCGGCGACTGCTGCATGCCCAGCGCCGTGCGCAGCAGCGACAGCACCACGATGATCCGCACGAAGCTGGTCGTCATGATCACGATCGATGGTGCCAGTGACAGCACGGTCATCAGGCCGACCAGCTGCACCACCCGCTCGGTCAGGCCCGAGCCCGTTCCGAGATCGACATTGATCGCTGCGCCGGGTCCGCCCGCCGCCGCCACATCCTGCGCCAGGGCCGCCAGCGGCCACAGCAGACAGAAGCCGGTCGTGATAAGCGACAGCATCGCCGCGCGCTTCAGTTCGGCCCGGGTGGGCATGACGAAGACGCCCTTGAGTGTCACTTGCCGGCCTCCGGACCGCGCGGTTCGATCAGCTCACGGCCCTCGCCGAGAATCAGCAGCCGCTCCTCGTCGTCGATCCGGACCAGCACCAGACGACGCGCGGGGTCCAGAACCAGGGTCTCGACCACGGCCATCCGGCGTTCGCCCCGCTCGGCGCTGATCCTCGCCAGCAGTTGCGGCAGGTATCGACGCGAGGCCCAGGCGGCCAGGCCGATGATGCCCAGGGTGAAGGCGAGGGCGAGCAACGCCCGCACGAGGTCGAGGAAATTCATGCGCCAGACTTCGCCCGACATGGTTAACGCCGCATTGAGATAACCCCGCGTTAACCATGCAGGCGGCAGTTTCTGCCCATCTCAATGCGGGTGATCCGCGCCTGAGGAGGCTCCCGTGGGCTTCACCGACCTGCCGCTGCTCAGCCAGATCAAGGGCCGCCTGTCCTGGCTGGACGAGCGCCAGCGCGTCATTGCCCAGAATGTCGCCAACTCGGACACGCCTGGCTACGTCAGCCGCGACCTGAACCAGCCGACCGATTTCGCCCGGGCGCTGGCCGAAGGCGGGGGCGGCGTCCGCATGGTCCGCACCAGCGCCATGCATATCGCCCCGGCCGGCGCCACGGCGCGGTTCGAGAGCCGCGCCGCGCCCGATTCGGAAACCACGCTCGACGGCAATTCCGTCGTGGTCGAGGAACAGATGCTCAAGATGGCCGAGAGCCGGATGGCCTATGACGCGGCCATCGGCTTCTACCAGAAGTCCATGCAGATGCTGCGGATGGCCGCCCGCGCCCCCGGCCGATGATCGAGGAATAGCCGATGCCCGATCCGATCCCACCCCGCAACTCGGCCATGTCGGTCGCCGCCAGCGCCCTGCAGGCGCAGCAGTCCCGCATGCGGATCATCGCCGAGAACATCGCCAACGCCCAGTCGACCGCCCAGACCGCCGGCGGCCAGCCCTACCGGCGTCAGATCCCCGTCTTCCAGGCGCGCGAGATCAACGGTGCCACCGGCGTCGCCCTCGCCGAGGTGCGCACCGACCAGGGCGATTTCCGCTCGGAATACGAGCCCGGTCATCCGGCGGCCAATGCCGAGGGCTATGTGCTGCGGCCCAATGTCGACACCCTGGTCGAGGCCATGGATATGCGCGAGGCGCAGCGCGCCTATGAGGCCAACCTCAATGTCATCGAGACGGCGCGGGCCATGGACGCCCGCACGCTCGACCTGCTGAAGAAATAGGATCTGAGCGATGAATCCCTTGGCCGCGGCGCGCGCCTATTCGGCGATCCAGGGAACCGAGATGCCGGCGTCCCCTGCCGGCGGCGTCGGCCAGTCCGGCTTCGCCGACATGCTGACCAGCGTCATGGGCGACATGACCGCCAGTTCCCGCGCAGCCGAAACCCAGATGGCCGCGGCCGTCCAGGGCCAGGGCAGTCTGATCGACGTGGTCACCGCCGTCTCCTCGGCCGAGGCCTCGCTGGAAACCGTCATGGCCGTCCGCGACCAGGTCATCTCCGCCTATCAGGAGATCATGCGGATGCCGATCTGACGCGGGTCAGGCCTCAGCGCCGCGGTGCCCGCCCGCGCAGCCACTGCGACAGCACCCATTTCTCGCCGCGCGTCGGTGGCAGGCCAGCATGGCGGGTGCGGCCGTCGACCGAGCCGTCGGGCAGGGTGTTGGCCCACAGCAGGGCGTCGCCCTTGCGGCCCCTGTGTTTCAGCCCGCCCGCCTCGAACGCCGTCTCCCCGCCGTCGAAATCGTCGTTGAGAAAGACCAGGCAGGTGGCGATCCTCTGGCCGCGCGCGGCCAGGTCGGCGGCGTAGCCGGGCGTGGCGGGATCCAGCCAGTCGACGTGCCAGTCGAAGGCCTGGCCGACCGCATAATGCAGCACCTGGGTCCATTCGAGGCCCGGAACCGGCAGGCCGGCCGCACGCGCGATTCGCTCGCGCACCACGGCCAGAACCACATCCATTCGCTCCAGAACAAACTGTGCCGCCGCATTGGTCCGAACGCTCTCGCGCCGTCCCTCGCCGGTCGCGGGATCATAGACCAGCGCTGGTTCGGTGATGGCTCTCGCCCGCTCCAGCAGCCAGTCGCAGACAGGCTCCGGCAGGAAGCCCTCGATGGCGAGGATCGCCGGCCCGGAGGCCAGCGGACGCGGCGGCGGCGCGGTCAGCCAGGCGGCCATGTCGACGCCCCCGGCGTTCGAGAGCAGCGCCAGCTGCCGACCCGCCGTGGCGTGTCCCAGGGCCGCCGCCTGCGACAGTCGTTCCAGCGCCTCGCGCCAGTCCTGCGGCATGCCCAGCCCAATGGCGGCCAGCACCGCCAGCCGGTGCGCGGCGTCGGGGTCTCCGGCGCCGGCAGCCGCAGCGAGAGCGGAGGGATCGTGGGAGTCTGGCGTGTTCACCCGGCTGTTCTAGCCCAATTCGGTCCGGGCGCGATCCGGTCCGGCGCTGATCGGGCTCAGCCTTCCAGCGACACGACCGGCTGCGTCACCGTCATCGGACGGGGCCGGGGCTGCCGCTTCATCCATGCGCGGATGCGGTTCTGGATCGGCGTGTCGATGAGTACGTGGAACAGGAAGGCGAAGACGAAGGCCGCCGCCACGCCCATTCCCCACAGCGCCCACTGGGCGGCGAGGGGCAGGGCGAATTTGGCGATCATGACATTGACCACGCCGAACCAGGCGATCCGCACCACCTCATTGGTGATGAACATCGAGAATGAGACCTGTGCGGCCTTCTCCACCCATTTCGAGGGTCGCGGCGTCGGGATGGCCCCGGCCGCGA
>CAZFQC010000081.1:0-9474 GCA_964520795.1 uncultured Brevundimonas sp.
CTGGCGCCCGGCTCGCGCGACTGACGGCGCCAGCGGATCGACAGGCTGGCGTCGCCCTGTCCGCCGACTTTCGAACTGACGGTCAGATTGCGGCGCACCTGCCATTCGACATTGACCGCCGCCCCGTTCTCGCCGCCGCCGATGATCTCCAGATAGACGTCGTCGGTGATGTAGCGCCCGCCCGCGACCGTCAGGGCCGAGGCCTCACCGCCGAACGACAGCCGGTCCAGACCGGCCAGTTCCCTGAGATTTCCGATCACATCAAAGCCGCCGCCGCCGGCCAGGGCCGCGACGCCTGCGGCCAGCTGGGCGGCCTCGAAGGCCGAGAGCTGCGAGGCCGACCGGCCGAACAGCACCTGGGACAGGATTTCGTCCTGCGGCAGGGCCGGGGTCGAGGTCAGGACGATGACCGGCCGCGCCGCCGTGCCGGTGACCCGGATGGTGGCGGTCAGCGCCGGGTCGTCCCGCGTCGCGGTCAGGTTCAGCCGGATCAGCTCCGGGCTGGTCGACAGGCTGACCGTGCCCCGCTCGTCGAAGACGAACCGCTTGCCCGCGAAATCATAGTCGCCGCGCACCACCCGCGCCGTCCCGCTCAGGACGGGTTGGGCGATCGTGCCGGTGACCCGGGCCTCGACATTCATCTCGACGTTCAGCCCGCGACCGATCACCCGGACGTCGCCTCCGGGGGAACTCAGGCCGATGTTCAGGCCGAACTGAATCCCCCGCTGGCGGTTCTGCTCCTCCTCCGGAACGTCGCCGCCGGGCCGGTTGATCTCGATGACATCCATGCTGACGATCCCGGGCGATCCCGGCGGGTTGGCCTGGATGCGGGCCTCGTCAATGTCCATCTGGCCGTTGAGCGTGATGTTGCCGTCGGTCCCGCGGGTCACGGTCAGGGGCCCGGACGCCCTGGCCTCGGCGATATCATTGTCGATGATGCGGAAGCGGTTGAGCAGGAGCTGGAAGCTGGAGCCCGAGCCCTGTTTCAGGCCGATCCTCCCGCTGCCACTGACCGATCCACCCGCACCGTCGACGGCGCTGAAGCTCTCCACCAGGCCGGTCGTGTCATCGAAGCGGCTGGCGAGGGTGACGGTTTCCAGCCGCACTCCGGTGGCGCTGTCCCTGAAGGTCCCCTGTTGCAGGTCCAGCCGGCCGTTGAGGCGGGGCTCGGCCATGGAACCGGCCAGGGTCGCGCGGGCATTGATCTGGCCCGAGAGCGACCGTTCCCCGCCGGCCAGCAGGTCCCAGATCGGCTGAATCTGACCCTGGATCGAGATTTCGCCGGACATGTCGCGCGTGCGGACGATGGCCAGCCGCAGCGGCGCGGCCGAGGCTTCGACCGGCAGGGTGACATCGGCCGAGGCCCGGACCGCGTCACCGTCGGCCGCCTGGGCCTGGATGCGCAGCGTCCTGTTGACCAGCAGGGCGTTCAGCGTCCCGTCGACCGCAATCCCGCGCGGGGCGTCGATGCTGCGGATGTCATCCAGGGTGATGTTGGCCGAGCCTGACAGATCGTCCCCGGCGCCGCGCAGGGACAGGCGGCCGGTCACCCGCCCGCGCATGTCCTGGATCAGCGAGCCAAGATCGACGCTGGTCAGATTGGCCTCGATGATCGCCGCGCGGGAATCCTGACGTAGCTCGCCCAGAAGCACGCCGCCGCCGATGCCGAGGTCGACCCGGGCGACGCGGCCGTCGCCGGACAGGGCGATGACGGCGGGGTTGCGGGTGGTGAAGGCGATCTCGCGGACCCGGCCGCCGCCCTCAAGCACGACAGTCTGGGACGGCCCATTGCGCGAATAGACGCCGGTCCCCTCGAAGGACACGGGCGTGGCTCCGCCGACATCGGCCTTGAGGGTGAAGGGCAGGCGCTCAAGCGTGCCTCGACCGTTCAGGTCGAGGGTGCGGACCACCCAGGTCGAGCCCGCGAGCCGCACATTGCGTCCCGTCACATTGAGGATCGCCGTCTCGGCCCCCGCGCCATCCGTCAGACGAATACGGCCGTCCGCCGTGCCCGACGCCAGGAAGGCGCCCGGCCGGGCGGCAAAGGTCAGGTCCGCGCTGGAAGGGATATTGTTCGACAGGGCAATGGCCCCCTGGGCCGTCACCCCGCCCGCATTCAGGTCTACCTCGGTCAGCCGCAGCCGGTCGCCGCCGAGGAAGAAATTGCTACTGGCCCGCGCCGGCCCGTAGTTCGATTCCGCCGCCAGGGTGACCCGGCCGTCCGAAGCATCGGCGCCCCGCCGGAAGCTCAGGATCATCTCTGCATCGGTCAGCACCAGGGCACCGGCGCTGACCCGGCCGAAGGCGGCGGTGAGGTCCGCGCGTGGCTCGGCCAGGGTCCCGGTAACCGCGCCCTCGCCGGTCATGGCCCCGTCAATGGCCACGGGACCGACGCCGAACGGTCCCCGGGCGTTCCAGTTCAGCGCCAGACGCAGCCGCCCGTCGCTCTCGACCAGGCCCCGGGCCCCGGCCGTGCCCTGGGCACCCGTCAGATCCGCCTGCTCGACCGCAAACCGTCCGTCGGACAGGGCACCGGTGAGCCTCAACCGCGGCGTCGCGCCGAGCAAACGGTCCAATTCATCCATGCCAATGGCCAGACCCCGACCCCGTCCATCGAAGGTCAGCCGCCATGGTGCGCCGGTCCGGGCCATCGAGGCCGTGACGGGCCCGCCGAACCGTCCGCGCGCGCCCGGATAGACCCGCGCTGCGTCGGTGATTTCGGCGTTCCCACGGAAACCGAGTGCGCCAAGCAGGTTTCGCCCGCCCGAGCCGGCGAGGGTCAGGGCCTGTCCCGTCAGATTGACCCGCTCCAGCAAGATGGCGCCGTCCGTCTGGCGCATGGCCTCGAACGACAGGCGTGGCGTGGCGCCGAGCAGACCGCCGACGATGCCCGCGTTGGACCCTCCGACGGCCCGGATGTCGCCGTCGAGGTCCACCCGACCACGCCGGACCTGCACGTTCAGCGGGCCACGGATGCGCTCCGCACGATAGCTGGCGACCTCTGCCCCGATCAGGTCCACCGACCCGTCCAGCTGCCACCGCGCGGCGTCGCCCCGGAACACGCCACGATAGGCCGCCGGCCCTGCGGCCTTCCGGCCCGCCAGACGCGTCAGGGACCGGGTCGAGACGTCGAGGCGGATGCCGTCCGGACTGCTTTGACTGTCGATGCGGATCTCGCCGCTGGCGCGTGAGTCGAGATTGTCGGCCATCAGGCGCCAGGCGACCCCGATCCGGCCGTCGTCATCACTATCGGTGGAGGTGGCGAATCCGAACCGCACGGTGCGGCCGATGCGTTCGGCGAAGGGTGCCAGCAGGTCCGAACCGGAGAAGTCCGCGAACCCCGAGATCCGCGTCCGGGTCTCGCCATAGCGGCCCTTTATGATCAGCGGCACGAAGTCACCGGTTCGCACGACCGCATCGATGACCTCGCCGTTGACCACGGCGGTGGCGAAGAAGGGTTGATCCGGAGAATAGCCCAGCGCCCCGGCCAGCGGCCCTCCGCGCGCCTCATTGGCCCGCAGGTTCAGCCGCAGGTCGTCGAGGCCTTCGCCGACCGTCGCATTCAGTCGCAGAAAATCGCCCGGCCGGCTGTTGCTGTCGGCGTTGACGACCGCGGTCTTGTTGCCCTTGCGCGGCACGTTCGCCTCGCCGGACAGTTTCCAACGGCCGTATTCCCGGCTGAAACCCTCCAGCAGTTCGACGTCGGCGGAGAACCGGTCGATGTCGACCGACAGCGGCTGCGGCCCGGGCGGTTCGGTCGAAGCCTCCAGCTCCGGCCGTCGGATGAGCCGGATCACCCCCGCCTCGACTTCCGTGGCGTGGAAGCGGCGCGCGATCAGCGTCCACCAGTCCCAGTCGACCCGGACCTGACGCGCCTCCAGCCAGACACCCCGGGCGTCGGTGACGGTGACACGGTCGACGGTGAAGTCGTCGAACAGATCGCCACGCACGCCCTCGACATTGATCCGGCCGAAGCGACCGAGCTTTTTGCCCGCAACGAAGCTGGTCACCAGGCTGCGACCCGAGTCCGACAGCAGATACATACGCCCGCCCACGGCGACGATGATCAGCAGGGCGGCCAGGACTGCCGCGGCCATGCCGCCGAAGAAGGAGACGGCCTGCAGTCGCGTGCGCGACCTCTTCGCCGACTCGTCGGGAGTGTCGGGCGCATCGACGGGCGCGTCGTCGGGGGGAGGGGCGGCGTCGGTCAAAACGCCTGCCCGATGCTGACATAGATCTGGAAGTCAGCGTCGCCGTCGCGGCGCTCAAGCGGGAAGGCGATGTCGGCGCGTATGGGGCCGAACGGTAGTTTGTAGCGCACGCCGACGCCGGCGCCGTAGCGCAGGTTGTTGAAGTTCGGCGTCTCCTGGAAGCCGATGGCCCCCGCGTCGACAAAGGCGACCGCCTGGAAGTCCCGCCAGACATCACGCCGGATCTCGATCGAGGTCTCGAACAGGCTCAGGCCGCCGCGCGGGGTGTTGTCGGGCAGGCGCGGCCCGACGCCCTGGTATTCGAAACCGCGCACCGAACCGCCGCCTCCGGAATAGAACAGGCGGTCCGACGGCACGGTCAGTTCCTCGCCGCCGAGGATTGAACCGATCCGCATCCGCCCGGCCAGGACGGTCTTGGCATTCTCCTGCAGGGGCAGGTAGGCGGTGGCCTGGGCCTCTGTTCTCAGGAACACCACCGTGTCCTCGCCCGCCACGGCGGTCGGCTGGACCGATGCCGAAAACCGCCAGCCCGTCGTCGGGTCCAGCGGGTCATTGGAACGGTCGAGGTAGGCGCTGGCCCGACCCGTCAGGATCACCAGGTCGCGATTGAAATTCACGGGCAGTTGGGTCAGCGGGTCGAACCGGTTCTCGTCATACTGGCCCGCGTCCAGACCCACGCCATAGCTGATCCATGAGGTCTTGCCGATGCGCTGTTGCAGGTCAGCGGCCAGGGCCACGGCGGTCCTGCGATAGGCGTCGGTGTCCTCATTCAGCAGGGCGGTCGACAGACGCAAGGTCTCCCCGGGTCGCCGCCAGTGGGGCAGGCTCAGCGACACGCCGAGCCGGCTGTCGACGTTTGCGGCGCGGGCCTGCCAGACGAGGGTATCGGCCCGGCCGAACCGGTTGTGCCAGGTCCAGATCAGGTCGACGCCGGACCCTTCCGCGGTTGAAAAGGTGGCCCCCGCCTCAAGGATGCGCCGCGGGCGGTCTGTCAGGGACACGACGACCGGACGGTGCCCGGCGTCATTGGTCTGGTCGGTCGGCGCCAGCGCCACGCCGACGCCATCATAGACGCCGGTCTCCAGCAGCCGCCGCTCCAGTTCGGCCACATCCTCGGGATCGTAGACCTCGCCCTCGGACCAGGGCGCCAGTTTCGCAACCCAGTCGGGATTGGTTGGTCCGCGGGTTTCCAGCCGCACGCCGTCCAGCCGGACCAGCGGCCCCGAGGCGATGCGGAAACCGGGCTGGACCGTGAAGGCGGCATGATCCACCACCACCCGGCGCGGCCTGGCCGCCGCATCGGCATAGCCGCGACGGGTCAGAGCGGCGACGATTCGGCCTTCGGCGGAAATGACATCGCCGGCGCGGCCAGGCTGTCCCGCTTGCAGGCCGATCTCGCCGCGCACCGCCGTGTCGGACGCGGGGTCCGGTGCCGGCTCGGCCCAAAGCACCTCGACATCGGCCAGTACAAAGCGACGGCCCGGCGTCACATTGACGATGGCCACCGGCGTCTCTTCGCCCTCGACGATGTCCTCGAGCACCGGCTGATAATAGCCTTCGGATCGCAGAAGTGCTTCGGCCGCCTCGAGGGCCCCGCGCGCACGGCGACGGGCCTCGAAACGGTTGGAGGGGGGATCATCAACCTCCCCGACCGCCCGGACCAGCTGGGCGCGCAGTTCTGCGTCCAGCTCTCCGCGGATCTGGGCGCGTGGGTCAGCCACCGCCGCGGAGGCCAGCAAGAGGAGGCCCGCCGTGCCGAAAAGAAACAGGGCGGGCCGTGGCGTCAAACTGGAACCTTCGTCAGGGCGCGGAGGTCGCCGTCGCACCAGGCTGTGGCGCCGATGAGGCGGCGGCCGGGATCAATAGAAAAGGGTTTCGCTTTCCGGCTGAACGGATTCCTCGGAAGACCGCTTTTCCGAGGGCAGGCTGGTCGAATCGGCCGGCGGCGCTTCGATGGCGGCGGGCTCGGTCACCGGGGCACCCGCGTCTTCGGCGGGCATTGCGACCGGCGCGTCCATCGGTGCCTCAGCGGCGTCCGAATCACTGTTTCGCGGATCGTCGCAGGCGGCAAGGCCGAAGGCGGTCGACAGGGCCACAATGGCAATCAGGCGTTTCATGAGCAGCGTCTCCCCCGGAACGGCCTTCCAACGCGCGGCCGGCTCGCCTGTTCCATAACCTCGAACCGTCCTGTGGTCACCACGGGCAGCAACCAATCCTTTCAGATTTTGGCGTACGCTGAAAATTCGGAGAGGGCCGAATGACAGTCACCGCCTATGCCATGGTATCGCAGGTCCGATACCGTGAGCTCAAGACCCGGATCGCCCTGGCGGCCTTTATCGGCTTTACGGCCTCGTTTGTGGTTCCCTCGATCTGGCCGCCGGTATGGTTTGCAGCCGTCCTGGCCACCCAGGCTCTCGACTGGGCGGTGTTCAGCCGGTACCGGCGCCGACCGGACTGGCAGCCGGACCGGCTGTATGTGATCCTTTCCTGCGCCGTGACCGTGCTCAGCGTCGTCGTCTATGCGGCGATGAGCGCCTATCTCTGGTTCTTCGGCGGCGAGGTCGGGCGGGTGTTCGCCATGGTCCAGTGCGCCGGCGGGCTCCTGCACGTCAGCCTGCATATGCACCATGCCCGGCCCGTGCTGATTTCGGCTGTGGCCCCCCATGCGACCTACTTCCTTGGCCTGCCCCTGTTCAGCGCGATCACAAGCCAGAACTGGCAGGAACTGCTGATCACCATCGGCTGTATCCTGTACATGAGCCACCTGGTCGTGGCGGTGCGGCAAAGTTCGTCGACGACTGGAGCTCTCAAGTCCGCCCGCGATGCCGAGCAAAGCGCGCGCCGAAAGGCAGAAGTCGCCAGCGCGGCCAAGTCGGACTTCCTCGCCGTCGTCAGCCATGAGATCCGCACGCCGATGAATGCGGTGATCTCGGCCGCCAACCTGCTCCGTCGCACCCGTCTGGACAGCCAGCAGCGCGAGCATGTGTCGATGCTGATCGACGCGGGCGATGTGCTGATGGGCCTGCTCAATGACGTGCTCGACTTCTCCAAGATCGAGGCCGGAAAGATGGAGCTGGAAAGCGCCGACATGGTCGTGCGCGACCGGCTGTCGACCGTGGTCCGGATTTGGGAGCCGCGCGCCATGGCCAATGGAGTCAGGCTGAAGGTGCGAATCGCGCCGGACGTCCCTGCGGCCGTACGCACCGACCCGCTGCGGGTGCAGCAGATTCTGTTCAACCTCATGTCCAATGCGGTCAAATTTACCCAGGACGGCGAGATCCGGATTGCAGTCAGCTGGTTCGACGGCCGGCTGGTCGTTGCGGTCACTGACACCGGATGCGGCATTCCGGCCGACCGGCTCGGCCAGATCTTCAACAGTTTCGAACAGGCCGACGTGGGCACCACGCGTCGTTACGGCGGCACCGGTCTGGGCCTTTCGATCAGCCGCAAGCTGGCCGAACTGATGGGCGGCTCCCTGACCGTGGAGAGCACGGACGGTGAAGGATCAACCTTTACCCTCAGCCTGCCGGTGATCGCGGTCCAGTCCGCCGCGGCCACGCCGGTCCGGACGGTGGAGACCGTCGGGTCGCTGGCGGGGCGCTCAATCCTGGCCGCCGACGACCATGAGGTGAACCGGCGGATCCTGCAGCTGTTGCTCGAGCCCCACGGCTGCAGCCTGACCCTGGTCGAGAACGGGGCCGAGGCGCTGGAGGCGGCGTCCAGCCAGCGATTCGACGCCATCCTGATGGACATGCAGATGCCGGTGATGGACGGGCTTGAAGCCACGCGCCACATCCGGGCCGGCGAGGTCAACGGCGCGACGCCCGTCATCGCCCTGACCGCCAATGCGCTCGACGTGCATCGCGCCGCCTGGGACGCCGCCGGGGTTCACGCCTTCCTGACCAAGCCGATCGATCCGGTCATGCTGGCCACGACCCTGGCCGAGGCCTGCGCCGCCGATCGGGTCCGGACGGAAGCCGCGGTCGCCTGATCCTCAGCGCCACGCTTCGAGAGCGGCCTGCAACGACTGCGGCTCGGCCTGGAGGGCAGGCTCGGCCGGTATCCCTTCAAACCGGGGCGCGGGTGCCGCCTGGGTCACACCAAGGTCAACAAAGGTTCCGCGCGCGACATTGTGCGGATGCCGCGCCGCCTCGGCCATGGTCAGGACCGGTGTGACGCAGGCGTCCGTCCCATCAAAATGCGATGCCCAGTCGTCCCGGGTCCGCGCGGCGAACAGGGCTTCGAACCGGGCGTGCATCGACGGCCAGGCCGCGAGATCGAATTGCGGCGTCGCTGCGGGGTCGAAACCGAGCCCGGTCAGCAGGGCGGCGTAGAACTGCGGCTCGAGGGCACCGACGGCTACAAACCGACCGTCCCTGCAGCGATAGCAGCGGTAGAAGGGCGCGCCGCCGTCCAGCAGATTGGCCCCGCGCGCCTCGCTCCATAGCCCACGCGCGCCAAGGGCCTGGAACAGGCTCATCAGCAGGGCAGAACCGTCGGTCATGGCGGCGTCCACCACCCGGCCCTTGCCCGTGGTCCTGGCCTCCACCAGGCCGGCGAGCACGCCGGTGACCAGCATCATCGCCCCGCCGCCGTAGTCGCCCAGGAGATTGAGCGGCGCGCGCGGCGGACGGTCCGGCTCGCCCAGGGCATGGAGTGCGCCGCTCAGGGCGATGTAGTTGATGTCGTGGCCCACCTGCGAGGCCATCGGCCCGGTCTGGCCCCAGCCGGTGATCCGTCCATAGACCAATTTGGCATTGCGTCCGGAGCAGACATCCGGCCCGAGACCCAGCCGCTCCATCACGCCGGGGCGGAATCCCTCGATCAGGGCGTCGGCACGGTCGATCAACTGCAGCACGCCCGCGACATCGCGCGGGTCCTTCAGATTGACGGCGACGGCGGCCCGGCCGCGATGCAGCACCTCGCCACCGACCTCGCTGAACACCGGCGAGCCGGCGGCGGCGCTGCGGCACAGGCGCAGAACCTCGGCTCCGAGGTCGGCCAGCATCATCCCCGCGAAGGTCACAGGGCCCAGGCCGTCGAACTCGAGGATGCGGAGACCGGACAGGGGTTTCATGCCGCCTGCCTAGCCGGAGGTCGGCGGCGCGTCGAGCCAGCCCTTGACCCGGGCGACGGTTTGCAACAGAAGGCGCGTCGCCGGGTCGCAAGCGCGATCCGTCCGGTGTGCGTCCTTAGCTCAGTTGGTTAGAGCATCTGACTTTTAATCAGAGGGTCCTCGGTTCGAGCCCGAGAGGACGTACCA
>CAZFQC010000082.1:0-9290 GCA_964520795.1 uncultured Brevundimonas sp.
GGCGCTATAGCAGCGCGAGTCAGACTGACGCAACGGGAAATATCCGATCTTGGCCCTGATCCGCATCGACCAGCCGGAAGATCCCCGCATCGCCGGGTTCCGCGACATACGCGAGCGGGACCTTGCGGGCAGGCAGGGCCTGTTCGTGGCCGAGGGCGAGGTCGTCCTGAACGTGCTGACATCGGACCGATCCCTGTGCCGACCGGTGGCGCTTTTGCTGGACACCAAGCGCGTCGCGTCGCTGGCGGGGGCGCTTGAGCGGGTCGCGAGTGACACGCCGGTCTATGTCGCGGAGCAGGGGGTGCTGGATTCGATCGCGGGGTTTCACCTGCATCGCGGCATCCTGGCGCTGGGCGAGAAGCCCCCGGCCCGGACCCTGGAGACCTGTCTGGCCGATCCCGGGCCGGACGCGGTGGTGGTGGCGGCCTGCGGGATCGGCAATCACGACAATATGGGCGGTGTGTTCCGCAACGCTGCTGCGTTCGGGGCGGGCGCGGTCCTGCTGGACGAGCGTTGCTGCGATCCCTTCTACCGCAAGGCCATCCGGGTCTCGGTCGGCGCCGTGCTGCGGACGCCCATGGCGACCGGGCTGGACGCCCTGGCCATGATCGAGGGGCTGAAAACCGCGGGGTTCGAGGTTCTGGCCCTGACGCCGGGCGCAAGCGAGCCGCTGGACGGGGTGCCTCGGGGCGGTCGGATCGCCATCGTACTCGGACCCGAGGGACCCGGCCTGTCGCCGGCCGTGATCGAACGCTGCCGGCCGATCGGAATTCCCATGTCAGGAGGCTTTGATTCCCTGAACGTTTCGGTCGCCAGTGGAATCGCGCTGCATCATTTCACCCGAAGGGCATGAATCGATCACCAAATCGCGATTAACGCTTTGTACACCTTGATGAACCGGAAAAGCTGTGTCGCTGTGTGGTGTCCGGGGGGAGTTTGATCATGTTCGGCGGCGTTTTCGTCTTCATTCATCGCAATGCGCGGGTCGCGCTGGCGGTCGGCATCGTCGCAGCGGGCGTCAGCGCCGCCAGCGTCATAGGCTGGATCACCGCACCGATCGCCTGAGCGTGTCCGGAACCGGCCATCGTCAATCGCGCACACGGTCACGTCGACCGTTCCGGGCCTGGCTGACGATCGCAGGCTGCGTCGGAGTGAGCGTCTGGCTGATCCTGACCATGCCGGCGCGTGCCGATACTCCTGTCTGCCAGCTTGAACTCAGGGTCCTCGGCGTGGCGCAGGACGCGGGCATGCCGCAGATCGGCCATGCCGAGGATCCGGCCTGGGCCGATCCGGCACTGGCGCGGCTGGCGACCTCGGTCGCCGTCATAAATCACCGGACCGGGGCCCGCTGGCTGTTTGACGCCACGCCGGACATCAAGGCCCAGATGCAGAGGCTGGACGCATGGAGCGGCGTCCGCGCGCCGGGTCTGCGGCTCGACGGGGTCTTCCTGACCCACGCCCATATCGGCCACTACGCCGGGCTGATGATGTTGGGGCGGGAGGCAGCGGGTGCGCGCGGGATCCCCGTTTTCGCCATGCCGCGCATGGGCAGGTTTCTGCGGGACAACGGTCCGTGGAGCCAGTTGGTGAGCCTGGACAATATCGTCATTCGCGATCTGGCCGACGGTCGTACGGTGCTGTTGGACGGCGGCCTGTCGGTCACGCCCTTCCTTGTGCCGCACCGTGACGAATATTCGGAAACGGTCGGATTCGTGATCCGCGGGTCCGACGCGGCGGCGGTCTATCTGCCCGACATCGACGATTGGGACCGCTGGGCGGCCGGAAGCGGAACCGGGATCGAAGCACTGATCCGACAGGTCGACGTGGCCTATCTGGACGCGACCTTCTTCGCCGATGGTGAACTGCAGGGCGTGGACATGACCACCATTCCCCATCCACGCCTTCGTGACAGCATGGACCGGTTCGAGGCGCGTCTGACGTCCGACGAACGCGCGCGGGTGCGCTTCATCCACCTGAATCACAGCAATCCGGGCCGCTATCCCGATGGACCGGCGGCGGCAGAGGTCGCGCGGCGCGGCTTCGCCCTGGCTCAGGAAGGCGAGGGCGTGTGCCTGGGCACGGGAGCCTGACCTAGCCTGTGGTTCCCGAAGACGCCGTCGCCGGCGTTCCGGGTGTCCGCCACAGGGTTCCGGCGATCAGCGACAGCATGACCGCGTCGCCCCAGACGTAATAGGCCGTGACATAGGCCCACTGCTCGAGCTCGTGGAAGCGGACGAAGGCCAGATGGTTGGCCATCAGCAGGAACTGGAAGGCGGCCGCCCAGATGGCCCAGCGTCGCCTCGAATAGAGGGCGAGATACAGCAGGAACAGCATGGTCCCGCCGTCCAGCGCGATGGCGATCCATGGCGGGCGGGTCGGGTCGAACGGGGCGAGGGCCGTCCCGATCCAGTTCAGGACCAGAACGGCCGCGGTCGCGCGTTCCCACGGTCCGCCGCGCCAGAGGGCGAGGGCCGCGGACCCGATCAGCAGAGCCAGAGAAACCGCATAGATGGGCGACATTCCCTGGCATCGCCAAATCAGGAAACGAGCGCAAGCCCCACAGGGCGCGGGATCGGGTCGTCAGCCTTCTCCAGCCCGCCCATCCGGATGCCCCGATAGGAGGTGTTGCGCTTCACCTCAGCCAGGGCCTGGTGAAGCGCGACCATCGCCCGCTGCGCGCTGACCTGCGCTGTCACGGCGTCGGCCAGGGCATCGAAGGCGGCCTGGCCGACCGTGGTCGAAAGGCCCGCCTCACGGCGGCTTTGCGTCAGGGACTGGGCCAACCGGCCGAGTTGGCTGACGGCTTCGTCCTGGCTGGCTTCGGCCTGATGCAGGTCGTTCGCCAGGCGTGCGACAACGGTCGCCGCATGTTCGCTGCGTTTCATTCGCTCACCTATTCGCAAGAAGCGACGCGGATCAGCCGCCGTATCGGATGCCCTGCAGAAGGAAGGCGAACCGCTCCGCGCCAATTACGCCCGTCATGGCCAGGGCGGCTATTGCCGCGATGGTGCAGACGAACAGGATGCGGCCGAGGTGTTCATGTCCGATTCCGCCGGCTGAAAGCCTGAGTCCAGCAAGGCGGCTCCAATGTGGAGTATCTCCCTGAAGGTGCTTTCGGGTGCCAGGAACGTCGCCTGCTTGCGCGTCCCTTCCACCAGATGCTGGACCATCATCTGCTTCATCGGCGTATCCGCCAGAGCCAGCAGCACCGTCTGCAGTTGCGTCCAGCTGATGGCTGGCACCTGTCCGTCTGTCCCGGTCATGACTTACCCCTTTCGCCGGGCCAGAGAAGGCGAGGACCGGGTCGGAAGCGATTGGGGACGGTTCGGATACCGAGTCATTCGGAACAGGATGGTCGGCGACCAGGAGCAGGGCCGCATCCACCCGCCCGGCGGCGTTCAGCTTGCGTGCGGCGTTTTCGCAGTGCCGGTCGACGGTCGAGGGCTTGATCCCCAGCTGCCGCGCGATCTGTTTGGAACTCATGTGTGCGTGGACGAGCCGAAGACACTCGCGCTCGCGGTCGGTCAGTCGATCAGTACGGCTTGGCATCAGCGCCCCCCCGGCTCACCACCCACCTTAACCACGAGCGGGGATACACCGAAACGGGGTTTTCGACGGACGCTTGCAATCGCCGCTTGTCCGCGTGCGGGGAGCGACGAGGGGGGACGAAATCGCGATGGAGGCCTGACCGAGAATCGAACTCGGGTGCAAGGATTTGCAGTCCTCTGCGTAACCACTCCGCCATCAGGCCCTGGGTCGTCGGAAACGACCGCGCCATCGCGAGGGGCGTTCGCTATCAGATCGGATTGTCCCCCGCAACGCACAGACCTATAAGCGCGCGAGATTTCCCGGCCGTCGCCGGGCGCCCCCAGTCGCAGGATCGCCGCACTATGGATTTCGCCGCCGCCCGCAAGGTCATGGTCGACAGTCAGGTCCGGGTGAACGACGTCACCGACCGCGCCCTCCAGGCCGCGCTGCTGGCGGTGCCGCGCGAGCGGTTTTTGCCCGGCGACAGGGCCTGGTCGGCCTATGCCGAGATCGAACCCGAGATCGCGGGCGGTCGTCATCTGATGCTGGCGCGTGACCTGTCGAAACTGCTGATGGCGCTGGACGCGCGGCCGGGGGAAACGGCCCTGGCCATGGCGGCGCCCTATGCGGCAGCGGTGCTGGCGCAGCTCGGCCTGGCGGTGACGGCACAGGAATCGGACGCCGCCGTGTTCGAGGTCGTCGGGGCGGTGCTGGCGGACGAAGGGGTTCAGACGGCCGTCGGGCCCCTCATCGCGCCGGTGGGTGGCGGGTATGACGTCATGATCTGCGAAGGGGCGATCCCCGGCCGGCCGGAGGCCTGGCTGGAAGCCCTGAATGTCGGCGGTCGGCTGGCGGTGGTCGAAAGGACCGGGCCGGTGGGCCGGGCGGTCCTCTATGTGCGCGGTGAACGGGGCATTTCGCGACGGGAATTGTTCAACGCGGCGCCGCCAGGGCTGGCGGAACTCTCGCCGCAACCCACATTCGCGCTGTAGTGTCGCAAATGCCGACGGACTCACCGGGCGGGTGCGTGAAAAAAACTTAACTGGCGTGGGCGCAAAGCGTCCCGCATCAGACCTATGAGATACGAAGGGCGCGCTTCCCCGCGCCAGGCAGGAACAGACATGCTGAAACGTACGCGCGCGCTCGCCTCGGTCGCCGTCTTCGCCGTGATCACCGGCATGGGCGCGCCTGCGTGGGCGGAAACGCTGAAGGACGCGCTGGCGCTCGCCTATCAGAGCAATCCGACCCTGCTCGCCCAGCGGGCCAACCAGAGGGCGCTGGATGAGTCGATCGTCCAGGCGCGATCCGGCCTGCGGCCCCAGGTGGATATCAGCGTCTCCGCCAACTACACCCGCGACTACAGCGACTCCCTGTTCGGCAATCCGGACAGCGACAGCGGCGGTGCCAGCGTCGGTCTGTCGCAGACTCTCTGGTCGGGCGGCCGGATCGGACACGGCATCTCGGCAGCCGAGGCCAATATCCTGGCCGGACGCGAGACGTTGCGCGACAGCGAACAGACGGTGCTGGCCCTGGTGATCCAGGCCTATGCCGATGTGATCCGTGACACCGAGGTCCTGACGATCCGCCAGTCGAATCTCGGCGTGCTTCAACGCCAGCTGGAAGAGGCCTCGGCCCGGTTCGAGGTCGGTGAGATCACCCGCACAGATGTGGCCCAGTCCGAGTCCCGCCTGGCCCAGTCCGAGGCCGACCTGGCCAACGCCCGGGCCCAGCTGTCGGTGTCGCGCGCGGCCTATACCGCCGTGGTCGGCCAGGCTCCGGGCGATCTGGCTCCCATGCCGGTCCTGCCGGGCATTCCGGCCGATTTCGACAGCGCCCTCGACATCGCCATGATGGACAACCCGTCGATCCGCGCCGCCGCCTATACGCAGCGCGCAGCCGAGGCCAATGTCGCGGCGGCCAAGGCGGAATACATGCCGTCGGCGCGGCTGACCGCGTCCTATGGCGGTTCGACGACCGACCTCGGCGCGATGGAAGACATTGCGGACAACACCCGCTTCCAGGCCGGGGCCACCCTTTCGGTGCCGCTGTTCACCGGCGGGCTGAACCGGTCGCGGGTCGCCCAGGCCCTCGAGCGCGCCAATGTTGCCCAGATCAACGTCGAGGGAGAGCGTCGCAGGGCGCTTCAGTCGGTCAGCTCGGGCTACGCCCAGTCCATCTCGGCACGCGCCACCCTCCAGGCCGGTGAAGAGGCGGTTCGCGCCGCGACCGTGGCCGCGGAAGGCGTGCGCCAGGAGGCCCAGGTCGGGCTGCGCACCACCCTGGACGTGCTGAACCAGGAGCTGGAGCTGCGCAACGCCCAGATCTCCCTCGCCAGCGCCCGTCGCAACGAATACGTCGCCCAGGCCAATCTGCTGGCCGCCATGGGCCGGCTGGAAGGCCAGGATCTGGACGCCGCCCTGTCTGTCTATGACCCGGCCGCCAACTACGACCGGGTGCGCAATCGCGGCAGCCTGCCGTGGGACGGGATCGTCGAGGTGATCGACCGCATCGCCGCGCCGGCTGTCGTGCCGGCCAATGACGCCGAAGACGCGCCGATCGATGCCCAGCTGAAGTCGGATGTCATTCAGACGGCGCCGCGCGACTGACCCGCTGCAGGTCGCCTGTCGCGCGACTGGTGGCACCAGCGGTTAACCATTGACGCGAAAAACGCCCGTTGATTCCAGCGGGCTGAGATGCGACGACAGGGCATGGGAGGGGGCTCCTCTCCCGTACCGCCATTGGACTTGATCGTGCGTTCGCCGCGCGCCCCGGGGTTTCGACATGACCGACCAGACCGCCCAGGAACCGACGATGGAGGAGATCCTGGCGTCGATCCGCCGGATCATCTCCGAAGACGACGCCCCGGCTGAAACCGCGGCGGCCGCCGCCGCGCCGGAACCGGCTCCGGAACCTGAGCCTGAACCAGAACCTGTCGTCTCGTCCGCCCTGATGGATGAAACGCCGTCGATGGAAGAGCCGCATGCCTCGGAAGAGGATGTGCTTGAGCTGACCGACGCCTATGAGGCCCCGGCCGCGCAAAGCATCGGCGATCTCGATATCTCGCCCTCCGAACCTTTCCCCGCCGGGTCGGTCTTCGTCGAAGAGCCGGTTGCGGCCTATACGCCCGAGCCGGCCGCTGCGCCGGCACCGGCGCAGGACAGCCTGGTCGGCGACAGCGCCGCGGCCAGCGCCGCCTCGGCCTTCGCGGGCCTTGCCTCCACCCTCAGGAAGCCTGATCCCATGGACAACATGACCGGCACTGGACCGACCGTCGACGAACTGGCCCGCGCCCTGTTGCGCCCGATGCTGAAGGAATGGCTGGACGCCAATCTGCCGGCCATCGTCGAGGCCCAGGTACGCAAGGAAGTCGAACGCATCGCCCGCAACGCCGGCTGACTTCACCCGCGACCCGATCAAGGCTAGATCATTCCGGGGCGGCTCCAGTCGGGGCCGCCCTTATCTTTTGTCTGAAGACCGTTCCCAATGCTCGACAAGACCTTCGATCCCACCGTCGCCGAACCCCGCATCTATGCGACGTGGGAAGCCAGCGGCGTGTTCGCCCCGCGTCAGGACACGGCGGCCGAAGCCTATTCGATCGTCATTCCGCCGCCGAACGTGACCGGAGCGCTGCACCTGGGCCATGCGCTGAACAAGACGCTGCAGGACAGCCTCGCCCGCTATCACCGGATGCGCGGCAAGGCCGTGCTGTGGCTGCCGGGCACGGACCACGCCGGTATCGCCACCCAGATGGTGGTGGAGCGCCAGCTGGCCGCCCTGGGCAATGCCGGCCGGCGCGACATGGGCCGCGACGCCTTCGTGGCCAAGGTCTGGGAATGGAAGGCCGAGAGCGGCGGGACCATCGTCCAGCAGCTGCGCCGGCTGGGCGCCAGCTGCGACTGGAGCCGCGAGCGGTTCACCCTCGACGAGGGGTTGAACGCCGCCGTGCGCAAGGTCTTCGTCCAGCTGCACAGGGACGGTCTGATCTATCGCGACAAGCGGCTGGTGAACTGGGATCCGCATTTCCAGACGGCGATCTCGGACCTCGAGGTCGAGCAGCGCGAGATGGACGGGGCGTACTGGCATTTCGCCTATCCGTTGGCCGACGGCGTCACCTATGAGCACCCGATTGCCTTTGACGAGGACGGCAAGGCAACGGAGTACGAGACGCGGGACCATATCGTGGTCGCGACGACCCGGCCCGAGACCATGCTCGGCGACACCGGCGTGGCGGTGCATCCGGACGACGCGCGCTACGCCGGGCTGGTCGGCAGGTTCGTGACCCTGCCGATCGTCGGGCGGCGGATTCCGATCGTCGCCGACGACTATGCCGATCCGGCCAAGGGCTCGGGCGCGGTGAAGATCACGCCGGCGCACGACTTCAACGACTTCCAGGTCGGCAAGCGGGCCGGGCTGGCGGCGCTGAACGTCATGGACGCCTTCGGCCGGATCACCGCCGCCGACACGCCGGACGTGCCCGCCGACTATGAAGGCATGGACCGCTTCGCCGCCCGCAAGGCCATCGTCGCCCTCGCGGAGGAGCAGGGCTGGCTCAAGGAGATCGAGAAGACCCGCCACGTCGTCCCGCACGGGGACCGCTCCGGCGTGGTCATCGAGCCCTGGCTGACGGACCAGTGGTACGTCGACGCCCACACGCTTGCGCAACCGGCGATCAGGGCGGTGGAGCAGGGCGACACGGTCTTCGAGCCGAAGAGCTATGAGAAGATCTATTTCGAATGGCTGCGCAACATCGAGCCCTGGTGCATCTCGCGCCAGCTGTGGTGGGGCCACCGGATCCCGGCCTGGTATGACGCGGACGGAAACATCTACGTCGCCGAGAGTGAGGCCGGGGCCGTGGCCCAGGCCGGCGGCAAGCCGCTGACCCAGGATGAGGACGTGCTGGACACCTGGTTCAGCTCGGCCCTGTGGCCGTTCTCGACCATGGGCTGGCCGGAGAAGACCGGGGATCTGGAGCGCTTCTATCCGACCAGCGATCTGGTGACGGCGGCGGACATCATCTTCTTCTGGGTTGCCCGGATGATGATGATGGGACTTCACTTCATGGATGAGGTTCCGTTCAAACGGGTCATCATCAATGGCCTGGTCCGCGACGAGAAGGGCCAGAAGATGAGCAAGTCGAAGGGGAATGTCATCGACCCCCTCGGCATCATCGACGAACTGGGTGCCGACCCGCTGCGCTTCACCATGGCCATTCTGTCGGGCACGCGCGATATCAAGTTGTCGAAGCAACGTATTGAAGGCTATCGCAACTTCGGCACCAAACTGTGGAACGCCGCGCGTTTCTCGCAGATGAACGAGGCCCGGCGTGTCGAGGGCTTCGACCCGGCGACGGTCGACCAGACCATCAACCGCTGGATCCGCGGCGAGCTGACCAGGGCCGAGCGGGGGGTCAGCGAGGCGATCGAGGGCGGGCGTTTCGACGACGCGGCCTCGGCCCTGTACCGCTTCGTCTGGAACGTCTTCTGCGACTGGTATCTGGAACTGGCCAAGCCGGTCTTCATGGGTGCCGATGAGACGGCGAAGGCCGAGACCCGGGCCATGACGGCCTGGACGCTGGACCAGACCCTGAAGCTGATGCACCCGATCATGCCCTTCATCACCGAGGAGCTGTGGGACAAGCTGGCCGGCGAGGGCGCGGCGCGGGACGAGGCGACCCTGATCGGGGCGGCCTGGCCGGCGCTGCCGGACGGCTTCATCGACCCGGCGGCGGAGGCGGAGATCGGCTGGCTGGTCGATCTGGTCAC